>CAZZWA010000154.1:0-12290 GCA_964657555.1 uncultured Microcoleus sp.
GATTAATCACCTGAAGACCGTGCTATCAATTTGTTGTTAATAGCAAGCAAAGGTTCTGATATCAGCGTTAGTAGAATTCAAACAACAGCCTGTAAACACTATCAAAAACTATACTAGTCCCACTACATCTAAATTTATAAACCGTGCTAAAAAAAAGCAACCTTGTCAACAATAGTGCAGTTAAGCTCTTAGTTAAACTCTGGGCCAAACGCTATGTCCCAGACTTATTAGCTCTTTTTTCTCTAGAAGGCTGCTTCACCATGTCGGAATTGGTTGAAGTTTCCTCAAGAAAGGGACGAGCTAAAACTATTTCTAAGATGGAACATCTCATCCAGACTAATTGCGATCGCGCTGGGTTAAAAACGAATGATCTTTTCTCTTATATTCCAAATGTCGTGAATTTAGCCGAGGCCAGACGATTAGCCGACTCTGCTGGGCCAATTTATTTAAAGGCACTGGAAGTTTTCTTACAACAGTCACCGAGTACAGCAGCACTGACGGCATTGCCATTGGTAGCAACTTCAAGTTCATCCAGAGAGACTCTTGATTTATCTAATAATACCCTTACACAGTGGGCACAAAAAGCCATAGAGCTACCAGTAATAGAACAGCTCGCTATGGTGCTTGAACCATCCATATTGCAACTTCAGGAGCAACATCTCGTATCGAAAGATTTGCGCACCATTGGCTTTATCAGCACGCAGTTTCACTTCACTTCAGAGTTGGCGCTCAAGCACCTGACACTCCCCGAGCAAATATTACTTAGCCCTTACTTTAAATTTATTGAAGAGCAAACCTGCATCCCCTGGCAACGAGTTTGCGCCGCCGCCGCTAAGCACGAGCTAAGTTCGCGAAGCTTAGCTGTTGTTAAGCAAATGTTACCTATTAGTCAGGAGATTGCTAGGACAGTCTATAGTTACTCTGTCCAATTGTACCCTGCTCATCGCAGTCGTCGAGGAGGGCTGAGCGATCCAGGAGTGAAAGCTTCTGTGCTCAGAGACCTAGATATGTTCCAAAGCTATCTGTGGTTGTGCGTCTTAGAGGATAGTATGGCAGCAGTGGAACAAGAACTGATTCCCTTATGTGTCATGGTCTTTCCGGCTATAGAAGTGACATGGGAACTAGTTGCACAAATGACCAAGCTGCTGATGAATGAACTTTTAGTTCGCGTGGAGCCAAAGTACAAACTCCTCGTGCTGCCATACACTAAAATGATGCAAGAGATGTTCTCTGAACTAGAAGAGAAAGCGAGTGGAATAGATAGAGGATTAAGCAAGTTCGTAGCAAAGGAAAAAGAAAATGCTTTTTTGTCAACAGCATCATCTATTTAACCATTAATCATTCAGCTGCAACTTCCTGTTGATTGCCAGATTTAATCTGATGGCTTTGCCGCACTGGAATCTCAATCCAAAATTCTGTGCCTTGTCCCAGTGCCGATTTGCACCACAGCTCTCCGCCATGCTTCTGAACGACAATCTGGTAGCTGATTGACAAGCCAAGACCTGTTCCCTGACCAACCTGCTTTGTAGTAAAAAAGGGGTCAAATAACTTTGCCTTCACTTCTTCTGTCATTCCTGACCCGTTGTCGGCAATCTGCACAGCTACATAGTCATTCACAGCTTGAGTACGAATGGTGATTGTAGGTGGCACGTTCTGCGAGAATTTACATTCTTGTTCCTCTGTTCTGAGGTTTTCTAAAGCATCGATCGCATTGCTAAGAACGTTCATAAACACCTGATTTAATTGTCCGGCATAGCACTCTACTACAGGCACATTGCCATACTCTTTGACAATTTGAATAGCAGGATATCCAACTTTAGCTTTCAGTCGGTGGGACAAAATTAATAGCGTACTGTCGAGACCTTCGTGAATATTAACCAGTTTCATTTCCGCTTCTTCCAAACGGGAGAAATTCCGCAAAGTGAGAATAATATCGCGAATACGCTCAGCACCAACTTTCATCGAAAAAAGCGTTTTAGGTAAATCTTTAACTAGAAAGTCAAGGTCAATTTCTTCAATATACTCCTGAATTTCTAAGATAGGCATAGGATAGTGATTTTGGTAGAGATGTACCAACTCCAGCAAGTCTTTTGTGTAATCGCTGACGTGGGTTAAGTTACCGTAAATGAAATTGACTGGATTGTTGATTTCATGAGCCACACCAGCAACCAGTTGACCAAGAGAAGACATTTTTTCCGTCTGAATCAGTTGAGATTGAGTCTGATGAAGTTGATTTAGAGCTTTTTCTAGTTGTTCAGCCTGCGCAGTCGCAACAGCAGCAGTAGCTCGACTTTGAGCGTAGAGTTCCGCTTGGTCAATGGCGATCGCCAAATGGTCAGCCACTTCTTGAAGAAACTCTACCTCTTGATCACTCCAAGGGCGCAGGTGTTGGTGTTCGCAAACGATCACTCCCATTCGACCTGAATAAGTATGCACTAAGACAGCCAGCACAGAAATGCAGCCTATGGAAATTAACAGATTACGGCTGTCGTTGTCTATGTGACTAGCCGTCGATATATCATCTACCCGCAGACCCTTCAGCTTGAGAAGTGTCTCACCCAGCACTTCCACAACTTGGAGCAGACCAGGACTGGTAAGATTGAGTTTATTGGAAAAATAAACTTCATGGCTTAGTTGAAAGCTATCTTTCTCGTACCAAAAGAAGTAGCACCTGTGAATCTGCAACATTTGGCCGACTTCATTCACGGCAGTACTCAAAATGACGTCCAGCTCTAATGAGTTTCTAATCTGGCTAGCTAAACGACTTTTAAGCAAATCTTCGTTTTCAGATAGTTCTAAAAGCCGCAATTGAGATTGTCTAAGTTTTGCCTCTGCTAAGTGGCGACTCATGCTACTCCATGCCATCCAAAAAGAGCCAATTCCTAGTAGCAGCAGCAGTCCAGCATAAAGCAGTAGGAGTTGACCCAGAAATCTTTGGGATGTGGCTTGCAAAACTGATGGCGATACCCGAGTAACAATTTTCCAATAGTAAGATTTAGACTCTAACTGGCTCCTACTCGCTTTAAAAGCTCCGCTCGCTCCAGTACTAGATTTTTGACCTTCTAAGAGTGGATAAACCGTAGTAAAAGTAAATAACCCTTCGGCTGTTTGGAATTGTCCTGACTCAGCCTTAGCAATTTTCTCCCATGCTACCGGAAAAGCGTTGCCAAAGGTGTGATTTTGCTGATTTGGATACATGAATCTCCATTCATCACCTGGATTGACACTCTTTAGCCAATAGCCTGAGCTATTGAGGAGTATGGAGTCACCCAACGTGTGTGAGCTAGCTTGTTTCATATTATTAATGAGTTGTCTGCCCAAATAGTTGAGTACCAGAATTCCCTGTTTCTGGCCCTGCATGTCAAAAATAGGAGTTCCAAAACGAATTGTTGGTTTGAGCGGCTGCTCAATTTTTCCTCGTTCAATATTGAGGTCAAAAGGGGATACAAATACCTCCCCCTGCTTTAACCTGAAAGTGTCTTTAAAGTAATATCTCTTTTGTTGAGATTGCAGTTCATTCTCCGGCACAATCTTAGGTTGACCACTGTTGAAATTGACTCTCACAACTTCTTTACCCTGAGTATCGAGAACCCGAATTTGGTCATAGATATGTTTCTGCTGGGCAAAAATGAAAAAATCTCTAGCTAAGGTGGTTTTGCTCTCATCTGTACTATCTTTTAGCAATGCTTGTGTTTCATTCATACTTGCTAGAAACATCAAGTCCGACACAACTGCCTCGAAATCACTCGCAATCGATTTAGCCTGTAAATCTACCTCGCGAACCTCATCAATTTCTCGGGTTGTTCTATCTGCCTTTACTTCGCCAAAGTAAATACCCCCTAAAATGCCGCTTACTAGTGCTGCTAAAGGCAAAAAAGTCCTGAGAAAGTGCCTGAGGATAAGATGGGAGGTGGCTTGCTGTTTCATTATCTCTATAGAATCTATTTAGTTACCGTTCCTAAATAATTAGTAGGGTTTTACCTACAGTATAAAAAACTCTGTTTGTTTCTAATTATCTACTTTCCTCCTGAGGCTAATGACAAGCATCAACCATATTTTTACAAATTTATTTCAGCAAAAAATTGGCACATAGAGTAATTTACAGCTAGGTGTTTGTGTAATTGTGTGAGATGCCTCTGTCAGGTTTTGCCTAAAACCTGAAAATGAGCCCAATCAACTGCCAGTGATTTTAGCTAACTTCAAAAAAGATGTCTTTATTTTGGTGAAATGTAAATATATTTAAATTTTATGCGTGATTTTATAGAAAAATCTTTATATAAAGAGCGAGTGCTGATTAGGGAATCCTAAAAAAGTACTGTATCCTTTTACTTTAAAGTTACTCTAATGGAAGAAATAAAGTATAGCTTATAATTTATAGTTGCTCATCCTTACTTTCCTATGGTTACCGTCGCACTGCCCAAAGGCGCACTCTTAGTAGATAGCATCCGTCTCCTGCAATCTGTCGGATTAGACTTTAGTGCCTTTCTCGACTCAGCCAACCGCCAACTGCAAATCTCCGATCCCAGTGGCATTGCCAAAGCCTTGCTGGTTAGAGCACAAGATGTGCCGGTTTATGTGGAGTACGGTCAAGCCCATTTAGGAATTGTCGGTTATGACGTACTGCGGGAAAAACAACCCCAAGTTGCTCACCTAGCTGACCTCCAATTTGGCAAATGTCGTCTGTCGGTAGCAGTTAAGCAGTTCAGTCCTTATCAGTCAGCATTGGAACTGCCGCCCCACAGTCGAGTAGCTTCCAAGTTTGTTCACTGCGCCCGCGAATACTTCCACAGCATGGATTTGCCTGTGGAGATTATACCCCTCTATGGTTCTGTGGAACTGGGGCCGATTACGGGAATGTCGGAGGCGATTGTCGATTTAGTTTCAACTGGGCGCACCCTCAAAGAGAATGGCTTGATTGAAACTGATACACTATTTGTAAGTACAGCGCGGCTTATTGCCCATCCCCTGGGTTATCGCCTCAATACGGGTAACCTTCACGATTGGATTGAGAAATTGCGATCAGCAACCTGATTGACACCTAGCAGTCTGTCTGTGAACTCCTAAGCTGTAAGGTGCGTTACGCTACGTTAATGCACCATCTGGCTTATATGGTAAGTCACAGTCAAGTTATCCTGCGCCAAAAGAACCATCTTTTGAGCAAAAACGAATCAGAAATCTTGTGATTAGTTCCCCAAAACAGTCAACGCTACCATTCAAGAAGCAAAATTCTCAAGCTAACCAGCCCTAATCCTCAAATTTGTCAGTCAACTTGGGGCTTTCGGTAGTCTCACTCCTAAGCACGATGATAATAATCCAGTCAAATACGCTACATTCGGATAGCGCGTTTTTTGCTGTTGCATAGGTTGTAGATTGACTATATCATCCCCCCCGACAGAGGCTGGTAAAAACCAGCGACGCCAGAGGCGCGAAAGTGACTGGCAACTCTTCCTGAGACTGGTGCCATACGCCCGCCGCCACGGACGCGAGTTTTTGCTGTCAATGGTGTTGTTAGTCCCAGTCTCTGTGGCCCTCGCAATTCAACCCCTGATCGTCGGACAAGCAATTTCCCGAATTAATGGCGAGAAAACCTGGTCTTTTATCCAGGAACGCTCAATGTCGGATAGCTTAAATCTCCTGGTTATTTTACTACTGCTCACAGTGGTCATCCGACTAGTATTTGCATCTCTCCAAGGCTACTTGGTGCAGAAAGTCGGTCAGCAAATCACTGCTGATATTCGTGAAGATTTGTTCTACCACGTCACTTCTCTAGCAGTGCGGTTTTTTGACCAGACACCAGTGGGGCGTCTGATTACCCGCCTCACCAGTGATGTAGAAGCGCTAGGAGATGTCTTTTCCACAGGTGCGATTGGCATTGTTAGCGATGTCATTTCCATTTTGACGATCGCCATCACCATGTTCGCTGTGGAGTGGAAACTGGCGTTGATGCTGGTATTGATGCTCTTTCCCATTAGTGGTCTAATTGTTTACTTTCAACAGGAGTACCGCAAAGCCAACTATAAGGCTAGGGATGAACTCTCAGCGCTCAACTCAATGCTGCAAGAAAATATCACTGGCATTAACGTGGTGCAAGTATTCCGTCGAGAGCAATTTAATAGCGAAGTATTTCGCGCTGTCAACAAGCGCTACATCAAAGAAGTTGACAAAACCATCTTTCATGACTCAGCCGTGTCCGCCACCTTGGAGTGGATTGCCCTGGTAGCGATCGCTGGTGTCCTCTGGGCAGGCGGTCTCCTGATTATGGGAAACAATCTCAATTTCGGAACTCTGTCTGCCTTTATTCTGTTTTCTCAGCGTCTGTTCGACCCTTTGCGCCGATTTGCTGAGAAATTCACCATGCTGCAAGCTGGGTTTACGGCAGTCGAGCGCATCAGTAATATTATGAGTGAGCCAATCGAAATCCGCGACCCAGAACACCCCAAATCACTGCCGATCGCTTCCTCCCTAGCTGAGGGGGGAAGCGGAGAGATTCGCTTTGAGCATGTTTGGTTAGCATACAAAAACGACGAGTATGTCCTCAAAGACCTGGATTTCGTCATCAATCCTGGTGAGAAAGTTGCCTTAGTGGGCCCCACTGGGGCTGGTAAAAGTTCTATTATTCGTCTGCTTTGCCGTCTTTGGGAACCCACTCAGGGATGTATTCTTGTCGATGGTGTTGATATTCGCGACTTACCCCAGACGGAACTGCACCGCCACATCGGTGTCATCCTCCAGGATGGTTTTCTCTTTGCTGGTGATGTCAAGAGCAATATCACTCTGGGAGAAACTTACTCCTTAGATGAAGTCTGCTTGGCAGCTTTCCAAACTAACGTTGCCAACTTTATCGAACAGTTACCCCAAGGTTACGATACCCAACTCAGAGAGCGGGGTACAAATCTCTCTAGCGGACAGAAGCAACTTTTAGCCTTTGCCCGTGCCGCTATTCGCAATCCCCGGATTCTCGTTTTGGATGAGGCAACAGCGAGTCTAGATGTAGGGACAGAAGCTTTAATTCAGGAAGCACTAGACAGGCTGCTAGTGGGGCGTACAGCCATTATCATTGCTCATAGGCTCTCAACTATCCGTAATGTTGATCGGATTTTAGTGCTCAAGCGCGGACAGCTTATAGAATCTGGCAGTCATGAGGAATTGCTACAGCAAGGTGGCTTGTATGCCAATTTGTATCAATTGCAGATGTTAGGGTCTTAACATTTGGTCATCGGTGATTGGCAAAGGACTGAGGACTAATAATGGAAGTAAGATGGGCAAACGGGTATGAGAGGACTACGATCATAACTGTGGAGCAATTTTCATTTTTAGGCGTTCCACACTACGTTGCAAGCTAGGAAACTTCCGTGAACCAGAACAGCCCCAAAATAATTCAATTCAACCTCTCTGGAATTGGCTATTGGCTAACCCTCTTGGTGTTCGTATTGTTGCTGGGGTCAATTGGCTTGGGCTGGTTAGTTAAATCGTTGTTCATTCTGCTTGGGTTAATCCTGATAGCACCAGCGATCGCGTTTTTTGTGTTTCGCTGGTGGGTGAAACGCAATCTGGTAGAAGACCAGTGTCCCGTTTGCGGCTATGAATTCACTGGTTTTAACCGTACCGAGTTTCGATGCCCCAGCTGTCAGGAGTCTCTCAAAGCAGAAAATGGTCACTTTCGGCGCTTGACTCCACCAGGCACGATTGATGTTGAAGCCGTTGAGGTTTCAGTCCAGCAGATAGAAGACTAAGAACCTTCACAAAAACAATTTGCTCTTGGTCGTGGTTTAGAGCAATTGGCTACAAACCGCGCCCCGTTACATAAACAAAGAATTATGGCGAGTCAGCTGCCTCAGTTTCGCTTTTGGGTAAGCGATAGGGTGTAGGGATGCTGCCCACCAGCGCGATCGCCTACGTAAATTGAATAAATACCCTGTGGCCAAAACCCTGACATTTGCGGATTTTCTCCAAAAGTTTTATCTGCCAACACGCAGAAGCGCCCTCCTGGCCCCTGAACCACAAGAGTAGGTTCGCCCTCCGCTTGCACGTTAATACGCATATAGTCGATTGGGGCATTCATGCTCACCACTTGGTTTGGCGTCTGAGCAATGGAACCGCAATCTTTGGTCTTGACTGGTCCCCCAGAGCTACCATTAACGATAGTCGGGTCAGCCTGAAGATTTTTTGCTAGTTGTATGACCGGGGGATTGCTGAGAGCTACACCGGCGCTGGTTAAGAGCAAAGCTAAAGTTGTGGGAACAACCAACCATTGCTTGAATGTTTTCATGATGTCATCCCTCCTGGTATTTAATGACAATCCTCTTATTACTAGTGTCACAAATAAGTAAACAATTGGGGGATATGCATGTTCCTGTCTTCCAACTGTCACTATCTGTATAAGCAGAATATTGAGGCTCTTTTTATCAAATAAATTGTAGGGAATTTTAGTAGTAATCAGTCGGTTTTCCCTACTTGTTATTTCTGTAACTAATAATATTTATTTCCTACTAAATCTGAGTTTTATCTATAAAATTTGATATTATAATCACTCCTTCGCTACAATCATCAAGATAATGGCAGACCTCTTTCTGGTTTGTCGTCTAGTAATATCATTATTTCAGCCTGCTTAAAAATAGATGAGTCCTCAAGAAAATCGAGAGTGGGAGCGTAGACTCCAGGAAATTGAAGCACAAATCAACCAACCGTCAACCTCCCGACCATTTCAAAGCGAGCCAGGGCAACTGCCAACAAGCCAGAGCGCTCGCTGGCAATCTATCCAGCCTCTCCTCCAGCAAGTCACGAACTGGTTTAACGGCTTTTCTGGGGTCGGGAAAGTCGTAGTGATATCCGCTGCGGCTATAGTTGGTCTTATAGTTCTCAAAACGGTTTTTCAATTGGTAGCAACGCTTATCAGTCTTGCCATAGTAGGAGTGTTACTGTACTTGGTATACAGGCTTTTCGTTGCTGCCAAGGCTCCTAAGTGAGAGCCAATCTTTACCAGCTCGTCATGGAAGGCTGCCAATGGCTACCCAACAATCAGTGAAAAGCTCAAATGAGCGTCAGGCATCGTTGCGGATACGATTTTACAGGCTGCCATTGGTTGCCAGACGGTTTGCAGCAACTGTAGTGGAAGTTTCACTGGTGGCAGCTAGTGCCTTAGCGCCCTATAGCATCGGTGTCGTAGCCCAGTCTCATGCAGTGGGTGAGCCAGTTCCCCTCAACCCAGTGCTGGCTAGCACCCAAGAGGCGATCGCCAAAACCTTGGGGCTGCCTCTGCACGATAGTAACCAGCAAGTTCCCCCGCTTACTAATTTGTTCTGGTGCGGAGCGCTGTTCGCACCTGTAGTCGTAGTAGGTTGGCAACTCAATAAATTGGGAAAAACTGGTCAAACTCCTGCTAAGGCCATGTTTGGCGTCCGGGTGGTCAATGCATCTGGGGAACCACCAGGTATAGTACGTGCCCTTTTTCGCGAGGGAGTAGGACGGTGGGGGTTGCCAGTAGGAGTAGCCTACACGATCTGGCAATACACTGGGGCCTTTCCGGATGGGGGCATTTTGCTGGGACTAGCTAGTTTGTTAGTTGTGGGCGAGAGTGCGATCCTGCTGTTGGGTCGAGCAGGCCGTACATTGCACGACCGACTAGCAGGAACATTTGTCTTAGACGGGGCTCGTCAAGGGCGATATGCAGGTAGGAATTATGCCAATGGACATCAACAAGGGCATCATCGGCAACCGATCAGGATGGAAGTGCAAAGCAACTGGACAGAGCCAGATGAGGAAGCATCTACATACCGCCGCCGCGAAACCGTTACCACCATTGTCCTGACCACAGTCCCCAACTGGCCGCGTTGGCATCTTTGGCAGTGGATGCGCCAAAACCCTGGCTTCACCCTGCTGATTGTGGCTTTCGCCGCTATGGCATCCGTCTTAGGCACGTTTGTCGGTACCCAGATTTACATTCAAAGTCAGGCGAACCGACGAGTGTTTAAACAACAAAACAACGAGGTATTTCTCGCTCTAGTCAAGCAATTAAGCGCCACCTCACCTAATGCAGTAGAAGAACGCCGGGGAGCCCTCTTGGCACTAGCCAGACTCGACGATCCTCGTGCTGTTCCCTTTTTGGTGGATTTGCTAGGGCAGGAAAAGACGCAAGAGCTAATTGATGCTATTGGGCAAGCTCTAGTGAGTGCCGGTCCTCAAGCCCTGCCAAACTTACAACGGTTGAATCAGTCCCTAGAAAATGACCAACAGACCCTACAGCGTCAGGGAACTCCTGAAGAGCAGCAGTTGATAGCTCGGCAGCGGGCATCGCAACGAGCGATCGCCAAAATCCTTACTGTCTACAGTGGTCAAATCCACAAAGCTGACCTCAGTCGCACAGAGCTAGGTGCAATCACCAGTGGGACGAGGCAATTTGCTCTGGTTCTGGATAAAGCTGATTTATCCGGAATTAACTTCAGAGGAGCAAACCTCACAAATGCTAGTTTGCGCGGTAGTAGCTTCCACGGCCCAGGTGAAGACGGACGTTTTGGCACCTTTGATGATTGGATTAGCGACCTGAGTGGTGCCGAACTCAAAGAAGCTAACCTGACTGAAGCAATGCTTCAGCAGGTTGTCATGGATCATACCGACCTGACCCGAGCCATCCTCAGCCGAGCTAACTTAAACGGTGCCAAGCTGAGCAATGCCAACCTTAGCAGCGCACAACTGATGGCTGCCGATTTACGCGAAGCGATCTTAGAAAACGCCAGCCTTACTGGCGCAGAGTTAACGAATGCGAATCTGAGCCAGTCTAATTTGTATGGTGCTCGTCTCAAACAGGTCAGCGCTTTAGGAACCCAGTTCCAGTTCGCAGAACTGACAAGATCCAACTGGGAAGGGGCAGATCTGACAAAAGCAAATTTGCATCACGCCAACCTTCGAGATGCCGATCTCAACTCCACCAAACTGGTTGGTGCCGATCTCAGTCAGGCTCAGCTACAGAATGCTAACTTGCGAAACGCTGACTTAAGCTCAGCCGATCTACAAGGAGCTAATCTTGATGCAGCTGACTTTCAGGGAGTCACCTTTACTACCGTCAACCATAAGTCCGACCAATTTATTCAATCGCCACCGTCTGCGGCTACATCCGCCCATGTAAAAAATGTCAGCTTTGCCAAAGTCAAAAATTTAGATGCCAAGCAAATTGCCTTTATCTGCGACCAGGGAGGGCTTCATCCTAAATGTCCTTGAAGAAGGCAGAAGGCAGAAGGGGTACAGCAAGAGGTACAATTCATCTGGGAGACGGAAGCATTCGGCTGACGATCGCGAATTTAATAACCTACAACCTTTGCATAGGGTGCGTATAGCCTACGGCATTCAAGAAAAGTGTCAACGTAATGCACCGAACTCCTTAGTCTAAGGTGCCCTGCGGCTTCGCCGAACACACCCTACAGAGTTCATGATTCTGGAATTTATTTGCTCCACGATCCTTCGTGGGCGGTGAGGAGGAAACAGATGAAGCTTTTTAAGAATTTATTGTTGGGAGTGGACGGTTTAGTAAAGCTATGCCTGGTCATGGTGCTAGGTGGTCTAGTTCCCACTCAGCCAGTTGCTGCTCAGGCGGCTTACGGAAGTTATGTCGGAGTCGGCCCCACATTTGGTGTTACGAAAGGAGATGGAGGCGGTCGTCAGGTTGGTGGAGTAATTGCTGTACGCTATAAACTGTTGCAGGTTCCCCTTTCGCTGCGGGCTCAGAGCCTCATTGGTTCTGGTACGGCGATTGTGCCCACAATTTCCTACGATCTTCCCCTCAACTGGCAAACTGATGTCTATTTGGGAGCTGGCGCTTCTTTTGCCAGTGGCAACACGCCTTCACCCCTTGGCAACAAAACTAGCTTTGCGCTACAGCCTGGGATTGATTACGTTGTTCCCAATAGCAGTACAGTTCTTTTTGGGAATGCCATTTTTGCTTTTGATGCCTACCGCAACAGTGGAGGCACTGCTATCTCAATCCAAGGCGGCGTCGGCTTGAGATTTTAAAAATTTAGAATTTTGCAGCGATTTTGCTCGCTTATTAGGTTGAATGGCACGTTGATTTTAAGCCCCGCTATTAAAAATGCACAAAGGCTGGATCTAGAGGGGTAAAGGTGCTAAAGAGTGCGATCACGAAGCTTGTGAGAAACGCGGGAGTGTGAGCGATCGCCACCAGCAGCAACTCAGGGAGGGGCGTCTCGCAAACCTTACGGGCAGAAATCGGGGAATGTGGGAATTCGTCTGCTTGCTCGCTTTTTTGAGGAACTTCAGGAATGTTTTGGGGCGATCAGAGG
>CAZZWA010000155.1:0-7647 GCA_964657555.1 uncultured Microcoleus sp.
GGTGCCATAAACCCCGGAGAGAACGCTATGACATGGGTGAACAAGTCGCTGTTGGTGATGCCGACACTTAGCGCGTAGGAAGCCCCATCGGAGAAGCCCTTGATCGCAATCTTCCTGGGGTTCACAGCGTAGCGGCTGAACGTCTGCGCCAGCGCCTGGTCGATGAAGGTGATATCCGGCCCGTACTCACCAAACAGCACATCCCACGTCCCGTAGCGCGGGCTCAAAAGTAGCGAAGCAACAAGGGGCAATTTAGTGCAGTGGAATTTCGATTGTAAACTCAGTTTCTTGACCGGGCTGGGAAACGCACTTCAGTTGACCATTGTGTTTCTCCGTCACAATCTGGTAGCTGATCGATAGCCCTAACCCCGTTCCTTTGCCACTCGGCTTCGTAGTGAAGAAAGGATCAAAAATCCGCGATCGCACCTCATCAGGCAGACCACGACCATTATCCGCAATGCGAATCACCACAGTGTTATTCACAACTTCTGTACGAATCCGCAGGCAGGGAATAGAAAGGT
Organism: uncultured Microcoleus sp.; assembly: GCA_964657555.1. Lineage (GTDB taxonomy): Bacteria > Cyanobacteriota > Cyanobacteriia > Cyanobacteriales > FACHB-T130 > CAZZWA01. Next base: position 522 of record CAZZWA010000155.1, read on the forward strand.
TTGGCGTTTGGCGTTTTGGGTTTGGTTGATAGACTCGATGTTCCTGGTTTTTAATTTAGAACTGCCGACGAAGACCTCAGAACTCTCTTCCAACGCATCAATTGCATTGCTGAGAATATTCATAAAAACTTGATTGAGCTGAGCCGCGTAGCACGCTACCAAGGGTAAATCCCCATACTCCTTGACCACCTTGATCGCCGGAAAGTCTGATTTGGCTTTCAAGCGATGCTGTAGGATTAACAGAGTGCTGTCAATCCCTTCGTGAAGGTTTACGGGCTTCTTCTCAGCCTCATTGAGTCGGGAGAATGTACGGAGCGACGACACAATCTGACGGATGCGGTCTACCCCCATTTTCATAGAAGCGAGAGTTTTGGGCAAGTCTTCGGTGATAAACTCTAAGTCAACTGCTTGGGCTTGCTCCTGAATGGCAGAGGCAGGATTTGGATGATGTTCTTGGTAGAGGCTCACCATGCTGAGCAAATTTTGGGTGTAATCACTCACATGGTTGAGGTTACCGAAGATAAAGTTAACTGGGTTATTAATTTCATGAGCAACCCCTGCCACCAACTGCCCCAAACTCGCCATTTTCTCTCCCTGAATGAGTTGGGTTTGGGATTGCTGGAGTTCTCTAAGGGTTTGGGTGAGTTCTTCCGCTTGTTGACGGGTTTGCTTGAGGAGTTCCGCCTGTTGCAGCGCCACGCCAAGTTGCACCCCGACTTGAGCTAAAAGGTTGATCTCCTCATCGGTCCAATACCGAGGTTGGGAGTTTTGATAAGCAACAAGTAAGCCCCAAAGCTTCTCACCCTGAAGAATGGGAACGAATGTTTCATTGCGGGGGTACTCCCCGGTTGAGGATGCTTGCGAGAAGACAGTTTCTAAGGGAGACTGGGGGGTTGTCAGGGGAGTCCACCCACTAACAATCGAATCGGCAACAAACCGACCGCTCCAATTAGGATAGAAGCGGTAGATAGCTACCCGTTCAACTTCTAGAAGCTGGCGGACTTCCTGGGTTGTGGTTTGAAAGATTTCGTCAATGTCGAGGGACTGGCGGATTTTTTCCACTGTCGTAGCCAGCGCCCGCTGCCGTTCTGCTGCTTTTGCCAGTTGGGTTGCTTGAGTTTGAACTTGTTGCAGGTAGACTGCTTGCTGGAGAGCAATGCCCAGTTGGTTACCAATCTGGGTCAGCAAGTAAATTTCCTCTGTTTGCCATTGGCGCGGACCGGAGTTTTGAAAGGCGACCAGTAATCCCCAGAGTTGATCTCTCTGCAAAATCGGGGCGATCGCGTAAGCTCTTGCCTGAAATTCTTCTAACAGTTCTACGTGACAGTCCGTGTGCCCTGCTTGATAGATATCGTTGACGGCAAAGGTTTCGTTGCGGCGATATCTTCCCCCTTGGGTTTCTTGCAGGTGAGTGTCTGCAATCGTTGGTTGCACGCCCAGCAAGGGAGTCCATCCCTCTGCTACGGATTCTGCCACAAAATCCCCACTCCAGTCTGGATTAAAGCGGTACATTGCCACTCGGTCAGCTTGCAGCAGTTGTCTGACTTCATAGGTTGTCGTTTGGAAGATGGTATCAATTTCTAATGACTGGCGAATTTTATCCACCGTTTGAGCCAATGCTTTTTCCCGAACTCTTGCACTGGCTAGCTTGAGGGCTATTCCCATTTGGGTGCCAATTTGAGCAAGCAAGTCCACCTCATGAGTTTGCCATTGGCGCGGACCGGAGTTTTGAAAGGCACTCAGCAATCCCCAGAGTTGATCTCCCTGCAAAATCGGGGCGATCGCGTAGGCTCTTGCCTGAAATTCTTCTAACAGCGCTACGTGACAATCCGTGTGTCCTGCTTGATAGATATCGTTGATCGCAAACGATTGATTATAGCGATACCGTCCGCCTTGGGTTTCTTGCAGGTGAGTGTCTGTGATCGTCGGATGCACGCCTACTAAGGGAGTCCATCCCTTTGCCACAGACTCTGCGACAAAATCCCCACTCCAGTCCGGATTAAAGCGGTACATCGTCACCCGATCAGCTTGTAGCAGTCGTCTTACTTCTTGGGCAGTGGTACAGAAAATCGTATCAAGATCGAGGGACTGACGGATTTTATCGACGGTTGCTGCTAGGGCTTTCTGCTGCTCGGCAGCCCTGTCCCGTTCTGCTGCTTTTGCTAGTTGTGCCGATTGGGTTTGGACTTGTTCCAAGTACTCGGCTTGCTGGAGTGCTACGCCCAAGTGTTCGGCGATTTGCTGCACGAACTCAATTTCCGAGGCTTGCCAGTAGCGGGGCGCATCACATTGATGAATGCAGAGCAAGCCCCACAAGGTTTGCTCTTTTAGCAGGGGTACCACCAGATTAGCCCGCACCTGGAAGCGTCCGAGAATCTCGCGGTGACAATCACTCAGTCCAGCATCGTCAATATCCGCGATCGCCTGCACCCGCCCCTGATGGTATAACGGTGCAAACCGTTCGCCGAAGCAATGATCGTAAACTTTGGTAGCCAGAACAGAAAACCATTCGGAGTCTGTATCTTCCGAAATGAATTTACCTTCCCAGTCCCGTTCGGGATAAAAGCGTAACACCGCCACCCGATTGGCTTTGAGCAGTTGCCGCACTTCGAACGCTGTAATTTTGAAAATTGTGTCCAAATCCAGCGATTTGCGAATGCGGGTAATCACCCCCGTTAGAGCTTTTTGCTGCTCGGCTTGATTCTGAACTTGTTTCAGGTATTCTGCTTGCTGGAGTGCCACACCCAAGTGTTCGGCAATTTGCTGCACGAACTCAATTTCTGAGGCTTGCCAGTGGCGGGGCGCACCGCATTGATGAATGCAGAGCAAGCCCCACAAGGCTTGCTCTTTGAGCAAGGGCACCACCAAATTAGCACGCACTTGAAAGCATCCGAGAAGTTCGCGATGACAATCACTCAAGTCAGCACTATGGATATCAGCAACTGCCTGCACTCGCCCCTGATGGTATAAGGGTGCAAAACGTTCACCGAAACAGTGATCGTAAACTTTGGCAGCCAGAACGGATGTCCATTCTGAATCAACATCCTCCGAAACGAACTCCCCTTCCCAGTTCTGTTCCGGATGGAAGCGGAACACGGCCACCCGATCAGCCTTCAACAGTTGTCGCACTTCAAGCGCCGTAGTTTTGAAGAGGGTGTCTAAATTCAGTGTTTTGCGAATACGGGCGATCACTCCCGCGAGTGCCTTTTGTTGTTGAGCTTGGAACCGGGCTTGCTCTAGTAATTCACTGTGTTGCAAGGCAACTCCCAGATGCTCAGCAATCTGTTGCACAAACTCGCTCTCTGAAGCTTGCCAGTCGCGAGCATTGCTGCACTGATGAATACACAATAATCCCCAAAGATCTTCGCCTTTTAGCAACGGTGCGACGATCTGTGCTCGCACTTGGAATTGTTTCAAGATCTGGCGATCGCACTCGCTCAAGTCTGCTCGCTCGATATCGGCGATCGCATTCACGCGCCCCTGCTGGTATAGGGCGACAAATCGCTCGCTAAAGCAATGATCGCAGATTCTGGCTGTCAGAGTAGAACTCCACTCTGAGTCAACATCTTCCGCAATAAATTCGCCTTCCCAGTCTTGTTCGGGATAGAAACGAAAGATCCCAACTCGATCAGCTTTAAGCTGTTGCCGTACTTCGACTGCGGTCGTTTGGAATATTGTCTCCAAATCCAGGGGTTTGCGAATGCAAGCAATCACCCCACCAAGAGCTTTCTGTTGTTGTGCTTGGTACTCAAGCAAATTGGATGCAACAGGTTGAATGCCTTCTGACTCTGGCAAAGGCGGTATTTCCAGCATTGAGTTGTCTTGCATGGGAAGTCTAGATGCTCAGTTTAGAGTGGACTGGATGAAATGCAGCATTGAGCGAGTGCACTACTATAAAGTGTTCCCCCCTATTTCATGATTCGCTCATTTTGAGCTGAGGTTCCAGAATTCGTCAGGACTGATCACAACTGAGTCTGTTTAAGTAAGTAGCCCCAGCTGAGGCAGTAATATCAAATACCTAAATGTTAGTAAAAAAAAGGGCAATGCACTTATGCGCTGCCCTTTGTTTAGATTTTAGGTTTTAGATACAATCTAAAATTAGTTGACTAGGCGATCGCCGCCATCCTCACATCATTATTTGCCAGCAACTCTTGCAGTTCCTCGGCGTCAACGGTTTCCTTGTCTACCAGCATTTGTGCTAGCTTGTCTAAAACGTGCCTGTTATTCGATAACACCTCTTTAGCACGACGGTAGGCTTCGTCTACTAGGCTGCGGACTTCATCATCAATAGCAGCGGCGGTTTGTTCTGAGAAATCCCGCTCCGCCATGATATCCCGACCCAGGAACATGCTGCCTTGCTGACGTCCTAATGCTACAGGGCCAAGGCGATCGCTCATCCCAAACCGCATTACCATTTGCCGAGCCACTTTGGCCACCTGCTGCAAGTCATTGGAGGCACCAGTTGTCACTTCTTCGTCACCGAAGATGATCTCCTCAGCAATCCGACCGCCCAAAGCGACTGCCATCTGATTTTGCAGGTAAGAGCGGCTGAATAGACCAGAATCCATCCGGTCTTCGCTGGGTGTAAACCAGGTTAAACCACCAGCACGACCGCGAGGAATGATGCTGATTTTCTGTACTGGGTCATAATCTGGCATCAAGGCACCGACCAAAGCATGGCCAGCTTCGTGATAAGCCACTAGGGTTTTGCGCTTCTCGCTCATTACCCGGTCTTTCTTTTCAGGCCCAGCCAACACCCGGTCAATGGCGTCATTGACTTCATCCATTGAGATTTCTGTCAAACTACGCCGTGCTGCCAAAATTGCGGCTTCGTTGAGCAAGTTGGAGAGGTCAGCACCAGTAAAGCCAGGAGTGCGACGAGCAATTTTCTCCAGATCCACATCTTTAGCCAGTGTCTTACCACGAGCATGAACCTTGAGAATCTCCAAACGCCCTGTATAGTCAGGCCGATCCACAACAACCTGCCGATCAAAACGACCTGGACGTAGGAGAGCAGCATCCAGCACATCGGGGCGGTTTGTGGCAGCGATAATAATGATGCCGGTGTTACCTTCAAACCCGTCCATTTCGGTGAGCAGTTGGTTGAGGGTTTGCTCCCGCTCATCGTTACCGCCACCTAAACCAGCACCCCGCTGACGACCCACAGCGTCAATTTCATCAATAAAGACGATGCAAGGAGCGTTAGCTTTAGCTTGCTCAAACAAATCTCGAACGCGGGAAGCCCCAACACCCACGAACATTTCCACAAACTCAGAGCCGGATATGGAGAAGAAAGGCACACCAGCTTCCCCAGCCACAGCACGAGCTAGGAGGGTCTTACCAGTCCCTGGAGGCCCAACGAGTAGAACTCCTTTGGGAATTTTTGCCCCAATAGCGGTGAAGCGATCAGCGTTCTTGAGGAAGTCAACAACCTCATTCAGCTCTAGCTTGGCTTGGTCAATGCCAGCGACATCCCCAAAAGTGACTTGGGTTTGCGGCTCCATTTGCACTCTGGCTTTAGACTTGCCAAAGTTCATTGCTTGAGAGCCAGGGCCACTCTGGGCGCGTCGCAGCAAAAAGAACAATCCGACTAAGAGCAGAAATGGGAAGAACAGACTGCTAAAAGCCTTGAACCAGAAGCTCTCATCACTAGGTGGCAGAACTGCAATGTCTACTTTATTTTTTTGCAGAATATTGATCAGTTCAGGATCATTAGGCAGGTTCACTACCACTGTTTTGCCATCTTCAGCTTTGACAACAGCCTTGCTTCTGTCGCCACTGAGGCTGACTCTCGCAATTCTGTGGGCTTGAACCTCGTCAATGAACTGGCTATACTTCCACGTATCTGGGACTTGGCCTTGTTTTTCTAAAAATGTTGTAGCGAGGGCAATGACAACTATTGCTAGCAGCACATACAACCCTGCGTTTCTCCACCGCTTATTATTCACCAGACTTCCTCCTAAGCTCTAGGATATAGGGACGCTTTGAGTTTTTGATTATATTAACTAATGTTAACCTTTCTCAGAATAACTTGACACGTCGCAGTAAAAAGAAGATTCCGATTCCGACCAAAAGCAGAGATGGGAAGAAGAGACTAGAAACCGCCCTGAACCAGAAGCTTTCGTCACCGGATGGCAGAACTGCAATATCTACTCTATTGGTTTGTAGGATATTGATTAGCCCTGGGTCATTTGGTAGGCTCACTACCGCCCTTTGACCATCCCTAGCTTCCACAGTAGCCTCGCTCCTATCATCACGGATGGTGACTTTCGCGATCCTGTGGGCTTGAAGTTCTTCCCGAAATTGGCTGTAATTCCAAGTCTTTAGATTCTGAGATTGCTTGTCTAAAACCTTTGTTGCCCTAGTAATCACAACCGCTACAATCAGTATGATCACTAGTACATAAAGCCCTGAGTTTCTCAATCGCTTATCCATAAGTTTACCTCATCAGCCCCCTAAATAGGGTACTATGATAAAAATAAGCTGCGCAATTCCTCCAAGCTGTCATGCCAAGGGGCGTAGGCTACAGCACCTTGTGAAGTAAGAATGGTATGGATAGGAACCACCTCCACCACACTGTTACTGTAGGCGATCGCTTCCAACCCCTGCACCAATTCAGTAGTCCAAGGCTCTAGCTCCACTTTTTTATTCTGACTCTGAAGCCAGTCGAGCAACTGCTTACGCACCACTCCTGGTAGAATTCCCGCCTCTACTGGTGGCGTCCACCATCTGCCATCCCACCAACCCCATAGATTGCCGGTGCTGGTTTCTAGCCAATTTCCTGATGAATCCACTAAAATAGCCTCTTTAGCCCCCAGTTGCTGCGCTCTCCTCAAAGCTAGCCAAGCACTAAGGTAGTTACCCGTTTTATATTCTGGTGCTGCACGGCGAAATAGGTTATCTTCTGCCAGCCAAGCTAGAATACCTGATAGCTGGCGTTCCGCTAAATTATCGGGGAGAAACCGTCCCACAATCCACTCTCGTCCGTCGGGAAATATGGTGATTCTCATAACGGGAAAGTGCGGCATTAATGCTTCTACCCCACACCTTAACCGTTTCCAGTCCGGTTGCTGCCAGAGAAAAGTTTCTACTGTAGAACGGAGGCGATCGCAGTGTTCTATCCAGT
>CAZZWA010000155.1:7747-12215 GCA_964657555.1 uncultured Microcoleus sp.
TGCCAGAGAAAAGTTTCTACTGTAGAACGGAGGCGATCGCAGTGTTCTATCCAGTTAGTTAGATAGCTATCCAATGACTGCTGATAAACCCGCAGCGTTGTAAAAACTGTCGCACCATAAAGTAGTCCTGGATCGGCGATCGTTAGTTCCAGAGTGCCTTTCTCGATTAAGTTGCCATCATACCAGAACATTTTACAGCTCCCACTTAACTGCAAGTTGACAGATGGATTGCCCCCCGAATTCCTAACTCCAGAGCAAATACTCATCTGAGGCTCTAGGTGAGTGCTATCTTGATATCACTCACTAGTTCATCCATCCTTGCTTGAGTCGTGTTCCAAGAGCACATAAAACGCACTCCTCCAACGCCAATAAATGTATAAAATTGCCATTTTTTCTCTCGTAAACTATTAATTGCTTGCTCAGGCAGCTTAACAAAAACAGCATTTGTTTGTCTAGGAAACATGATTTCAATGCCTTTTATGTTTAACAGTTGATTCTCTAAGTACTCGGCGCATTGATTAGCATGTCTTGCATTTTTTATCCATGTATTAGACTCCAATAATCCTAGCCACGGAGCAGCAATAAATCGCATTTTCGATGCTAGCTGACCTGCTTGTTTACATCGATATGAAAAATCCTCTGCTAATGCTTTATTGAAGAAAATAATGGCTTCCCCCAAGGCCATACCATTCTTAGTTCCAGAAAAGCACAAAACATCAACTCCACTCTTCCACGTTATTTCAGCAGGGCTTTTATTTAGCGCAACAACTGCATTAGCAAAGCGAGCACCATCCATGTGGATCTTTAGATTATACTTTTGGGCAACTTCTTTAATAGCAATAAGTTCTTCAATTGAATATATAGTTCCTAATTCAGTTGCTTGAGTAATACTAATAACTTTAGGCTTGGGATAGTGAATATCTGTACGCTTATTCACAATCATTTCTATAGATTCCTGAGTTAACTTGCCATTTTTTCCTTCAGCAAGTAAAAGCTTAGAGCCATTGGAAGCAAATTCAGGTGCTCCACACTCATCTGTTTCTATATGAGCTGTCTCATGACAAATGACACTGTGATAGGACTGACAGAGGGCAGCTAGAGACAAAGAATTTGCTGCTGTGCCGTTAAATACAAAAAATACTTCAGAATCAATTTCAAAGAGTTTCCTAAAGTAATCTGCTGCTTTTTGAGTCCACTCATCATTACCATAAGATGGAGCACTACCCTGGTTAGCTTTAATCGTGTATTCTAATGCCTCAGGGCAAATGCCAGAGTAGTTATCACTTGCAAACTGCTCTTTATTGCTACTCATAATAGTTCTTAGATTAATTGGGTTAGCGCTAGCCTTAGGCACTGGATTGTTTCACGAGTGACGTTGAGCCTCTTCCAAAAGGCCAAAGCCGAACTCGCAGATATAGGGTGCCTTATAGCAGGGATGCTCGGATCTAGTCTGTGGACTCTCAATTCTATCTATCTCTGTTAACTCAGATCTTGCACTTACCCAATGACCCGCCAGGGAATTAATTCCTTGGATAATAGCTCAAGTCCTGTGTGAGGACTAAATGCCTACTGGACAAAGATTTTAGTCCACTTTAGTGGACTTGAGCTATTGGCCGGAAGTTTAAACTCCGGGCGGGTGTGGCAATTTACCGAGGATGGTGCAAGATCTCAGTTAACGGTCGCCTGATGCTAGCACAGACTTAGATACCCCATCTACTATATCCGACAAAATTAGTCAGACTTAGACAATCAACTTTTGACTACAGCGACCTCAGCTAGCTCGTTACTATTAAATTAGAGCAGTTGGGTAAGCAGGCGAGGATTTAAGTTCCGGATCAAGGATGAAAACCCTGATTGAGAGGGTGGGAGGCAGCGCGACGGTGCGATCGCCGTTGAGTGAAGGTAGCCTGTTTACAGTTACTCTGTCCGCTCCATAGATTGAATGACATAACGCTATATTGAGAAAATTTTAGGTTGTTAGTAGTTATTAGATAGTAGTTAATAGGGGAAACCCTTACCACATAAGAGTGGAAACCGCTAATCAGGGTGAGCCATCACACTTAGATGCAACTTAAATCCGTAACAGCTTAAAACTTTTCAGCATAGAAATAGACTATCTTCGTGGCAACAGTCATAGCTACACTTATGAATAATACCCTTTTGACACGGCGGGTTAAAAACCTTAGGGTGACGCTGTATGCCTTTCATCTGCGGCACAGCCTTGCCCAAGAACCGCAGCAGGTTATGGACAATGCCGCACAGCTGTGGGATAAATTGGCAGAACTTGGCGAAAAGTTTCTCCCTATTCTAGAGCTGAAATCTCTACGCGAACACCTCACCTGCTACCAAAACGGTCAATACAATCCATCCGGCGAGAAAAGGCAACGAGGCGATCGCCAGGAACTGCTTGAGCCGGATGGATTTCGCTCTTTCCAGCTTGTTACCCTCAAAAATGGCTGCGATCTAAGCGGTTTAATTTATCCTTGCAAGCTCCATGACACCTACGCAGCTGACTTGAGGCTGCAATACAATACGACCAATGTCCAAATTGCCGAGCTGAGCTACTTCAATCCCCAAGGATGTCTACTGCCGTACAACCTCCAAGCCTCTCTGGGCCAGACGCTGCTAGTGTTTGCTGAATTGGGGGATAATTCAACAGCTGATCGCCAGGTGGCAGACGCTTGTGTAGCAGCATTGATGTCAGAGGTAGAGCAACCTCTGTTAGAATGCATTGCTCAAGGGAGGCTCTTTGCTAGTCCGATCTTTGAGTATGATGTACTTGACAAAAGTGAATTGCAGAGTTCATCCGAGCAGTGTCATATCCTGGTGTGGCTAAATCAAGGTCAGCCCAAAACCCTAACGATGGCAGAAAAAGCTTACCACCCACTGCTAAATTTGTTATGCTGCCGCCATAAAATTCTCCACGCCTATCACCAATCTCGCCAGTGCAATAAGTTTGCACGAAAGCGTTACTCTCAGCTAGAGCAAGAGGTACAGAACTTCAGCAGTCTGCTAGCTGAACCATCAAACCCGATCCAGCAACTCAAGGAATATTTGAGCCAAATGCCTTCCCGGGCTTTTCAATACACTTGCAACCTCCGGGACATGGAAGATTGCAATAGTGCGATCGCCACTCATACCAAGAGCTATGATGCTTGGCTCAAAGAAATTCAGGAGCTAAGTCAGGCAGGAGATAACTTGCGGTTCTTGCAGAATTTCTCAGAACGCACTAGCAGTCAGTTTCAGACCCAAATTCAAGTAGATTTGAGCTACCTGACTCCCGGTCGAGACTTGTTCCCCCTGACAGTTGCAACTATCCGAGGCATTGTGGGAATTGAACAGGTACAGCTTGACCTCCAAGAGCAACAGCAGCAAGAAAAGTTACTCAATCAAGGAATTCCAGCTCAACCAGAACTAGCAAGTCACTTAAAAACTGAAAAAAATCTTCAATATAATCTACAAAAAACCATTCAAGCAGTCGGTGCTGGTGTTGCGGCTGGAATGATCGTTGCCTCCAGCTCTGGCTGCGCGATCGCCTTATGGGAATCTCCGTCTTTATCTAGTTCACTCTATCCTTTCCTACTATCCCTCATCCTCAGCATCTTTGCTGCTGTAGAGATGTGGTGGATTGTCAAGCGGTGGCAAAAGTAGCGATCGCATCCAGCTGACATTTCCACTTAGCAGTCCAGATAGATCGCCTTGATCGGTATTTCTTTCCTGTTTTTTTAAAGGCCAGCTTGTTCAAGCAAGTTTTTCAAATAAGCGCCTGCTTCTTTGGGTGTCAGGAGAATAGCTTCACCTCGCTGAAGAATTTCGTACTTATTGTTGCGATAACCGTGTCCAATAATCAGTCCTAAACTGACTGCTTTATTGCCAAGTTCTGTTAACTCGTTGAAGCTCATTGCCTCAACTTCCCTATTTATTTGTCTCATGATTTCCTCATCCATATCTTCTCATCTCCTAGATACCGCACAAATTGATTTATTTGTGCATTCACACTCAAACCCCTGTTGTGTATCTAGCTTAACCTCAAGAGCTGAAATGCATGTGAATTCTGGGGTGGAGTTTGGCTTCTACAGGTTTCCCCCCCTGTAAATGTTGTTCCATTATCACTGGCACGTCACTGGGTTTTACCCGACAGTACCAAGTTTCCTCCGGTACAATTCGCACAGTAGGGCCAGAGCTACATTGTCCCTGACAACCTGTACCTATCACTGTCACACCAGGAACGTCAGCTGCCTGAAAGGCGGCAAGTACCTCTGCTGAACCATTCGCTAAGCAGGAACGGTACTGGCAAACCATTACACAGCGTTGCGAGGCTGAACACTTTTCTTGCAAGTCCGTTTCCACTGGTTGTGCCATCTCGTGCTGCGAATCTCTACTATACCTATCTTAATAATTGCACTAGTAGGACGTAAAGGATGCCGAGGAGGAAAACAAAAAATTTTCTCCCACATTCTGCATACTT
>CAZZWA010000156.1:0-12213 GCA_964657555.1 uncultured Microcoleus sp.
GAAGCAGTTTATCTTTGCCATAATTTTACATTCTTGGCTAAATCATCAGTTTTATTTAAATTTTTCATGATGAAATCGTTTAGTTTAACCTTATTATAACGTATTATTAATCTTGCATGAATAACTTTTACCGTAATGACGGCGTTGGGAGCATCTAAAGCTTGGCAAATGTGTTCCAAATTACAGTAAGGGAATGGTTAAGATGAAATTTTGAAGCTGTTTCTACAAAAGTGAGAAGCCTCCGACAATTTTCCGCTTACTTGATAAAAAAACACTGAAATTTTGCAAAGATAAAATTATCTATAAGTAAATTTAAGCATCAAGGAGAAAAGAGAAAACGATGAAATATCACTTGGCTCTTGGTCGTAAATGGGATCTAGAGGGGATCTCCCACGAGGCTCAAGCAGGAAAACGCCCCCGACATACAATGTGGGCACTAAGCCAGCAGCTGGGGGCAACTATCCATGAACCAGGGTCTGACCCAGTGTTGCCTATAGACAGGATGCGAGCCAAGATTATCGGCCAGCCTGAGCATTGGGCACTCGCTCGTAGACTGTCCTCGCAGCTTACAAGTGACGATCTCATATATTGCACTGGCGAAGACGTGGGCATTCCGATCGCCACCCTCTGCGGTGCTCACCCCAATCGACCAAAAATCGCCACATTTATCCACACTATCAACCGACCGCGTGGTTGGATGGCATTGAAGCTGTTCCGTATAGCAGACCGTATTGACCTATTTGTTAGTGGGGTTTACCCTCAGGCTGATTTCCTCCGCCGCTACCTAAAGCTGCCCTCAAATCGCCTCTGCATGCTGACTGAGCAGACAGACACGACCTTCTTCACCCCTGGCCTTGCCTCACCTGATAAGCGGCGTCCGATTATTGCCAGTGTAGGACTAGAGAAACGGGACTACCGCACCCTTGCTGAGGTCACCTGCGATCTAGATGTAGATGTGAAAATTAGCGGTTTTTCCCAAGACGTGCGCGCCTTGGCACAGTCGTTCCCAAAAGTGATGCCAGACAATATGTCCTGTCGATTCTACGAATGGCCTGAGTTGGTGCAACTCTACCGCGACGCCGATTTGGTCGTGGTTAGCCTGCTAGAAACGAAGGACAGTGCTGGCATCACCGCTCTGCTCGAAGCCATGTCCTGCCGACGACCTGTTGTGGCAACTCGTACCCAAGGTCTTGCAGAGTATTTGACGACCCCAGGCGCAGTCACCAGTGTTTATCCAAAAGACGCTGCTGGGTTGCGGCAAGCGATCGTCCGTCTGTTGAATAATCCTCAAGAGGCCGAAGCACAGGCCCAGCAAGGCTATGAACTAGTTCTGAAGCAGTATAGTAGCGAACAATTCGTCGAAGCTCTCGCCACAAGACTCACATCAGGGTGGCAGCATAACTACAGAGATAGCGCCGACAAGAGTGCATTGCAGATGGTTCCAGATGTTAACTCACAAGTATAACAGTAAAGCCGTAATTAATTCTTTGCTAGTTGAGCCTATTTTACCAAGACAGGATGTAATTGATGACTTTGGCACAGAATTTAGCCTCCATGAAGACGTCCATTGGCGAGCAACAACTTGCTGAACAGCCAAGCAAATCTACCGAAAACATTACCAGAGAGCAACTCGTAGAAGCAGCTCTGCTAGAGGCTCCGTCTGTTGACGCCTGTGTGGTGCTAAAGCGGAAAACTGAGTTAGTTGCCTACGTGGTCTCTAGCGGACGGTTCTTGCCAGAACGGCTACACTCTCATTTGCAAGCCACTTTGCCTACGGCAATGCTGCCAAGCGCTTATGTCCCAATCTCCAACTTGCCGCTCACTCCTACAGGGCAAGTGGACGAACAAGCGCTGGCTCGTATCGTCGTGATCGACGCTGACTTGGTGCAGCAATGGGAAGACCAATTACAGCAAAGGCCAGAAGTTGAGCGGGTGGCAGTTGTGGTACGAGAGGATGCCAAGAGTATTCCCCCACTACATCTGTCAGATTTGCTGCCTAATTGGTCTTCCCACAGAGCGAGTAGCCCAACGAGCACAAGCTTCGCGCCTGAAAAGCCAGTTGTAAATGCGTTCAACCAAGACCCTGTGCCATCGGCATCGCCACGAAAACCCCCAGCCATCAGCCGTGGTGAACCGCTCTTGGAAGACCCCAACGCTCCTGCCACCTTGGCGGCAGCCTTAGGACGGGCAGCTGAAAAGACACTGCACAAGGGCATTATCTACCTCCACTCAGAAGGGGGTGAAGTCACTCAATCCTATGCAGCTTTACTCCAAGAGGCTGAGCGAATTCTAACGGGTTTACGGAACCTAGGTCTGAAGCCTCAAGACAAGGTAATTTTCCAGCTCAACCGTAATCAAGACTTCATTCCTGCCTTCTGGGGCTGCATTTTAGGAGGCTTTATTCCTGTACCGATATCAACAGCCCCTACCTATGAGCCAGATAATAGCACTGTCAAAAAGCTACACAATGCTTGGCAGTTGCTAGACAAACCGCTGATCCTGACAAACTCGGGGCTCTCTGGCGCAATTTGCTCATTGTCTGAGCTTCTCAGTTTGGACAACTGGCAAGTGGCAACAATTGATGACTTGCGCTCCTGTAAAAAAAGAGATCAGAACTGGCATACTAGTCAGCCCGATGATTTAGCTGTATTGTTGCTGACCTCTGGCAGCACAGGCATTCCCAAGGGGGTGATGCTCACTCAACGCAATATATTGAGCAACGTGTCCGCCAGCGCCCAGATGAACGGTCTATCCAGTGAAGATGTCTCGTTGAACTGGCTGAACCTAGATCATGTGGGCAGCCTTGTCCGTTGTTCCATCAGGGACATCTACGTTGGTTGCCAACAGATCCACGCCCCGGCTGAGGCAGTATTAGAAAATCCTCTAAGATGGCTAGATTGGATCGAGCAATATCAGGTGACATTTGCTTGGGCACCTAACTTTGCTTTAGGTCTAGTCAATGATCAAGCCGAAGCCATTAAGCAACGGCGATGGAATTTTTCCCAAGTCAAATCTGTATTATCCGTTGCTGAGGCAATTGTTCCCAAAACTGCGAAGAGGTTTTTGGAACTGCTTGCTCCCTATGGGCTATCGCCTTATGCTATGCACTCGGCATGGGGCATGTCGGAAACTTGTGCAGCTGTAACGTTCTCTCATAGGTATCTGTTGAACTTAGCATCGGACGCCTATCCCTTTGTCGAAGTAGGCGCACCTATCCCCAGTTTTGAAATGCGGATTGTGGATGCTCAAGATCAGGTGATTGAGGAGGAAACCATCGGGTATCTGCAAATCAAAGGGCCAATGATTGCCTCCGGTTACTATCAGAATCCTCAACTCAATCGAGAAGCGTTTACTGAGGATGGCTGGTTGAAGACGGGCGATCTGGGGTTTCTCTCTTCTGGGCGGCTCACTGTTACTGGTCGGCAGAAAGATGTCATCATCATCAACGGTCTGAATTACCAAAGTCATGAAATCGAACCCGTTGTTGAAGAGGTCGATGGGGTGGAAGTCACCTACACGGCTGCTTGTGCCGTCCGTACCTCCGACAGCGACACTGACAAGCTAGCCATTTTCTTCCATACCCTCCTTGATGAACAGCGATTGGTAGAGTTGCTCAAGGAAATCCGGGGGAGAGTTGTTCGTCAGACTGGAGCGAGTCCAGCTTATCTCGTTCCTGTACCGAAAGAGGCGATTCCCAAGACGGCAATAGGCAAGATCCAACGCTCGCAACTTAAAGCCAGGTTTGAGGCGGGTGAATTCGACTCCATTCTCAAAAAAATTGATCTTCTCAGTGGTAATGCCAACACACTTCCAGACTGGTTCTACACAAAGGTCTGGCGACGCCAGGAAGCGGTAACCCTGTCTCCTCAACCAAGAATGGGCCTTTCCTTGGTGTTCCTTGATAAATTGGGATTAGGTGAGCATTTGTGTAGGGAATTGGATTCTTCTCCCCAGCCTTGTGTAGCTGTCGAAGCTGGGCCGGACTTCGCTCAACTCGATCAGCACCACTATCGCATCAACCCCGAGAAAACCGATCACTACCTGCTCTTACTGGAGTCTCTTAAGAAAGGCAACCTACAGATCGATCAAATTCTGCACTTGTGGACTTATAACGATTATGAGGGAGAGGTCTCTAGTCTGGCAGCGCTTGAGCAAGCCCAAGAGTGTGGGGTCTACAGTCTGCTGTTCTTGGTTCAGGCACTCGCTCAAGTCCAAGGTTCCGAGCATCCTGTGCGGTTGTGCGTGATTTCTAGCAACATACAGCCAACCTCACCGGATGACAAGATTGCCTATGAGAAAAGTCCCATCCTGGGGTTGCTCAAAACGTTTCCCAAAGAATTGCCTTGGTTGGACTGTCGCCATATCGATTTGGGAGCAGAACAGGTCGATGTTAATACGGCGCACGTTCTCCGAGAGCTAAAGGTCATTCAGAAGGAGCCAGAGGTGGCTTATCGCAATAGCCAACGCTTGAGCCCCCGTCTGGAGAAAGTCGATATACGCTCCAAGAAGAAGCAGGAGTTACCCTTCAAGCGCGGTGGGATGTATCTGCTGAGTGGGGGTTTGGGAGGCATTGGCATAGAAGTTGCCAAATATTTGCTAGAACACTGCAAAGCCCGACTACTGCTGGTGGGCAGGACGCCTCTGCCTGAGAGAAGCACGTGGGAGTCCCATTTAGGTCAAGCGGATGCGATTTCCGAGCGCCTCAAAGCTTACCAAGCACTTGAGCAGCTAGGAGGAGAGTTCATCTACAATGCTGTCGATATCTGTGACTTACAGCAGTTGCAGCAAGTGCTGTTGAAGGCAAAGTTGCACTGGGGATGTGAACTAGATGGGATAGTCCATCTAGCGGGGATTGCCAGTGAGCAATTGTTAGTAGAGCAAACGTGGGAGAGTTTCTCCAATGGGCTGCGTCCCAAGGTTTTTGGAACTTGGGTACTGCATCAACTGGTGAAGCAGCAGCCAGAGTGCCTATTCATCAGCTTTTCTTCGGTGATCAGTTTCTTCGGGGCGGCTACGGTAGGGGCCTACGCTGCCGCCAATAGTTTTTTAGACAGCTTTTGGCACCACCAAAGATACAATAGTGGAGAGCAAAGTTATTGCTTTGGATCTAGCACATGGGCGGGGATAGGCATCAGTCGCGGCTATGAACATAGGGATTCACGCTATGCCCAAGGTCGTGAAGTTATGTCACTGGAGCAGGGATTAAATTCCTTGCTAGCCAGTTTGCACTGTGAGCCAGCACATCTGTTAGTGGGCTTGGATGGCAATCATCCCCATATCCGACGCTACCTAGAGAGCGAATCCAAGAGCGTACAGAAATTATCTGCCTATTTCACTGCGCAAAGCGAACCGGGGCTGCTCTCTAAGTTACAGGCATTAGAAGTGCGCGATCGCTTTGGGACGCTAAGCACTTGTGATTTCCTACAGCTCCCAGAGATGCCGCTGACGGCTACGGGCGAAATTGATCGAGCGCAGCTTACTGCCACACGTAGGGTGGCAGAGGCGCAAGTTGCACCGAGAACTGAGCTAGAAAAACAGATTGCTACTATCTGGCAGGAAGTCTTGGGTGTTCCGCAAGTAGGTATCCATGACAACTTCTTTCAGTTGGGCGGGAGTTCCCTGCTGGCTGTGCAGTTGTTTACTCAAATCGAGAAGGTATGCGGCCAACATCTGCCTCTGGCTACCCTGTTTCAGGCAACGACGGTAGAGCAGCTGGCTAATCTTCTCCACCAAGAACAACAGTCAGCACTTTGGTCATCATTGGTGGCAATTCAGTCAGGTGGTTCTAAACCACCTCTATTTGCCTTACATGAAGTCACTGGCCATATCCTCTTCTACCGGGATTTAGCGCGTCAGCTAGGTCCGGAGCAACCATTTTATGGGCTACAACCACTGGGTCTTGATGGAAAACAGACCCCCCTCACCCGGTTTGAGGACATGGCAGCTCACTACATCAAAGAGATTCGTAGCCTCCAGCCCGAGGGGCCTTATTTTCTACTTGGCTTCTCCATGGGAGGCTTGCTAGCCTTTGAGATAGCTCAGCAGTTCCACGCCCAAGGTCAGAAAGTAGCCCTGCTGGCCTTGATTGATACCTACGCTGATGTTGATTTCCAGCAATTGTCATTAGGTGAGCAAGTTTCTCGTCATTTAACTACCCTTTTGCAAGCTGGACCCGCCTATATTTTGACGCTGTTGAAGAATAAGATTCACAGGCGCAAGAATAATGCTGAAGAAAGAACCCAGGAGATTACACCCAGATTTTTCTCAATGATTGAGCGTCCTTTGACTGATGCCTCAGGCCACCTATCCATAGAAGAGTCGATTGTGACAGCCCATAGGCAAGCTCAAAGCAACCATATACCTAAAGTCTACCCAGGTCGAGTCGTCTTTTTCCAGGCAATGGATCTGGCTCTAGTTGGAGGATGGTTGCCTGACGCCCGCATCTGCTGGGGTAGGCGGGCGATTGGAGGAGTCGAATTCTACAAAGTTCCTGGCAATCATGCGACTGTGGTCAGAGAACCCTACGTCCAGGTGCTAGCCGAAAAATTGATGGCTTGCCTAGATCAGGCGCAGGCAGGTGGTCAGCTTACTAGTAAGACTCCCAAATGAGTGGCACTAAGGTTTGTTTTGCAACAGTAGAAATACCCAAGTTGTACATTTTTTATGGGATGGATTCAGTAGTCTTGCTGATGAAAAAATAAGCAGATGTAAGCACAATATTAAATAGAACGTAACCCCAGTGAGCCCTCCTCAACTGGGGTTTTTATTGGCATAATTAGCCTTTTTCTGACTTCTCAAACACCATTAGATGCTGCTGAGGTAAGAAGCTTTTGGTTTCTAGCCATCGTAAACCCACTGCCGACATTTCTTTGCGCACTTGCACCTGGGTCATTTTGTGAAGCGCTTTGATCAAGATGAAGGGATTTTCACCACGATACTCAACCAAAACCACTCGTCCATTTGGTTTGAGCGCCCTCACTACCCCTTCCATCATTTCTCTGGGATACTCAAACTCGTGGTAAGCATCCACCATCACTGCCAAATCCACACTTTCATCCGGAAGGTTGGGAGAGCTAATTCCGCCTAAGACAGGCTCAAAGTTGGCAACATTTTTCTCCTTTTTGAAGAAGTTAATAATGTCGAGCATCTCCGGTTGAATATCTACAGCCAACACCTTCCCTTGTGGAACTAGAGGAGCAATGCGAAAGCTCAGATAACCAGTTCCCGCGCCTATATCTGCCACGACATCAGTTGGCTTCAAGTCGAGAGCGATCGCTACTTTAGAAGGTTGCTCCTCAACTTCTCTACTTGATCGCTCCAACCAACCAGCTCCCTGGTGTCCCATCACCATAGCGATTTCTCTACCCATGTAGAACTTGCCTATACCGTCTGGATTGTGAATGCTCTGTTGCTGATAAACAGCTCCCGATTCAGTCACTGCACTTGCCTGCACTCCACACGAACCAAGAATCAGTCCGCATAGAACCACAAAGAGCGGCACGATGAAACGCCACCACGAATATTTCCTTTTATTCTTCACTACCATCAACTTTTCACATTAAAGTTAGATAAATAATTCGTAATCCAGGTGTAGGCCGCGCTTCTAGTAACCGAAAAAAGATGAAATTTTCGTCTTCTCTTAATCTACTTCTCTTGTGGAACTGGTAATTACGAATTACTTAAGTGCCTTGGTAGGTACGGAAATTCCCTGCCACTGCATCTAGCACCGCTTGCTGAACTGTCGTGGAAGCATTGCCGTTTGGTCGTCTTGTATTAAGATATCTTCTCTGAAAAGCGGTTACAGCTGACTCAGTGGTATGGTCGTAGAATCCTGTTATACTACCGTTGAAAAGACCTAGCTGTTGAAGACTCTCCTGAAGTTGAGTTACATCTTGACCTCTGCTGCTGTAGTGCAAGAAATGAGAAGGAGTGATTTGAGCGGATGGTTGCCCATTGCTGGTATCAGATGCGGCGATCGCAGAATCTGCATACAAGGCGTTCTGAGTCTGCACGTCAGCATCGCGGGTTAGTGGTTGTAATCCATTTTTGGACTTAAAGCTTCTTACTGCCTCCCCAGTTGTACGGTCATAGATTCCTGTTGTCTGAGCGGTTAAATAACCTAGAGTTTGAAGACGGGCCTGGAGATTGCTGACATCTTCACCTCTGCTGCTGTATCGCAAGGTACGATAAGGCGCGATAGAAGTGGGAGTAGTCCCAGGACTTTCCCCTCCCTGAGCAAGCAGTGCATCAATGCCATATTCTGGTAATCCAGTGTCGGCCTGATATCTTTTCACGGCTGACTCAGTTTTACTACCATAGAATCCTGTTATCCGACCTGTGAAGTAACTCCGACCATTAGGGTCGCGTAGAGATTGAAGACGCTGTTGAAGACTAGCTATATATGGACTATATCGGCTGACTCTAGATGTCCCACCAGAAGAAGAAATATGATAGTGTGACCCACCACTACGCCGACTAATCCAGTCAGAAGATACCCAGTCACGGACTCTAGAAAGCTGCGACCACCGATCTGAGCGATTGCCATTCAGCCTGATTGGGGTTCCGTTTGGTAAATCTTCTACAACACGATAACCCAAGCCTGGGCCTGTTCTAACATTCAGATCGCTGCCGTTGGTTCTCACTCTTGCAGTGTAGGCAAAGGAACTGCTAGATAGGCTCAAAATCGAGAGCGTTATCAGGATGGAAGTCAAATGAATCCCAGCGGAACTGGATGATTGCCAGTTAAAACCCTCGAATAACTTGATGAAGCCAACATCCTGATTGAGGTCAGCTTCTTCGTGGAGTGTACACAAATGTATGTATGCAAGCGTTTCCATTATTTTTTACTCCGAAATAAGTTGGTGTGGTGGTCTGTAAACTAGAAGCTCCAAGCTACAAATATAAATAGAGCATAAAATTTTGGATATTAGTAAGTTTACCACCAAAGGAAAACTCAAAATCTACTGTTAATAAGCAGTTAACTTAGCTGGGTATAAACAGGCAAACAAACGCAGAACTTTATGTGCTAACGGCATCATCTTCTAAGAATGACAACATTACTTTTAAGCTAAGACTTACATTAAAGTCGCTGCATTAAAGTTTGTCCAGCCCAACTCAGCAGCAGTTTGCAGTTAAGGAAACGATCCAGAATTGTTCTTGACAATCAGGAAAATAAGTGGTAGAAATAAATTTTTAGAGCTGCTCTAGTAGTTAGTTAGTTTATGTTTGAGGGGTAGTACAAACCGGAGAGCTCGTGTCGTGAGCGTCTTGCTCACACTACCAAACCCTCATTTCACTCATGATAGACTACTACACTAGCGATCGCGTACCTATATCTTGCACGTAGCTCTGAGATTAGAAATCGCGGCTAGACATACCAATTATGCTGGCGCGGAGTGACGGAAAATTGAGGGTTTTGCCTGTGTAACCGCGACTTCCTTCTTGCCTGGTGCAAGATATCAGTCTACCCACGTCGTGTTGCTCAACTCTGCTTTTTAACAGATGCTAGCAGCACCTCTACAGCTTTCTCTTTTTGAGGGTCGGCTCCCTGAGCATACTCCAACTGGAAGGGGACTTCGATATCTGGTGTGACTCCCTTACCTTCTAAGCGTTCTCCATTGACAAAAACATCGACCACAGCTAAAAACAAGAGGTTGCCATCCTGTAGGAGGAAGGGGCTACCGCCAAGCACCGCTTTTGCTGTTTGAGTACCAATCACTGGCCCAATGCCATATTGCTTAAAACCATAGGCAAGAATTTCCTTACCACTTCTTGTGCCACTATTCACCAGCATGACGACTGGTTTTCTCCACTGGTAATCTAAGATTATTCTTTTCCCAGTACGAGGTATCTCAGTTAATACTGGAACTTTGTTGGTAAAAATGTTGAGATAATTCGGCGTTGCTCCCCCCCAGCCATCTCTTAAATCTAAAATCAACCCATCAGCTTCTCTCAGCTTTCCATAAGTGATTTCTTCTTTAAGCAATTGCTGATACTGGTCACCAGCATAAGACCAGATATGTATATAGCCAAGTTTTCTTTGGTCGCGGTTGATAATTTCCACGCTAGACCGCATGGCATCCAGGAACATAGTAGTCGGTTTAAATTTTTGGGGAATTACAGTTATACTTTTATTGCTGTTTGAGTCTGGATTTGATTGAATAGATATCCTGACCTCTTTACCATTTTTGTTAATAAAAGAGTCAATTGACTGAAATTTAATGTCATCCACTGCCAGTATTTGGTCTCCTACCTTAAGTTGAGCTTGCTTAGCAGGACTGCCATCTAGGATAGCGTTGATGAATGTTTTACCATTAAGATCCTTAGTAAAAATTCCAATACTGGTATATTCTAAGTTGCCATCTGGAAAAACCTTTTTTAGCTCCTGAGAGAAAGAACTACTATTAAATATACCCAAAAGTTGATAATATGCAGGTTCTGACTTTGTATAGAAGCGTGTGTGCGAGGCGTGCAACTCAGACAGCATGCGATTGATGACTACTGATACTTCCTCACTAGATTTTGCCTGCTTTGCCATTGGTTCATATTTATCTCGCATTGCCTTCCAGTCTACACCGTTAAACTTTGGGTCGAAAAAGTTATCGTTCACTTTTTGCCAGACTTCGTTAAATACTGCCACCGTAGGCAATTCTTTAAGTGTCGAGGGAGCTTGCCAGAAAAAAAATGATAAAAGGATGCCGACTGAAACACTAAGACTTAAAATAGCGAAAAAGCTGACTAGTTTTTTAAATCCAGCGCCGAGCATTGTTGTGTGACTAAAGCAGAGAGTGATTATAAATACAAGGCTATCATTTAGAGGATGCAGCTATCATCTACCAAGATCGAGATGTCCGTGAAAAGGAATTAATTTATAATGTTTTCAAGCTTTTACTCGCTGTTGGCAATCCAGCAATAGCGTTTATAGCAGTCCCGTTGTATAGCTCACAATAAAAAAGCCCGGTTGCCACACCGGGCTATGAAGCAAAATTCATCCCAATGGAGTCATTTTCTGAGAAGCGATCGCCCCAAGAAAAAATAACCCCGCTTTGTATGCAGGAAGCACACTATTTATCAAGCTAAAATCCAAAAATGAAATTAGTATGAAAGTTAGTGATACACAATACAGCAGGTAAGGTGCAAGCGCCCTCTGTGTGCATCAAATCTTGGCAGCTCATTCAACAGAGCACTACCAAGTGGATGAAGACAATTGCAGGATTTTCCGGATAAGCTCTTAGAGTTAGGAAGCTTACTTTTACTGCGTCTAATATAAATATGGCTCAAACTCTTTACGTCAATCCAACCACTGGTAGTGATAGTGCGGCAGGAAGCCAGTCAGCACCATTCAAAACTATTACGTTCGCTCTCAGCCAAGCCCAACCTGGCGCTGTGATTCAACTGGCAGACGGGAATTACAACACTGCTAACGGTGAAGTCTTTCCCCTAGAGGTTCCACCAGGGATCGAGATTGTGGGTAATGAAGCAAATAAAGGCAGCAGCATATTGATTGAAGGCACTGGAGCTATTAACAGCCCCACTTTTGGCAGTCAAAACGTGGCACTTCGACTGGCTAGTGATACTGCACTCAAGGGAGTAAGTATTACAAATCCTACTAAACCTGGTAATCGAGGTAGTGGTGTCTGGGTTGAATCGACTAATCCTACTATCACTAATAGTACCTTTAACCAGTGCGATCGCGAGGGGATTTTTGTGACGGGAACGGGCAACCCAGTCATCCAAAGTAATGTGTTTACTCAAAACGGTGGACAGGGCCTCACGATTGTTAACAATGCCAAAGGCGAAATCCGGAGTAACTCCTTTCAAAAAGGTGGTTATGGCATTAGCGTTGATGATAGTGCCTCACCATTAATTGTAGACAACAAGATCTCGGAAAATCGCATTGGGATTGTCGTCTCTGGTAACTCTCGCCCTGTGCTTCGTAATAATCTGAGCGAAAGGAACACTGACTCTGGTCTGACGATCACTGGTAAGGCGTTACCAGATCTAGGCAGTAGCCAAGATCCAGGGAGTAATATCTTGCGGCTTAACGGTCAATATGATTTGCAAAATACTACCTCGGTTAAGCTGGTTGCTACAGGGAATCAGATTGATCCAGCGCACATTGATGGAAATATAGATTTGGTTAATAATCAGGTTCCCACGCCGACCCCAACTCCAACTCCCGCGCCGACACCTGCACCGACCCCAACCCCAACT
>CAZZWA010000157.1:0-3395 GCA_964657555.1 uncultured Microcoleus sp.
ATTCTCGTGAATTTCTAGCAGCGATGGAAGACTTTTACGGAATGTTCCATGAACCATACTACCTACACTACATCAGTGGTGATTTAGTAGAACGTCTGGAGAAAGCAGGTTTCCAGAATGGTTCAGTGCATTTCCACTTTACGATCAAGTATTTGATGGGTTATAAGCCAACGTCTGTAACGACAGTACTACAGCGAGAAGATGTAACCCAAGGCGAGTTGTCCGCATCACAAAAAATCAGATGAGAATTCTGAAACAGAACTTAACAAAAGGGCACAATAATTATGACGGTAGCTTACCCAAAGAAGTTTAATAACACTTTAAGTGCACGCGACATTATGAAGCAGGTAGTGCGCGATCGCGAAATTCACCTACTTACCCTAAACCGCTACCGCTACAGCGAACAACGTAGTTGCAAAGACCTCACAGAAGTGATTGAACAGCTGGATGGCAAGCCAGCTGAACTAGTGCGTGACCTCTCCCATCACATCTCCGATGAAGCGCGTCATGCTATGTGGCTAACCGACCTGTTAGTGGATTTAGGCGCTGACGTCGGTACCCCGCCTGGGACATCTTACATTGATGAATTTGATCGTCTTATAGACCGTGAGTCCTATAATCCACAACGCAATTTAGAAGATGGGATCATTGCGGCGCTAGCAGCAATCAACGTGACTGAGAAGCGGGGTTGCGAGTACTTCTCGGCTCACATTCATGCCTTGAAAAATGCTCCGCAGACGGAAGAAAATATCAAAATCCGCGAAACGATTGAACGGATCTTCCCAGAGGAAGCTGGTCATGTCCGGTGGGGCAACCGTTGGTTGGCACAGCTAGCAGACAAAAGCCCAGAACATCGCCAGAAAGTGGATCAGGCAAAGCGGAAATACAGTGCAATAGAACAGGCGGCCTTTGAATCTGGATTTGACATCTTGCTAGGTGCGGAACTGCGCCGAGTCAGCAAACTCCTGGATATTGCCAACACGATGCCAGTGTGGCAACGTCCGCAGTACTTAATCGAACGCTTGCCCCAAGCTTTAGTAGATCCTGACCTACAGATGACTCGGATTGAGGCTGCTCAAAGAGCTTGGAGTCGCGACCCACAAGCTTTTATGACCAAGTTTGTGCCGATGTTCTTAAATGGCTTAAACGGCTCTCAAAAAAACAACAAGAAGGCGGCTGTGTGAGCCATGGCAGCTAAGCGCCCCGACTTCTTTGAAACTCTGACTACCACTGAATGAACCCAATCGAGAAGTCAGGGAGCTGCCGGAAATCAATTTTTCATCCCAGTCGTGGCAATTCCGCGAATAAACTGGCGTTGACCGACAAGAAATAGAAGCACAACTGGCACCGTGGCGATCGCCACGGCTGCCATGAGTAAAGGCCAGTTATTAGTAAATTGCTCTTGAAACTCTGCCAAGGCTAGCTGAACTGTCCTCAACTCTGGTCGTGTCGTAAAAACTAGGGGCTTAAACAGATCGTTCCACTCACCGATAAAAGTAAAGAGAAACAGCGTCACTAATGCTGGTCGAGCTAAAGGTAACATAACCTTCCACAAAATTTGTAGCCGATTTGCCCCATCTAGTGCTGCCGCCTCCTCTAATTCCACTGGTATCATCAAAAAATACTGCCGCAGCAGAAAAATTCCAAATCCATTTGCTGCTGTGGGTAAAATGAGTGCTCCGTAGGTATTGATCAGGTGTCCCCACTTTAAGACCAGAAAGATGGGAATTACTAGAAGCTGAAATGGAATGACTAAAGTAGCAAGGACGATCAGTAGGATTACTGTACGACCTTGGAACTGGAGCCTAGCCAGAGCATAACCGGCCAACGCAGATGTGATAATCTGAAATCCTGTTACAGCCAATGCGACAAGCGTTGAATTAGCAAAGGCTAGGAGGAAATTGCCCCGTCCCCAAGCCTCTTGGTAGTTAGCTGAAGTTGGTTGAGATGGCCAAACGCCTCCAGCAAGAGGTGTACCAGCAGGGGCAAAGGAGGTAAGGAAAACAACGGCTAAGGGTAGCAACACCATAACTGCGCCCAGCACCAGTACGCTCAGGCTTGCCAAGTCCCAAAAATCAAACAGGCGGTTGTTTAGTTGTTTTTTAGACATCAAGGTGCGGAGTGTTGGTTATATGAGTCAAAATCCGAGCTTTTAGGCTCAGATGAATATTCTGCCTTTCGGGTAGGATGTTTTAATAACTGGTAAGGTATAGTATAGAGATTTGTTAAGTTCAGTTTAACCATCTTGCCGAAGTATAGGGGAATGCAGGGGTGGGTTTCAAACTTGCCCCTTAAAGAGAAAAGCTACTTCTAGCCTTCGGTAGCAACTGCAAGGGTTAAACGAGCTTTCCTGCAAAGAATCTTACTTCCTCTTTGGTGTGGGGAGTGTTATATGGTTGACCTATCTCGGCTCAGCTTAGCTACGACAACAGGAGACAATCAAAATATGCAGCAGATTGCAGCCAGTGCCGCAATAGACTTTTACAGCGAAACCTACAAAGATGCCTACAGTCGCATCAATGCAATTGTGATTGAAGGTGAACAGGAGGCTTACGAGAATTACATCAAACTGGCTGAACTGCTGCCAGATGAGAAGGATGAGTTACTCCGGTTATCCAAAATGGAGAACCGTCACAAGAAAGGGTTTGAAGCCTGCGGTCGCAATCTGGATGTAACCCCGGATATGGAATTTGCTCGTCAGTTCTTTAGTCAGCTGCATGAAAATTTCCAGCAGGCAGCAGCAGTAGGCCGAGTAGTTACCTGCTTGCTGATTCAGTCGCTGATTATTGAATGTTTTGCGATCGCCGCCTACAACATCTACATGCCCTTTGCTGATGATTTCGCCCGTAAAATCACTGAGGGTGTTGTTAAAGAAGAGTACATGCACCTCAACTTTGGCGAAGTCTGGCTGCAAAACCATTTCGAGTCATCAAAAGCCGAACTTGAAGAAGCTAATCGCCGGAACCTACCTCTGGTCTGGAAGATGCTCAACCAAGTTGAGGATGATGCCCGCGTACTGGGTATGGAAAAAGACGCTCTAGTTGAAGACTTTATGATTCAGTACGGTGAAGCTCTTAGCAACATCGGCTTTAATAGCCGTGAACTGATGCGGATGTCAGCGCACGGTTTGGCTGCTGCCTAACCCAAATAGTGAAGCGACTTATTTCCGAAAAAGCAGACAACAAGTCAAAATTTCCTCCTTTGTGTGCCGATTAGTTAGTTTGTGTTCTAATCGGCAATTTTGTGTACTATTCTTAAGGGTTCCTTCCCGTTTTCAGTTTCATTTTCTATTGTTGTAGCCCAGAAACGCAGGTTTAATTAGAGCCATTCATGTTTGGTCTTATCGGTCACGTTAACAGTTTACAACACGCCCAAGCTGTCGCTAGAGAGCTAGG
>CAZZWA010000157.1:3495-7164 GCA_964657555.1 uncultured Microcoleus sp.
GAACAGATGTAGCGGATCTGTTACTAATTGCTCGGAAACAGGAACGATTGCAAGCCTTGCAAGCGGAACTGGGAAGAGGCAAAATTATGAGCTTAGATGAGGCGCTGCCCCTAGCTGATATTGTGGTCTGGGTTGCCAGTATGCCTAAGGGCATTGAAATTGACGCTACAGTTTTAAAACAACCTTGTTTGCTAATTGATGGCGGCTATCCTAAAAACCTAGCGACAAAGATTCAGCATCCGAGCGTTTATGTCCTTAATGGAGGCGTTGTCGAACATTCCCTGGACATTGACTGGCGGATTATGAGAATTGCTAACTTTATGGAGGTGCCAGCTCGCCAGCTATTTGCCTGTTTTGCTGAATCTATGCTGCTGGAATTTGAAAAGTGGCACACCAACTTTTCTTGGGGCAGAAATCAAATTACGGTGGAAAAAATGGAGCAGATTGGTGAGGTATCGGTAAAACATGGGTTTCGACCGCTACTGAGCAATTAGCTGAAGCCGATAGCTCGCTGAAGCTGACAGAAGCAGAAGCCCAGCGCCGTCCCCTAAGGGTGGCGACGGGATGAATGACAAAGCGATTACGATTAGGCTTTCCGTCGTTTTTCAACCATTACCAATTACATCGAAATCCCTCGCCTGAAGGTCGAGGGATAAATTTAAACTCTCAAATAAACCGTAGTAAAGATTGATAAAATTGCCCCCTGAAGTAGCCTTTTTGAAAGAACAACTTTTTGAAAAATTCCTAAAGAAATTTTGGCAAAAAGTAGTTTTTGATACTAAATATGGGTACGCAACCGGTGAATGTGTTGTCAATACGTAAATCCTAGTTAGTTATCGCTCAATATCAGGAAAGAGGCCGCGCTTGTACCTTCTTGAAGAGCGACCTAAAATTAAACTTAGCGTTATCAGAAAATCTTAAAGTGACAAATCCTGACCGCAAACCACTACTTTTAGATTTTGAAAAGCCGCTTTCCGAGCTAGAGCTACGGATTGAGCAAATTCGCCAACTTGCTGAAGAAAATAGTGTTGATGTCTCAGCTCAAATCCGTCAGCTAGAGGCACGAGCGATGCAATTACGTGCAGAAATCTTCAGCAGTCTATCACCAGCTCAGCGGCTGCAACTGGCTCGTCATCCCCGCCGTCCCAGTACTCTCGATTACATTCAGGCAATCAGTGATGAATGGATGGAACTGCACGGCGATCGCGGTGGTTACGATGACCCCGCTTTAGTAGGCGGTGTGGCTCGTCTATCTGGTCGTCCTGTGGTGATCCTAGGTCATCAAAAAGGCCGTGACACCAAGGACAATGTTGCCCGGAACTTTGGAATGGCAGCCCCAGGCGGCTACCGCAAGGCAATGCGATTGATGGAGCATGCCAACCGCTTTGGGATGCCAATCATTACATTAATCGATACGCCAGGAGCTTGGGCAGGGGTACAGGCAGAGCAGCTGGGCCAAGGAGAGGCGATCGCCTATAATCTCCGCGAAATGTTCCGACTGGATGTACCAATTATCAGCACTGTAATTGGTGAAGGAGGCTCAGGGGGAGCTTTGGGTGTAGGCGTAGCTGACCGTCTGTTGATGTTTGAGCACTCGGTTTATACAGTAGCTACCCCAGAAGCGTGTGCGGCGATTTTGTGGAAAGATGCTGGGAGGGCTCCCCAAGCAGCGGAAGCTCTAAAAATTACCAGCACTGATTTGAAAAACCTCGGCATCATCGATCAGGTGTTGCCAGAACCAGTCGGTGGTGCTCACGCCTATCCCCTGAAGGCAGCGGAAATTCTCAAGCAGGCGCTGTTGCAGAACCTGGAGGACTTATGTCATCTGACAAGTCAACAGCGACGGGAAAAGCGGTATGACAAGTTTCGTAACATTGGAGTTTTTGCCGGACTTCCTGCGTAAAGAGGTTTGACAAGTGCATCTGCGACGGTTACGAGTGATATAATTGGCAAGATAACAATTATTTACAATTTCTCATTTTAGGCCGCTCGCAGTTTGCCCCAAGGAATTGCATGAGTTCTATTTCTGCAACAGCACGACGTGCCGTGATTACAGGAGCCAGCAGTGGAATTGGCAAGGCTACAGCTTTGGCATTTGCTAAGACTGGGATTGATGTGGGATTGGTAAGCCGGTCTCAGGAAAAATTAGAGGCA
This sequence comes from uncultured Microcoleus sp., assembly GCA_964657555.1. Lineage (GTDB taxonomy): Bacteria > Cyanobacteriota > Cyanobacteriia > Cyanobacteriales > FACHB-T130 > CAZZWA01. The sequence continues at coordinate 5,650 of CAZZWA010000157.1, forward strand.
GTTGCTGCTGCCGCTAGGGAAACTGGGGTGAAGGCTCAGGCTTATGTCCTAGACCTAGCTGAAGTTGAGCAGGTGAGAGAAAAGATCGGTGCGATCGCTGCCGACTTTGGCCCGATTGACATTCTGGTGAATAACGCTGGCATGGGTTACACAGGTGAGATCGTAGATACACCCCTATCCGACTGGCAGCGCGTCATCGCTCTCAACCTGACTAGCGTTTTTCAATGCATTCAAGGAATTTTGCCCTCTATGCGCGCTCAAGGGGCGGGAACAATTATTAACGTTGCCTCAATTGCTGGTCAACAGCCCTTTCCTGGATGGGGAGCCTACAGCGTTAGCAAGGCTGGCCTGATTACCCTAGCTAAAACCCTCGCAGCTGAGGAACGCACCCACGGAATTCGCGTTGCTACAATAAGTCCTGGTGCTGTTAACACACCAATCTGGGACACAGATACTGTTCAAGTTGACTTTCCCCGGTCAAACATGTTGACTCCGGAAATCGTCGCCCAATCGATTTTGCATATTGCTCTGGTACCACAACAGGCATTGATTGAGGAGTTAACCTTAATGCCCAGTGCTGGCGTTTTATAAGTTTTGAGTTTTGAATTAAGAAGCTTTCTTGCTAGAGGGGTAAGCGAACTCCTCGCTTAGCACTGATTGCGCTCTATGTGCAGTTACGCTCACAGACTTTACCATGTCAACCGATCCAACCCTTAATGCAAACTCCACTATGACAAGTGCTTCTGCTAATGGCTCTAACCCACAAGTCGAGTCAATCACTAAAACTGCTGACACCACCGACGCGGCGAATCGGCTCTCTACCCGACCCGACCGCAATACACTGAGGGATGGTCGTCAACCAAAATTGCAACCGCCCTCTGAAGAACTCAACGAGGAGATGATGGACGCAGTGCGGACACTGCTGGTGGGAGTGGGAGAAGATCCAGAGCGAGAGGGATTGCTCAAGACACCCAAGCGTGTGGCTGAGGCAATGCGGTTCCTGACCAGTGGCTACAATCAGTCTTTGGAAGAACTTGTCAACGGAGCCATCTTTGATGAAGGTCACAATGAGATGGTGCTTGTCCGCGATATCAATGTGTTTAGCCTCTGCGAACACCACATGTTACCTTTTATGGGCAAAGCTCACGTTGCCTATGTCCCCAACCAAAAAGTTGTTGGACTTAGCAAGCTTGCCCGAATTGTAGAGATGTATGCCCGCAGGTTGCAAGTGCAGGAACGGTTGACGCGCCAAATAGCTGAAGCAGTTCAGACTGTTTTGGAACCGCATGGAGTGGCAGTTGTGATGGAAGCCACCCACATGTGCATGGTGATGCGCGGAGTCCAAAAACCCGGTTCCTGGACTGTCACCAGTGCGATGGTAGGGGTGTTTCAGGAGGATCACAAGACTCGTGAAGAGTTCCTCAACTTGATCCGGCATCAACCAGCTTTTTTTTAAGTGATGTCAAAGTAGCAACCTAGAAGCCTGTAAGAGAGACGCCGCAGTAACTCATGGGC
>CAZZWA010000157.1:7264-12182 GCA_964657555.1 uncultured Microcoleus sp.
AGGGGCGACCTTAAACACGCCTAGAGGCTCGAATCTGACAACTCAGATTCAGGGCTACTCAAAAGCCCCATCCTCTTGTGAATGGGGCTGTTTACTCTAGCTCCTAGCCTGTTAAACAGCTGGGCTACTCTGTCCAAATCCTTATCTCCAGGAGCACGTTCCACACCACTGGACAAATCAATGCCACTGGGGTCTATCTGACTCAGGGCGTCTAAAACATTATCTGGTGTCAAACCACCAGCAAGTAACCAAGGATGTCTGGGGGTAAACTGCCCTAACATCGCCCAGTCTAGAGTTTGACCGGTGCCTCCCAACATTTGGGGATGGTAGGCATCAAGTAGTAGGGTATCAACCCCTGTAGAGTAGGCGTCGGCCTGTAAAGACATTGCCTGTAGCGTTTCTACATCGGTCTTTACTCTCAGTGCTTTAATAATTTCCACCTTGGGCAGAAACAGGCGCAATCTGTGGCAAAAATCAGGTGATTCATCGCCGTGTAATTGTACGCTTGTCAATTCTGCATCGGCTACTGTTTGACAAATTTCCTTCCAACTAGCGTTGGCAAAGACGCCTATGGAGTCAACATGAGGAGGCAGTTGGTCAACCACTGCCCTGATTTGCTCGGGGGTCACATAACGTGGACTTCCAGGTACACAGATAAATCCCAACGCCGTTGCCCCTAAGCGAGCGATCGCCTGCCCCTGATCAGGTCTAGTAATCCCGCAAATTTTGATCCGCATATAAATTTCCTACATTTGTATTAAAAGTTAATATAACTGTTAACTCTTAAAACAAATTCTAACTCTGTGCTAAGACATTTCTATAATTCTTTGTGTTTGTAGATTTTCTCTAAAGCAGGAGACAGTAACTTGATTCATTTAACTTTACTTGCTGCTGTACAGTCTACGGTTCCTGATACACCAGCCTGGACTCCCACTATTGGGCTTGTGATGATTCTTAGCAATCTACTGGCCATTGCCATAGGTCGCTTTGCCATCCAGAAGCCTGGTGTAGGACCAGATATTCCCGCTTCCAAGCCAGATTTGTTCCGGAAGTTTGGCATTCCAGAATTGCTGGCCACAATGAGCTTTGGTCACATTCTTGGCACTGGCGTCATTCTAGGTTTGACCAACGCAGGTGTCCTTTAAAATAAGGTAAGTTTTTTACTGGAGAGAAAAAATTGATTGACTTAAGTTTGCTAGCAGCAGTACAGCCTACCGTTCCTGCTACACCAGCATGGAACCCTAATGTAGCGATCATCATAAGTGTTTTTAACATTATCGGTCTGATCATCGCTAACATCGGTATCCAAAACAAAGGCGCTGGCCCTGTCCTGCCTTTTCAACTGCCTGGAGTCGATAAAAAGTTTGGTGTGCCTGAATTAATAGCAGGGTTCAGCATCGGTCACATATTGGCAACAGGAGCAATCTTGGGACTAACCAACGCTGGCCTTTTCTAAGAACAAGCTCATTGTTAGATCGGAATTGGCTCTAGAAACGCCCATAGTCTGCGGCAGATGGCTGCTCAGACTGGGCGTCTAGTTTTTGTGCTTAGCAATAGTCTATCGTGGTAATTAGAGGCGTCAGACTAAGGAAAATTGGATGCAGGCAGGTTGGCGAATTGGCTCGTTATTTGGCATTCCCCTGTACATTGACCTATCGTGGCTTTATGTTTTAGCTATTTTCACTTTTTTAAATGGATCGCAGTTGCACGAACAGTACCCGCAATGGGAACTGGGGTGGGCGTGGGGTATTGGTTTCTTGATGACTGTACTACTGTTCGGCTCAGTGTTGCTCCACGAACTGGGCCACAGTTTGGTAGCGCGATCGCAGGGGATCAAAGTTAACTCTATTACCTTATTTCTGTTTGGCGGTGTTGCGTCTATTGATCGGGAATCTAAAACCCCTGGCCAAGCCTTTCAAGTCGCTATTGCCGGACCAGCAGTTAGCATAGGACTGTTCTTGCTACTCAATCTGCTAGTTCAGAGACAGCTCTTGAACGGCCCTCTAAAGGTTCTGCTAGAAAATATTGCCAGCATTAATCTGGTCTTGGCCCTGTTTAACTTGATTCCTGGCCTGCCTTTGGATGGGGGACAGGTTTTGAAAGCAGCTGTGTGGAAACTTACTGGCAATCGCTACACTGGTGTCCGTTGGGCTGCTAAAACTGGACTGGCCTGCGGCTGGGGAGCTATTGCCTTGGGGCTGTTCGCTATTTATCAGCGGGTTTATGATGCCTTTTGGATCATATTGATCGGCTGGTTTATCATCGGCAATGCCAGCAAATACAACCAACTGACAGCTATACAGGAAGCGTTGCTGCAATTGGCAGCTAAAGATGTCATGACCCGTGACTTTCGGGTAGTTAATGCTGACATGACACTGCGTCAGTTTGCTGATGAGTACATTCTCAGAAATGCTGGAATAGGGGAGGGGACACATCAGGTTTACCCTTACTATGCAGCATCTGACGGGCGTTATCGCGGTCAGGTATCCATTGAGGATTTAAACTTCATAGAGCGCAGCCTTTGGGAAACTCAAACTTTGCACAGCATTGTGCGCCCCTTAACAGAAATCGTGACTGTGGAAGAGAAAACACCTCTGGTTGAAGCGATCAACACTCTGGAAGCTAACGAGTTAAAACGCCTCACTGTTCTCTCTCCGGCTGGGGCAATAGCTGGTGTGATCGACCGAGGTGAGGTTGTCCGTGCTGTAGCTTCAAAATTGAATCTGCCCATCCCTGAAGCCGAAATCAAGCGGATAAAAGCCGAGGGCACCTATCCCCCTGGTTTACAGCTACAGGCGATCGCCAAAAGCACGACATTATAGTGCAGTTTATGATCGAGGCAAATCGTGCGTGAACGCACAGCGGTTCGCTCGATAGTGCTCAGGTATGTTTCACAGATGTCGTTAAGCTTATCCCACCTCTAAGGGGAGTAGGATTTCCCGGTAATGGGTAATTGGTTTTTTACCCATTACCCATCAAGCCCTGTCGGCGGACGGCAATTCCTCCTACCTCAAGGGATGAGTGGGCAACCGGAGCCAACTTTCTGTGACTTTGGAAAAGTTTTAAATAGCTTATAAAACACAGTTACAGCTTCTATCTTTAGAAAGATTTTACTTGACAACAAAATCGTTACATTAATTTACATAGCTTTACGCTCGGTCACAAACAACACAGATTTGGAGTTGGAACCATGCAAGAGACACAGAAAGTAACCCCTCCTGTCATAGAAGATCGCAATGCTTGGCGGTTCGGCTTTACCCCTCAAGCTGAGATTTGGAACGGTCGTCTGGCTATGATCGGCTTTTTAGCTGCTGCTCTAATCGAGCTAGTTTCAGGTCAAGGCTTCCTTCATTTCTGGGGTTTGATTTAATCGCTCCACTGTAAAAACCTCAAGTTACCTCAATTCATCAAACTGGGAGTCTTAGCGGCTCCTAGTTTTTTTGCATTGGGTGGCCAACCAGAGAGAATCATGTCTACCCATTACCTTTGCATAGGAAAATAGAGCAGTAGCCAGACCAAGTAATAAGTGAGTGAGGTTGCAGTGGCAAGATTTCTTTTTGTAACGGATCTAGATAATACTCTGGTAGGCGACGATCAGGCTCTGAAAGAACTGAACCGACAGCTGAGCAAGCATCGGCAAGAGCACGGAACCAAGATAGTATACGCTACAGGGCGATCGCTCGCTCTCTATCAGCAACTTACAACCGAAAAGCAGCTATTAGAACCTGATGCCCTCGTGGTGGCAGTGGGAACAGAAATCTACTATGATGCTGGCAAGCAACAAGATAGATCTTGGTCTGAAAAACTCTCTCAAGGATGGGATCGGGACTTGATCGTAGCTAACGCTGCCCATTTCGCTGACTTGGTGGCTCAACCAGACTCAGAACAGCGTCCCTTCAAAGTTAGCTATTATCTGACCGAGACAGCAGCGGTGGAAGTTCTGCCCCAGTTAGAAGAACTGTTGCGAGAACGCGGTTTAAACGTCAAAATAGTCTACAGTGGTGGTCAAGATTTAGACATTCTGCCTCGCCGTAGCGACAAGGGTCAGGCTATGCAGTTTCTGCGGCAGAGCTGGGGAATTGAGCCAACACAAACAGTTGCCTGCGGTGACTCTGGCAACGATATTGCCCTCTTTCAAGCAGGTGAAGAGCTGGGCATAATTGTGGGGAATGCAATGCCAGAACTGCTGAAGTGGTATGAGGTAAATCTTTCTGACAATTTATATCTTGCTAAAGCTGATTGTGCTGGGGGTATTTTGGAAGGTTTAACACACTTCGGCTTTCTTCCATGATCGGCTATCTCAAAGGAACAGTCACTAACGTCCAGAAAAGCACCAGCAGTCGCACCATTATTACCCTAGAAGTCAGCAATATCGGATACGAGCTGCAAATTCCATCTCGCTTGGCCCAGCAGTTACCAGCACCAGGGGAACCAGTTCAAGTCTTCACTCACCTGCAAGTTAGGGAAGACCACATGGTCATGTATGGCTTTAGTTCTGCTGCCGAGCGAGATTTATTCAGGCAGCTTTTAAGCGTAAGTGGGATTGGTTCGCAAATGGCGATCGCTCTCTTAGATACCCACTCCCTTGCCGATTTAGTCCAGGCGATCGTCACCAGCAACATCAGCGCCTTAGCCAAAACCCCTGGCGTTGGTAGCAAAAAAGCTGAGCTAATTGCGCTAACACTTAAGAAAAAGCTGGGAGAATGGCGTACCTTTGTCGGGCTAACCACAGCAGATGCCTCTAGCCCAGCACCAGCAATTCTAGAAGATGTGGAAATGACGCTCCTAGCGCTGGGGTATAGTAATGGTGAGGTTGCCCAAGCAGTACAAGCTGTGCGCCAGGATGCCCAAGTCGCTGAAAGCAAGAATGCAGAAGATTGGATTAGAAGTGCGATCGCCTGGTTGAGTCGATGATTAA
>CAZZWA010000158.1:0-3367 GCA_964657555.1 uncultured Microcoleus sp.
TGTAGAGCCAGAGGCTGGGGGATTAAACCGCTCAATAGTAGATTTATCAGTTGCCGCATCTAATGTAACGAGCCATTCTCGATCTTGTTGATGCAGTTGCCAAGGAGTTGGACGGTCTAGATCCAAGACAATACGATTGCCCCACGGCTGCTGCCCTACCCTGAGATTCTGCACTCGCGCTGGTACTGTAGTCATGCACAGCGTCTGTCCATCAATTCTAATTTGCCAACCGTACTCTAGAGCCAATTTACTGATATCTAAATAGCGAAACTGACCAGTCAGCAGAGCAGCAAGCGTATTGGTGGTCTTTGTAGACTGGGAAAACCAGGTTACTGGCTGCCAATTTGCATCTTTGGTGCTCAACAACTCCATTCCTAGGGTTTGCATCAAGCCTGTGTCGCTAATGCCGACATGGTAGCGAGGTGGTGTACCTACCTGCCATCGGCTCCAAGCAACTGGAATTGTGCGACCATTTAGAGAGATTTGAGTACCTTGCGAAACGACTTGAATTGAAGAGTCCGCAATGCGAAGTTCATTTGCCTGCCCGTAGTGGTGCGGAATTCGTGCCTCTGGGTTCCCAGCATCTAACACAAGTAATCCAGCAAAGCTTATAAATAAGTGCCAAAGGGATCTGGGTCTACTGATGGTACTCGACAGCGCCAAGCCACCCCTCCCAGTTCCTAGTTTTGTTCTACTTACCATCTGGCAGAGTGTTCATATAATTCACATTTTGCACGACTTCAACAAGCTTTCTGAATATATCAGAGAGGGACGCTCCAAGTGAGTTCAGATCTTAGCAATAAGATTAACAAGCAATGCCTGCCCTACATCTGTTGAAAATGGTGCGATATCTCGTTATAAGGCTATTGCAGGCTAGATCTATATCAATTAGAAATAGTGTAGTATAAAAGACTATAATATAAACTCTAAAAATTTGTCTACCAAGATTAATGCAAAAATTGCATAATGGGTTAATTACCTAGGTATTGCTATGACAATGTATTTCTTATAATATATCTAGGCCATAACTTTAGGCATAGCACTGGTTTGGAAATCGGGTTTTAAGACAGTTTCTTCACAATACCAATTGCTCCAAAGCTAGATCATACAAGAGCAGGCTGAGAAAGATAGGTTTTCCAGGGGAAGGCAAAGCCCTCGCTATGCTAGCCATGCTGTATCTGAATCTTGAGGCTGACTCCTTTGTAACTTTCTTACCATCCCAACTTTAAAACTGATGAATTATTCGATAAATTCACAGGACTGGTAAATTTAGTAGAATTTTAAATCCTGTTGTGACTGTTGAAGTTGCGGCAGGGTTAACAACCTTCAAGCAATCAAATCCGTATTAGTAAGGGAAAAGCATGGAGAGCGGGAATGTAAATCTCAATATAGAGCAACCATCTTTATCGGAAAAGATGCCGTGTGCAGGCCAACGATGGTTAGTGGAGGAGCGGGATGCCTGTGGTGTAGGCTTTCTGGCATCTGTAACAGGTAAAATCAGCCACGAAATTATCGAGCAAGCTCTGATCGCTCTAACCTGTCTGGAACATCGTGGAGGCTGCAGTGCTGATCGAGATTCAGGAGATGGGGCGGGACTGATGACCTCCATTCCTTGGAAGCTACTGGCCAAATGGTTTGCCGAGCAGGGTAATGTAGAGATGCAAAATTTTATGTCTCTACAAGAGCAGGAGCAGGTTGGGGTAGGTATGTTATTTCTGCCGACCGATCAGGCTCTTGCTACAAAAGTCCGCCAAATTGTAGAAACAGTGTTGGCACAGTCAGAATTAACCGTACTGGGCTGGCGAGTGGTGCCAGTGCGGTCAGAGGTACTGGGAATACAAGCGAGAGAAAATCAACCACAGATAGAACAGTTGGTGGTGACGTCCTCAAAATTAAAGGGGGATGACCTAGAACGGCAACTCTATTTAACTCGCCGTTGCTTTGGCAAGGTGCTGGAATCTCAAACAAATCTCAAGTGGTCTGAAGACTTTTATATCTGCTCGTTTTCCTGCCGCACAATCGTCTATAAAGGCATGGTTCGCTCGGCAGTGCTGGGAGAATTCTATACAGATTTAAAAGCGCCTGACTTCAAGAGCGCCTTTGCTATATATCACCGACGCTTTAGCACGAACACGATGCCAAAATGGCCCCTAGCGCAACCGATGCGTCTTTCGGGGCACAACGGCGAAATTAACACGCTGCTAGGAAATATCACCTGGATGATGGCGCGAGAGGCAGATCTTACCCATGAGGTGTGGGGCGACGATCGCTTCACCCCTCATGGGGATGGCCTGTCGGCTTTGAAGCCGCTCGTGCATATAGATAACAGCGATTCAGCAACCCTAGATAACATTATGGAGTTGCTGGTGCGTTCTGGACGTAGCCCCATGGAAGCTATGATGATTATGGTTCCGGAGGCTTATCAAAATCAGCCAGCTCTGGCCGATTATCCAGAAATTATTGATTTTTATGAATACTACAGCGGTATCCAAGAACCATGGGACGGTCCAGCGCTGTTGGTGTTTAGTGACGGAAAACGAGTGGGAGCAACTCTAGACCGCAACGGCCTGCGACCGGCAAGATACTGCATCACACAGGATGGATTTGTCGTAGTCGCTTCAGAAGCTGGCGTGTTGGAATTGCCAGAAGCTGAAATTGTGGAAAAGGGACGCCTAGGACCAGGGCAGATGATTGCTGTGGATTTGGAAACCAATGAGTTACTAAAGAATTGGGAGATCAAGCAACGGATTGCCACGCAGCAGCCTTACGGTGAGTGGCTGGCGTCTCACAGGTATTGCCTTAACCCCCAGCCTTTTGGGGAAGCCAAACAAATGGAGCCGGAAACGCTTCTTAAGCACCAGATTGCCTTTGGCTACAACACTGAAGATGTAGAAATGGTGATCCAAGACATGGCGTCTACCGGGAAGGAACCCACGTTCTGCATGGGAGATGACATACCCTTGGCCGTGCTGTCGGAAAAACCTCATTTGCTGTATGACTACTTTAAGCAGCGCTTTGCTCAAGTGACCAACCCAGCCATCGACCCACTGCGGGAAGGCATGGTGATGTCGTTGAACGTGTACTTGGGCGATCGCCCGAATCTGTTGGAGGCCAAGCCCGAGTATGCCCACCAGTTGAAGCTAGCGTCGCCAGTATTGAATGATGCCGAACTGGAGGAGATCGGACAGTCGGAGTTTGAGGTCGCTACTTTGTCAACCCTACTAGAAGTTGCTGCTGGGCCAGAAGGCTTGGAAGTGGCAATTCGCCATCTCTGTCTTCGCGCAGCTGATGCGGTACGTTCTGGTAAAAAGATTCTCGTACTGAGCGATCGCGTCGCTCCCTCTGGGAGTTATGAGTTAGGAGTTAT
>CAZZWA010000158.1:3377-12082 GCA_964657555.1 uncultured Microcoleus sp.
CTTAACTTCTGAAGACCTCAACACTCAACACTCAATACTCTCGCCAGAACTTACATACATACCGCCGCTATTAGCTGTGGGAGCAGTACACCATCATCTGATCCGAAACGGTTTAAGGTGTAAAGTGTCTTTGATCGTGGATACAGCCCAGTGCTGGAGTACTCACCACTTCGCCTGTTTAGTTGGCTACGGTGCCAGTGCAGTTTGTCCTTATCTGGTTTTAGAAACAGTGCGGCATTGGTGGCTGGATTCTAAGACGCAGAACCTAATGGAACGGGGTAAGCTTCCGGCAATCACTATAGGCCAAGCCCAGGAAAAATATCGCAAGGCCGTGGAAGGAGGTTTGTTAAAAATTCTCTCGAAAATGGGAATTTCGCTACTGTCTAGCTATCATGGAGCGCAAATTTTTGAGGCGATTGGGATTGGCAAAGATTTAACGCACCTGGGTTTCTATGGCACAGCGTCACGGTTAGGTGGTCTAAGTGTACGGGAACTGGCTTGCGAGGTGATGTCGTTCCACGCCTTGGCCTTTCCAGAACTGACAAGCAAGAAGCTGCAAAACTTTGGCTTTGTGCAATACCGACCAGGCGGCGAGTATCACATGAACAGCCCGGAAATGGCCAAAGCGCTGCATAAGGCCGTCCGTACCTTTAAAGAGGAATACGGGGATACGGAGAATGAGTCAAAACAACTCAACACGTCCTCTGCTTACGACCACTATCAGGTGTACAAACAGCAACTTGCTGGGCGACCAATAACGGCACTGCGCGATTTGCTGGACTTCAGAAGCGATCGCCCCTCGATTCCCATTGAAGAAGTGGAGCCAGTCGAGTCAATTGTGAAGCGCTTTGTCACGGGAGGAATGTCCCTAGGAGCACTCTCAAGAGAGGCGCACGAGACTTTGGCAATCGCCATGAATCGCATCGGTGGTAAATCTAACTCTGGTGAAGGTGGTGAAGATCCAGTTCGTTATAAAGTTCTGGACGATGTGGATGAGCATGGCCATAGCAGAGCACTGCTGCCGCACTTGAAAGGGTTGAAAAATGGTGATACAGCATCTAGCGCCATTAAGCAGGTTGCGTCAGGACGCTTTGGTGTCACACCAGAGTACCTGATCAATGCGACTCAGGTAGAAATCAAAATCGCTCAGGGAGCCAAGCCAGGAGAAGGCGGTCAACTGCCAGGGACGAAGGTGAGCCCTTACATCGCTATGTTACGGCGCTCGAAGCCAGGAGTGACACTGATTTCGCCACCGCCGCACCACGATATATATTCCATAGAAGATTTGGCACAGTTGATTTTTGATCTGCACCAAATTAATCCTAAAGCGGGAGTGTCGGTGAAGTTGGTGGCAGAAGTTGGGATCGGAACTGTAGCTGCTGGCGTGGCTAAGGCGAATGCTGACATCATCCAGATTTCTGGTCACGATGGCGGAACTGGTGCTTCGCCACTGTCTTCCATCAAGCATGCGGGGAGTCCTTGGGAATTGGGATTAACCGAAGTGCATCGGGTATTGATGGAGAATAGCTTGCGCGATCGCGTGCTCTTGCGTGTCGATGGCGGCTTCAAAACTGGCTGGGATGTAGTCATGGGAGCGTTGATGGGTGGAGAAGAGTATGGCTTTGGTTCCGTGGCCATGATTGCCGAGGGCTGTATTATGGCGCGGATTTGCCACACAAATAACTGCCCGGTAGGCGTTGCCTCTCAGCAAGAAAACCTGCGCAAGCGCTTCCCAGGACTACCAGAGCATGTGGTAAATTTCTTCTACTTTATCGCCCAAGAGGTACGCCAGTTGCTCTCTCGATTAGGATACTGCTCCCTGCATGACATCATCGGTCGGGCTGACCTGTTGAAGGTGCGGTCAGATATTCAGCTGACTAAGACAGCAGCACTGAATCTGGATTGCATAACCAAGCTGCCAAATACGCGAGAAAATCGTAGCTGGCTCAACCACGAACCAGTTCACAGCAATGGCCATGTGCTGGATGACGAGCTACTCTGCAATCCGGAAATCCAGGCTGCTATTAGCAACCAGTCTAGCGTGACCAAAACAATCCGGGTAGTCAATACAGACCGGACGATTGGTGCCCGATTGGCAGGGGCGATCGCTGCTGAATACGGCAACAATGGCTTCGCAGGGCAGATTAACCTCAACTTTCAGGGCAGTGTCGGTCAAAGCTTTGGGGCGTTTAACCTCCCTGGAATGACTCTTTACCTGGAGGGCGAAGCGAATGACTACGTGGGCAAGGGGATGCATGGCGGCGAGATTATCATCAAGCCATCTGCCGATGCCACCTACGATCCTTCACAAAACGTGATCGTAGGCAACACTTGTCTCTACGGCGCAACAGGCGGTACTTTGTTTGCCAACGGTCTAGCTGGTGAGCGGTTTGCCGTGCGTAACTCCAAAGGTCAGGCAGTGATTGAAGGTGCTGGAGACCACTGCTGCGAGTATATGACGGGGGGTGTCATTGTTGTTTTGGGTAAGGTAGGCCGCAATGTCAGTGCTGGCCATACCGGCGGCTTGGCCTACTTCCTAGATGAAGATGATAATTTCCTCGACCAAGTCAACCGGGAAATTGTCAAGATACAGCGAGTGACGACACCGGCTGGCGAGCAGCAAATGAAGGACCTGATTGAAGCTCATGCAGAACGTACTGGTTCTGGGAAAGCGAAGACTATTCTCGCCAACTGGTCTGAGTTTCTGCCCAAGTTCTGGCAAGTTGTGCCGCCATCTGAGGCTGATTCGCCGGAAGCCAATCCAGGTGCGGAGGCCCAAAAGGTCGCTGTAGGAGCTTAAATTAGCAGTTGTTTTCTTGCTTATACGTGCTCATAGTTAGTTGCTATGAGCACGTATAGTATTCACTATAATTTCCTGCCATCAGGCGGACGTCAACAAGGTGCGAATTGTCCCCAGATTAAACTACTATGTAGTGAAAGTCATTCAGGATAAAGGGTGTAGTAGTTCACCCAGCCAAGTCTAAATCGGCTGTGTATAGAGTTTCTATCAGTTGGCGATCGCCAGATTATTGGTGAGGTAAGACTTTCATCAATTGCGCTTTTTTCTTTATCCAGAGTGATAAAAGAGGGTTAGCTGTGTCCTTCTAGAGACTTATTCATTTTGGAATAGAACTAAATCTAAGTAGATCTATGCATTCGGCTATATATGAAGGAATGTGCTTAAAATTACACTAATTTTAGATGGGCGAACTCAAGGAAGCTACGGTGTTTTCACCCATCTACTTGACTATGAAAGTAGGCATCGGTCGAGCAGCAGCAGAATTAGGTGTTTCACGAGATACCCTGCGTCGGTGGGAAGCGGCAGGTAAAATTGCTGTTGAGCGGACTCCCAAGGGACACCGACGTTATGACTTGGCGCACCTGCGCAGTTTAGCTCCACTGAAGGCACAAGAAGAGCGCGTTACTTTGGCCTATGCTAGAGTTTTGGGTCGCGAGCAGAAAAAAGAATTACAAAACCAAATCGCTATTTTAGAATCCTTCTGTGTTGCCAATAGCTGGAAGTTTGAGGTAATTCAAGATTTTGGCTCTGGAATGAACTTCCACAAAAGCGGTTTGCGACAGCTAGTTGGACGGATTTGTCAAGGGGATGTTAGTCGTCTCGTGCTGACTCACAGAGATCGGCTCTTAAGATTCGGCATTGACCTGGTTTTTTCTATATGCGAACACTTTGGCACGGAAGTGGTGATTATCAATGCTATGGCGTTATCAAGCTTTGAGGAAGAGCTAGCTCAGGACGTGCTGGACATTATTGCCGTTTTCTCTGCTCGTCTCTACGGCAGTCGCAACCAGAAGAACTTTGATATTATCCAACGACTACAGCAAATCGCTAGAGAACTTGAAGGAGAAGCTAACAAAGCGATGGAACAGCATCTAGAAAGCTAACCGCGCATTAGGGTTTGAGCAATGAAAATTACAGAAGTTGGCGAGTCAGCCCTTCGTGCCTTGAGATGGGGTAGGCAATCAGTGCTTGCCTATTTAGGCATAGAACTTAAGGCATAGGGCAAGGCGTAATTTTGGGCACGCACACCCGACTCCCTACTAGGCTTGTTGACATACCTGCCATACCAATTCTATTTTTGTAGACTACTTATCAGATTGTTTTTTCTCAACCATACTTTCCTACATCCTCTGTTATTTGTCGCTCTCTAAAACAGAAATAGTATTAGCCACCACTGGAAACCGTAACGCATCGACAACATCTGCATAGATTTGCTGACATTTTTTGGCTAGAGCGCAAGATATTTCAGATGGCCGATGAGCTAAACATGTTAGAACTGGTAGCTTGTAAGCATAAGCCGTAAATACATCATGGAGCCGAATAATGAATATTATTGCGTGGATACTTTTGGGTCTGATTGCCGGAGCAATTGCCAAAGCGATTGACCCGGCGGCTAGAGGCAGTGGGATACTAGGAACGCTTTTGTTGGGGATTATTGGAGCTTTTGTCGGCGGCACGCTAACAACTTTATTGACGACTGGAAAACTGGTCTTAACAACCGCGACTTTAAGTATCCCTGGAATTTTAGTAGCTATATTAGGTGCAATTATCGCTGTCTTTATCTGGCACAGGTTTTCAGGAGCAACTCTGTAACTCAAGTCACCCCATCTCAACTAATAGCATTTCACTTTGAGGCGACTACAAATGGTGGGTAGGCAATTTATCCTACCTAGCTCTTCTGTAGGGCAGACAGTCTATAGCCGCCTCATACCATTTCTATTTTGAAAAGCTACATTTGCACTCCCTTAGATTGCCTGCTGCTAGTTCTCTAAAGCTTAAGGTTAACATTTCCCGATAGCCTTGAAGGGCCGATGTATGTGCTAGCAGCATAAACACGATAACGTGCTTCTTTGCTAACACTAGAAATAAATATAAATGTGTTTTTTATTAAGAAATGGCCTCTCTCACTAAAGCATTACTTATATCTTTTATATTTAGATACATATCTTGTTTTAATCATCCGTCTTATAAACTTTTGTAAAACAATTTACTACTTTTGGTAACGGAAAAGTTAGAACGAAATAAGCCGTTGGGAAGATAGAGAATAATCAAGAAGGTTTTAATATGAAATCATGTAGGGTGATCCAATTAATTTAACGGAAACTTAAAACTATGCCTCTTCAAAAAATTGCAGATTTTGATCCAAACTATCATCAGAGCTTTGAAGGAGACGACATCAAAGGACTTGGTGTTTACACAGATGGAACTGATGAAAAGGTCGGCACAGTCAGTGATGTTTTAGTTGATGAACAAGGCCACTTTCGGTACATAGTTGTTGACCTAGGTTTTTGGATTTTTGGCAAGAAAGTGTTGCTGCCAGTTGGTCGTTCTCGGATCGATTACAACACTAAGCGAGTCTATGTTGTGGGGTTAACTAGATCTCAAGCTGAACAATTACCTGAATATAATGAGCGCGTAGCACCTGATCGCGAGTATGAAGAAAGGGTGAGAGGCGTTTATCGTACCCCAGTTTCTAATACAACAGCTGCTGCTACCCCAGCAACTTACAATCCAGACACATACGACTATAACCAAGAGCCGAATCTTTATGGGTTGAATGATCGCGACCACCAAACCTTTAAATTGTACGAAGAACGTCTGATTGCTAGTAAGACCCGTGCTAAGACAGGTGAGGTAGCTGTTGGCAAGCGCGTTGAAACTGAAACTGCTAGGGCTTCAGTGCCTGTTGAAAAAGAGCGAGTCGTGATTGAGCGAGTGACTCCAGCAGATGCTGGAACTGCTGTTGCTCCCGGCACGGTTAACTTCGGAGAAGGGGAAGTGGCACGAGTTGAAGTTTACGAAGAAACTGCTGACATCCATAAAGAAGCCTTTGTGCGAGAAGAAGTCAGAGTCAAGAAAGTGGTAGATCGAGATACAGTGGAAGGAGAAGAAACTCTTCGTAAAGAAGAGTTAGATGTGAAGACTGATGGTAAACAGATCGTGAATGAACCGAAGGATCGCGTTTAAATAGCTTTGCATCTTCCATAATTGTCAGTTAACTGACAAAGTAAGTTAAAAAATTACAGGCAGATCGAATATCGGTTATGCCTGTAATTAAAAACTTGTTAATCAAAAAAATGAGTTTGTATTAATAAGGTTTTTCTGCAAATTGTGAGAAAAATCTTGATCTGACTGGTTTCTAAAAGTCCTTGCACAAATAAAATAATTAGATGTGTATTTGTGCTAATTTAAGTTTCCTAGAAGGGAGGGAAAAATGTCTTTAGGTCATCCCAAACGAGCTGTTGGAATCTTTCCAGATTATCAGAGCGCAGAAGTGGCGCTCGGTGAATTACAAGCTGCTGGCTTTCCGATGCATAAAGTTTCTGTTATAGCATCAGACGTTAGCCGCCGTAATTGGTTTCCTGGCATTAATGTGCGCGATCGCTTCGATAATCTGACATTTGGATTTCCCCAAGATCGTGCCTCGGTATACCAAAACCGCCTGACTCGCGGTCACTATCTGGTAGCAGTAGAGGGTACGGCAGAGGAAATCCATCGTGCCGAATCAATTCTGAGCCGGAGAGGAATACAAGATTGGGGAATTTACGATATACCCGATGGTCGTCAGAATCTAGCGGGTGCAGGCAGTCAGAGACGTGCAGTTGGCGTATTTCCTAACCGCCGGGATGCAGAAAACGCGCTCCACGAATTGAAAAACTCAGGTTTTCCAATGAATAGAGTCGCCGTCATCGTCAAAGATGCAGATCGCGATGACCAGATCGCTGGCGCACAGGTAAGCGATCGCGTGGACAATAAAGCTGAGGAAGGTGCGGCAGTCGGTGCAGTTTCCGGCGGTGTTTTGGGCGGTTTAACTGGCTTATTGGTTGGTCTTGGCACTTTGGCCATTCCTGGGATTGGGCCAATCATGCTGGCAGGAGCAACAGCAACCACCATCGCTACGACTCTTGCGGGTGGTGCCATTGGTGCTGTGGCAGGTAGTCTACTTGGTGCATTAGTTGGTTTAGGAATTCCCGAAGAGCGCGCTAGGGTTTATAGCGAACGGGTTGCCCGAGGCCAGTATTTAGTGATTGTAGATGGCACAGTTGAGGAGATCGCCAAAGCCGAAGCAATTCTTTCCCATCGGGGAATTGAAGAGTATGGTGTTTATGATGCACCATATGTTGCTGAGGTACCTACGGCTGAGCCCAGGACAACTACAACTGGAGTTCCTGCCACAGGCTTTGGAAACAAGTACGCCGTCGGCTTGTTCCCCCACCTCCGCGACGCTGAACTGGCGATCGACGATCTCAGAAATGCTGGCTTCCCCCTCAACCAAATTTTCCTGAGTGCTGAGAATTTTGAGCGGCGAGAGCGATTTACAGGCATTGATCTGCGCGATCGCTTTGATGCTATGAGAATTGGATTGCCAGATGAGCGGGCTCGGTTCTATAACGACCGATTAAAGCGGGGAGATTATGTGGTGACAGTCAACGGCACGGAAGATGAAATTCGTCATGCTGCTGCTATCCTGAGCAATCGTGGTATTCAAGAGTGGCAGGTTTACGATCCAACGGCAATTGACTCCACCCTCCCCAGTTACGCCGCTAGCACTCCAAACACGCCGACGGGAATTGGCTCTACCCTCCCTAATCGTACTGCTAGCACTCCAACCTCTGGATTGACAGACAGAGCTTTGGGCAAACATAAGCGGGCGATCGGTGTGTTTCCTTACCGTCGCGATGCAGAAGCGGCAATTACCGAACTTAAAGATTCTGGCTTCCCCTTGAGCAATGTGTCTGTAATTGCCAAAGACGCAGACCACAATAACCCTATTGCTGGTGTAAATACGACCCCTGGTGTCGGTAATAAAGCCGACGAAGGTGCTAAAGCTGGGGCAGCTACAGGAGGTGCATTAGGTGGCCTTGGCGGCTTGTTGGTTGGGCTTGGCACTTTAGCCATTCCTGGAGTCGGCCCCATTGTGCTAGGCGGCGCTGCGGCAACAGCTATAGCTACGGCTATTTCTGGCGGTGCAATTGGTGCGGCAGCTGGTGGTATCGTCGGGGCATTAGCTGGCTTAGGAATTCCTGAAGAGCGAGCGCGAGTTTACAACGACCGACTCACCCGAGGGCATTATCTGGTGATAGTAGATGGCACGGAAGATGAAATTCGGCGTGCTGAAGCAATTCTGAATCATCGGGGTATTCAAGATTTTGGGATCTATGATGTATCCGATGTGGATACGACTCGTGGCGATTTCAGCCGGGTTGACCGTGATGTTACTTCAGGGATTCATCCCCGAGGCAGCGATCACCCTGATGTCACCATTGTTGACCATCGAGATGCAGCCCTCTAAGAACAGCTGGTTTTCAACAACCCTGACTATCTAGTAGATCACCAACCGAAAATTGACTGGTTGAGATAGATTTGGGGACAAGGGGAATACCCACACCCATCACCCCATCTCGCTACTCGTCAAAGTTGCCTTGGTGGACTACTAGTATAACACAGCGCAATTTGGGTTACCGTAGTGCGGGCTCTTTGGCCCGCACCAGCGAGAAGCGTGCATTACGAAGGGTATCCGAACTTATGCCTTGGACTACTAGAGGGAAGTGCAGCAAGACGGTCTAGTACCAAATCCGAATCTATTATCCCCTTTTGGGGAATCTGCTCTCACCTTGTAGAGACATTCTGCCAAAACTTCTTTACGACTGAAAGGGAAAAGAGGGTTTTACCAGCAGATATCTAG
>CAZZWA010000159.1:0-12075 GCA_964657555.1 uncultured Microcoleus sp.
CGCTCGGATCTAACAGAGAGGGACGCGGGATAATACCCGCTCTCGACTCTAACCGAAAGGCTTCTCAATTAGAGAAACGTGTTCAGGCAACACAAAAGCACATTGATGCTGCTTACTCACACTTTGAAACCATTCAAGATTCCCGGTCTAATGCCATCCTTGCAGGTCTTAATCAGCAAGCACGACTAGGAGAAAGTACGATCGCACATCAAGCAGAAATGGCAAGTCAACGGCAAGAGATTAGAGCAAAGAATGCTGAGCGGCGTAGGGAATTGCGTGAAGAATTACGGAATGGACATTTAACAAGCGCTTAACACGATTACAATGCCCTCAGAAAATACTGAGGGCAACACCAGCCGCATGAAAAATAACATTTTCAATCAATCTCCGGAACGCTCGGCAAGTATGGTTTCAAGCTAAAAGGAGAAAATATCCTAAGAAAGTTGGAGTGAGTAAACATTTTTTACCTCACTATTTCTGTGTAGTCTGCAATGGAAGTGGAATTGATAATGATTTTGGTAAGCGTGCAAAATGCAAGCATTGTAGAGGACTTGGATTTAAGTTAATCCGCTTACCACAAACACAAACTGGGGATTAGACATGACTGAATATAACATTGAAAACGCCCCAACCCCAAAAACAAATCTATTAGAACACTTCCAGAACTTTGGTGAAGCTGGAATGTACTTCTCTGGGTCATTAGGGTTGGCATTGGCTACAGTTTATTTTAGGCAACTTGAAATTGTACTAGCAATTTATTACATAGGAGCAATCATTTACTCAGCCCTGAGCTTCGATGATTCTCCTAGAATGTCTTTTTTTAGAATTGTGGCTATCACATCTGGTGTAGTTGTAGGCATTCGGGAATTGTTACTACTGTTCTGGGTTCCCGTCACTGGCACTATTCTTTTTATTCTGGCGATCGCACTAATCATGTATCTGGCTTACAGGCATACACAAGTATTGTTAAACGGACAGAAGAAATGAATAATAAAGCAGTCTGGCTTGCAAAACATTGGGGATTGGCAACAGGGATATTGATGACTATCTCTGGAATAGTCATGGCTAGTCCAGGCTACATGCAGTCATGGGTAATCAGCCAAGGTAGTAACAAATTTCCAGTCTTTGAAGTCGAATACGACGAGATAATAACAACTCGTTTTAATGAAGATGTCCCAAGTGGGTACAAACCTATAAAATTTATTCCAGATAGCCACGAATTGAAAGGTTTAGGAACGTCAATCATGATTCTAGGCACATCCTTATTATTTGGTTGTGCCAATGCCCTTAAGAAAGAATATGAACGGCTAGAGACGGCGAACTGGATGGTTAGGCAGTCAGAGTTTAGGCTTACTGATTTAGAGTATACCCAAGGTGTAGAAGTCGATAGGTTCGCAATTGAAATGGAAGCCCAACAGGAAATATCAAATATGCAGCAGCCACCAAAAAAGTATTACGAGACAGAGGATGAAAAGCCTAAACCCGAACCGGAATTTTCCCGGTCTGCTACGGGATTTTTAGCTTTCCTGCAACAAAAAGCTGAGAAGTTAGGGAACACTTTTGAAGTGCGTTGGTGCTGTCAACAAAGTCTTTCGGGTAAAAAATCAACCGTAGCCGAAGTAATGAACTGGGTTACCGAACTTGTCCAAATTGAGCAAGTTGAATGGCTTGACGATGACAAGAAGAGTTTTCGATTGTTAAACGATTGATGGGGAGTAATAACAATAAAACCCTCGGCACAATTACCGGGGGTTTTGCATGTGGGTCGTGCGCTTAAATCAGTAATGAGCGCTTGTAGCAATAGTAGGATAACTTCCTGCTTCGTGCTATCGTCCAATTAGGTCTTTAACTGTAGAAAGAGTATTCCCTTGTACCACTCCAATATCACTTTCCAGCTTGATGATTTGGTTTAGATCATCTTCATACAGTAACGCCCAACCATTGCTAGGGGTAAAAGCTATATTTGTTAAACTGTACTTTGCGTCATGTTTTGTCACGATTGCATTAGCAGCAGCAGGTGGAACATTACCTGAAATATAATAACCATTACTGCCATATAAAATTACAAACCCTCCATTTGGTGCGAACGCAACACTCTTGATAGTTGAACTTTGTTGATTTAGAGTGGCAAGTTCATCACCTGCGGATTGTGGAATACCGCTGTAAACGTAACCATAACCGCCATAGATAATTACCCACCCTCCATCAGGTGTAAACGCAACAGTGTTGATATTGTATTTTTTTTGATTTAGCTCCACAAGTTTATCAAGAACGTCTTGTGGAAAATTGTCACTATTATAAACACCATTACCGTCAAAGATAATTACCCACTCTCCATCAGGTGTGAACGCAATAGTGTTGATAGTTGAGCCTTGGTTATATAGAGTTGCAAGTGCATTAAGAGCCTCTGGTGGAATATTATTTGTATTGTAACCATTACCGCCATAGAGAATTGCAAACCCTCCGTTAGGAGTGAACGCAATAGTGTTAGGAGTTATACCTTGTTTACCTAGAGTATTAATATCGTCAATTGCTAAGGCGGGAATATCGCTTGTGTAAGTAGAACCAGCCAAAGCTCGTGAAGAATTTAAAACGATAGGGCATAAAGTTCCTATTGCTATTGATGCGCCTACAAAAAAACTACCACCAGCTTTCAAAATCTGCCGTACTAAAAAATTATTAGACATATTATTCTCCAAGTAGATGACAAAAATTAGGTGTCTATTCCGCATCATGCCTATAGCCGTGTAAAACCTGCATTCCGGGTCGGAAAACCCTTGTTCTGTCTGGGTTTTATAATTTGCTACAGTAGGGTCAAAAAAGCCGTGAACGGTTACGAGAAATCAAGGCGAGTGGGGTCATCTTGCTGGGAAAAACACGGTTCTCGGCTCAACGCCCGTTGGGATGAAGGTTAAGGAAATTTAAGTTTTGCAACTCTTGCAGCTGACGAATGTTTTCTCCATTCAAGATAGGTTGAATACGTTGGATAGGTTGGGTTCCAGCGGGACAGAATATTTTATGAAGCTTAGCAGCGAAAGTACCGGGGCGAATTGGAAGTGGAGGATTCGCAAAATCACGACTGTTGAGAGATGTAGAGTATGTGTACGTCGCTCTACTACACATCAATGCAAAGGCAACTTTTTTACCCTCAGCCGACACATGCGTAAGGTATATATCTCCATTGGTGACATTGACAAGGTTTTCGTCATAGAAAACCGGAGTGCCATCACGACTCCTATCGATCAATTTCCAGCTAATGGGGTTAGCACTGGCAGGGTGCAGGCTGCCAAGGAAAGTAGCACAAATGCTAACAGCAGTACTTATAGCAGCTAGTTTTTTCATATATCATCCGTTGAAGGTGAGTAAAAGATTAAGGTAAGTACAGGTGGAATACAATGAGCTACCAACTAAAACTTGTAGCTTTATACCAGACTCAATCGTGCCTAAACAAATAAAAGATGAATGTTATCTTCATGACAATCATTCTCCAAGTAGATGCAAAAATTTAGGTGTTTTTATCTATTTTCATTCTCCCATTAAGGGGTGTCATGTTGTCAATGCAGAAAACTGCAACATGATTTTTCTTTAATTGTGGTAATGGGATTAAGGCAGGATACGTGCGAGTGGGGACACGCTGCAAAGAATTATTACAATGATTGCTTCTTAGTTTCTTAATTTACCTATAAATGGTAAAGGAGAAATGGATTCAACTGTTGACACCTTTTAACGCACAAATGTTAGACCTGTAAACTTTTTGGTTTATCAGGTCTAACAAAAACAGTGAAAATAAAATATTATTTAGCTTTTATTGGCTTACCCCACACTGCTTTCTTAGGGCTATTCAATACATCTTTCTCCCTGTCAAAAGCCACCTTAGTTTTCAATGCCTCCATCTTATCTTCCTTCCGTGCCTTAAGAAACCGAGGGCATTTTTCTGCTGGAGTTGACAACATTTCAACGAAACCAAATACATCACGACCGGGAATAAATCTTGCTAGCACTTCTACAAAAGATGAATGTCCTTGTTGTTCCCTTTCGAGTTTAGGATTAAACCGAAATGGGCGTATCGGGGAATCTTTCCATATTAACGGAATATGCGACGGCTTCATATACCGCACTCTTTTATAAGCTTCTTGCTGTTTTATGTATTCTAGTCGTTGTTTGTGAAAATTCTTGAAAACTGAAATACATGGCGTTGCGCAAACAGGGATAAACTGCCACAATCCACATAATTGAAACTCGAAATCTTGCAATAAATTCGTGATTCCTTCCGAGCTTTTTGAATTATCAAACCCTACCAACTGAAAACTTATTATATGTAATAATTCCCGACGTGGGAAATGCATTACTCGCGGATATACAATTAATCTTTCGAGTTTACCGGGATTATTTTCTACTTGCTTTTTTAACGCATCGTAGGACTTACGATGTCTGGAGGAATAATACAATGGATATTGATTATCGCCAATAAATACTGTGGCATTTTGTTCCCCAAAAGTAACAGTGCCTGAGATAATTCCAACGGCTTTAAAGATTGCATCTGGTGGCGCTTCTACCGTTGTATCGGGGGCATTTATAGGGGTTGTGAGGGGATTGGGGTCAGGCGGTGGCAGAACCCGTTTAACGGGCTTAGGAGGGGGTGATTTAGCCTTAATTACTTCCTCTGGGATTGGTTCTGGTTGCGGCTTTTCCTCTACTTTCTTAGGTTTGATAAATAGCAGAGTTTGTTCTTGTCTTTTGGATGGTTCGGGTTGTGAGGGTTTAGATTTTTTAGGTGGCATTATTCGTTTTCATTCTCCTCGTCTTCATCCTTGTCATTAAAATAATCTTTTGCATAATCTAGATTATTTTTAAATGAAGTTAGACAAACATTAGCATCTTGATAAATTAATACTTGGCAACAGTAATAGCATTCTTCTTGAGTGATTAAATCTCTATTTTTACCCCAGTCGCCAAATGCAAAATGACCCTCGTCCTCACCATCGTTATAGGTAATCGTGCAATGCAATAAATTAGGTTTTGCGGGGTATTCAGTTAATATGAAATTTCCTAATTCTTTTCGCCAAACTGGTTGCTTGTTATTAGTCATTGTGGGATTTATTCCTCATTTAATTTACTTAGTAATTCCTGGTAATTACCAACTTGAGAGCTATCAGGAATTGCCTCGATATCCAGCATTAAGCATATCTTCAAATCTCTCAAGATAATATTTCTAATTACGGCATCGTCACCCTTACAATCTTTTAAAAGCTCAAGCAATCTAAGCAGTTGTACTCTCGAAAAGTATACGGGAATTATTCCAGGACGGGTAGAATTTGGGGAAATTAATTCTGTCATGTTTATTTATTTATTGGATGTAGTTCATCAGTAAAATTATGTCCATTCTGGCAAGTATATCGTTGAAAAATACCAGTCACAGTTTTTTTAGTTCCATTACGTTTTTTGGGACTTGCCCCACATTGGGGACAGACAATATCAGTTGTAGGTAGTGGTGTAGAAGATTGTATAGACGGCTCAGCGTCTTTTTGGACTTGAGTATTTATGCTACCGTTCGCTGCCGCCTCAGCTTTACCAGGCGTTCTTCAATGTTGGCTAGCCTCCGGATAACCGTGGTTAGCTGTTCGTCGTGTTGGCTAACCAACTGCCCTAATTCTGCTACTTGTTCGTTTTGAATAGCCAATTGGTTAGCCCTTGGCTTAATACCTACTTCTAGGGCATTTTCGAGGGCAGTGGCAACGAACTCGCTCATGGTTAGTCCGTGGTTAGCCACGTAGCTTTTTACTGCTTCTAGTAGGTCTTGCCTGCCGTCTAGGCGAACATTGAACTGGATACGATCCTTTGCCATGATTACCTTTTTAAAACTGGTACAGCAAGAGTATAGCCTATGGATAGCCGTGGGGTAACCACAGCTTGATAAACTTTGTGGTCAGTCTGAGTGGTATTCTGAGTACAACAGAATCACCATTTTGTTGTATTCAGACCAAAACCATCACCCATGTCCCCCATTGCCCTTGTTCAACCACATCGCGATCGCAAACAATTACAAGACCTTTCCCCCGCCGATGCCCAAGCTAAACTTGTCGCCATGTGGTTACACAAAAAAGCCCCGTCATCAGTTGAGGCGTATCAAAGGTATATTACAAAGTTCTTTGCTTCAGTCGCCAAACCATTAAAAGCGGTAACGTTAGAAGATTTATATGATTTCTCCACTCAATTATCCGAAGAAGAACTAGCACCCAATACCCAGAAGATTTATCTATCAGCAATAAAATCACTTCTAAGCTTTGCCCATAAAATTGGATTCATTCCCTTTAATGTCGGCAGTGCTATGAAATTGGAAAAAATCCCAGACAGACTAACTGAACGTCATTTATATAAAAAAGAAATACAAAAAATGATTTCGGCGACCGAACAATTTCAATATCGATATCAGGGAGAAAAACACCGCGATTTATTAATTTTGAAATTACTATACACTAGCGCCCTGAGAGTTTCTGAACTAGTTAGTTTGAAATGGAAAGACCTCTCGTCAAGAGATGATGGAACTGGACAAGTTAATGTTATAGGAAAAGGTAATAAAAAGCGCTCTATACTTTTACCTAAATGGCTCTGGTCGGAACTAATGGAGTTTCGAGCCTCGGCTCAAGACACTACCGCAGTATTTACCAGTCGTGGTGGTGGTAAGGGGAAGGCTTTGGCTGGCGGACATTTAGATCGTAGTCAAATCAACCGCATTGTGGAGAAAGCCGCAGCCCGGGCAGGTATTGATAAAAAGGTTAGCCCACATTGGTTGAGACACGCACACGCTACCCATGCTCTTAAAAGCGGTGCGGATATAGGCTTAGTGAAACAAACTCTGGGACACAATAATGTGTCTACCACTAGTCGCTATTTAGATGTTGTGCCAGATGACAGCAGTGCTATGCACATAAGCGCACTTTGACGATGATTTACAACACGGCATTGAGCCGAGATGTTTGTAAAATCATGCTTGATGGCCTGAAAACCTATACTATATCTACCTTTTAGCTATTATTGAAAATAAGCGTACTACATGATAAAATGCGAATATACGGTTGACAAAAGATGGGATTAAACATCCCAATCCAATTTTGTGTAATGCCAACTTATGACCCATTGTTGGTAAAATACTCAAACAAATCTAAGGAGAAAAATAATCTCTCTAATGGGGAACGTAGAAAAAAGTTACCAACCTTTGATTACCTGAACGATTCAGGGGGATTTTGAACATAAAAATATACAACATACTTTGCCCTATATCCAGCTGTCGCCAGAACCCTACAAAACTTTGTGGAAAAAAGCTTAAATAGAGGTTTTATTATGTCTGCTCTTGAAAAAAATATTGGTATAAATAGCTACTTTTTGTCACAGGTGTGCAGAAGCTGTAACCAGCAAGATGAACAAATTCCCCTTAACTTTACAATTTGAGGGACAGCTTCAAAACGTTAATCTGCTAAAATAGCACTGGAAAAATTTCTAGATCATTAATGAAAAGAGATTTTCCGGCGTTGCAACTATGTAGATGACACTGTTTCTAGTAGAAGCACGTCACTGCGATTACGCTAACGTCCCTTTACTTTAAGAAACGGTTTCTATGAGTGAAATCACGTCTGCTGAGAGTCTTTCTGAATCCGGTGTTTTGATCACTGAGCAACTATATCAACGCCTTTGCAGACCGATCAACTTGGAAACCGAAGTTCAAATTCTTCGAGCATTAGGGCAACAGCTAACCCGCCCTCCGCAAGCAATTCTCAAGTATTTGGTGTCAGCAGCGGTTGATTTGTGTCAAGCCTCTTCAGCCGGGGTCAGTTTAATTGAAACCCTGCCCTCTGGGGAAGAAGTATTCCGTTGGGTTGCCCTAGCAGGGGTTTATGAACCGTATGAGGGCGTCATTACCGATCGCGAACACAGTCCTTGTGGAGTCTGTTTGAGCCGAGGCTGTCCGCAACTGTATCATCACCCAGAACGCTATTTTCCCAGCTTACGGCAAGCAGATCCTCCCATTGTCGAAGAGCTGGTAGTGCCGCTTTTATTACAGGGGCAAGCATTCGGCACGATTTGGATTGCATCACACTCCGGACAGCGGCAGTTTGATGGCGAAGATGTGCGAATAATGACAAGCCTTGCAGATTTTACTGCTGCGGCAATACATAGCAGTCGTCTTCGTCAAGAGGCTGTTGAGGCACAACAAGCGCTATACCAAAGCCAAACGCAAATGCAGACGGTGATGACCAATATGCCAGGGATGGTGTATCGCTATTTCCCGTGTGCTGATGGTGCCGATCGCTTCATCTTTGTTAATTCGGGTTGCCGTGACTTATTTGAAGTCACCCCAGGATCTGTATTACAGGACGCAGGCTCAATTTGGAATCAGATTCACCCCGACGATCGCTCTTCGTTTCAAGCATCGGTGGCGGCAGCCATTGAGAACTTTCTCCCGTGGGACTGGCAAGGCAGAATTATTACCACATCCGGGCAACTTAAGTGGATTCAGGGCAGGTCGAGTGCCGTACAAACAACGGATGGAGCAGTCTGGGATGGATTGCTAATTGACATTACAGAGCGCAAACAGGCGGAACTGCTGCTCCTTGAGCAGAAGCGACTGCTGGAGTTGACTGCATCAGGACACTCACTCGATGAATGCCTTTCTTCCCTGTGTGCCTCGATATCCAGGCTGAATCGGAGTGTTCGTGCTTGCATATATACGTTTCTCTTAATTGATGATGGGTATGACGGGTATGACGGGTGAATTGAACTTATGAATGAATTCAAGATTTTTTTATCTCAAATCCCCAGCCAAGGTTTAAGATTACCGCGCTTAACCTTCTGTTTGCTCCCGTTTTGAGTTAGCACAACTACGAATCTAGACTGATTCCGCTCCCATATTGCCACCTTTTCGCCAAGATAATCCGCGTAACCCTCGACTTGAGGCTGCCAAACAGACGCCGCCGCTTCTTTTATGACAGCTATTTGTTCTGGAGTGTAATGTACCACCATCATGAGCAACTCATCCCCGTCTGCTGACAACACTATCTTTCCTAATACGGGGGGGTCATGCCAAGCTTGAATAATTTTTTGGGTTAAGGAAAGGTTATCAGGGATTGAGTTAATTATTTTTTCTTCTTTCGCGTGTAACTCATTTTTACCCTGCATACCCTGCAAGAAGTCGCTTTGCGTAGTCTGTAAGTTAGATGGGGAAGTAGTTTCAGGAGGTTGCAGGGAGGATGCAGGGAGAGGGCTTGACCCTGCATCACCCTGCAGAAAATTACAGGAGTTATCTTCACTATGCAAGGTAAATGCAGGGTCAATCAATTTTGACTGCAAGGCTGGAGTTGTTGTACAGTCTTGGTTTTGACTTTTTGTTGCAGGGTATGCAGGGTTTGCAGGGTTAATTGAAGTCGTTCCTGATTTCATGGAAATTATTTTTTCTATTACTCCACCTGATAAGTTTTTTTGCAGTCCCCGAATTACAAACCCACTAGGTCTTTTTTCCTTAATAAGGAAGTCTCCTCCCAAACGCACTATCTCTGGGCTAAACTCTTTACTGCTTTTTGGCTTAGAACCTGATTGAGTAGTAAAACTACAATAATCTCCGTACAAGGTAGTGATAACATCTTTGTTGTTCCCGATTGGTATTTCACTGTTAGGATCGTAAACATAGTTGGCATTCAACCACGAGGATAAGAAGAGTTTTCGCTTGTTGAATGACTGATTACAGACAAAAATTAAAAATTAAGCCCCTGGTGATGTGCTGGGGGCTTTTATCTGAGTCCGTGTGTGTTGTTTGCGGAAACCTAGGCGATTTGTGTGATTCTATCTGTAGTAGGCATAAAAAGTTTGGGAGTGCAGCGTGGGGAAGCAACAAAATAATAATGGTAATGCCACGAGTAGCAACACTGGTGTCAAAACAATTTTGATTTTGGCAGCCAATCCCACAGATACCGCAAGACTACAACTAGATAAGGAAGTGCGGGAAATAGAAGAAGGATTGCAACGTGCTTCAAAGGGGGGGCAGTTCAGATTAGTACAAAAATGGGCAGTACGCTCGCGGGACTTTTACCGAGCAATCTTAGAACATCGACCACAGATAGTGCATTTCTGTGGGCATGGGGCAGGCGTTGATGGTATTATCCTTGAAGATGACGATACGGGACAACCAACACTAGTCGATAAGGAAGCGCTCTCTAAGCTGTTTAAGTTGTTTGCAGTTAAAGGTCTGGAGTGCGTCCTTTTAAATGCTTGCTACTCTCAGGTACAAGCAGAAGGTATTAGCCAGTACATTAAGTATGTCATTGGCATGAACCAGACTATTGGGGATAAAGCTGCTATCGTTTTTGCTGTAGCATTCTACGATGCACTTGGTGCTGGAGAAACAGTAGAGTTTGCGTTTAACTTGGGTTGTTCACAACTGGTTAGATTGAAAGAAGACCAAACTCCAGTATTAAAGACAACATTAATTCATCTTGCTGATATTCAGTTTGTGGCAAGTGATATTCCTCCCAATCCATATTTAGGGTTATCCGCATTTGGAGAGAAGGATGCTGCATTCTTTTTTGGACGAGAGAAATTTACTGATGAATTGTTTAACATGGCTCACCAACAACCATTGGCGGCAGTCATTGGTGCAAGTGGAAGTGGTAAATCATCTGTTGTATTTGCTGGATTAATCCCGAAATTACGCGAAGAAGGAACTTGGTTAATTGAGTCAATTCGTCCTAAAAGTCAGCCATTTGATGAACTGGCTCTGGCTTTGGTACGTCAGTTAGAACCAAATATTGATGGTGTAGAGAAAGTCATTAAATCTGGTAAACTGGCTCTAAGTCTAAAAAAAGGAGAAGTTAAATTACCTCAAATTGCATCTCAAATTTTAGAAAATAAACCTAATAAACGCTTTTTATTAGTTGTAGACCAGTTTGAAGAACTTTATACTCAATGTCAAGATAAGGAAGAACAACAACGGTTCATTGATACGTTATTATTTGCTATTTATCAAAAAAGTATAACATTAGTTTTTACGTTACGTGCTGACTTTTACGGATACGTCCTCTCTTATCGACCACTTAGCGATGTATTACAGCAAATTGCATTTAAACCTCTGGGGTTAATGAGTCGAGAAGAACTTCAGGCAGCTATTGAACAACCTGCTCGAAAGTTAGATGTAGAATTACAAACGCATTTAGCTCAAAGAATACTAGATGATGTCGGGGATGAACCTGGGAATTTACCATTATTAGAATTTGCCTTAACCCAATTATGGTTAAAGCAGACGGATAATGAACTGACTCATAATGCCTACGATGAAATTGGAGGCATTAAACAAGCACTTGTCAAACACGCTGAGTTAATTTATCACAAACTAAGTGATAAAGAGCAACAGCAAGCGCAGCGTATCTTTCTGCAACTAGTGAAGTTAGGAGAAGGCACGGAAGATACCAGGCGAGTCGCAACTATGGAAGAAGTAGGTAAAGAGAATTGGGAATTAATTGTGTATTTAGCGGGGGGAGAATCGCGCTTAGTAGTTACAGGACGCAGTGATAAGTCAGGGCAAGAAACAGTAGAAGTTGTTCATGAAGCACTGATTCGTGAATGGAAACGCCTGCGCCAATGGGTTGATGAAAATCGAGAGAAATTAATACAACAACGTAAAATCGAAACAGGAGCAACTGAGTGGCGAGATAAGAACAAGTCAAAGGATTATCTGCTTCAAGGCAAACAGTTAAATGACGCTCAGGCTTTTCAAAAAGAGCAAACTACTCTGTTGAAATTATCTCCTTTAGCTTATGAGTTCATTCAAAAAAGTCTTAAGTATAGACGAAATAATCGCTTAAGGCTAATTAGCTTTGGAATATTTTTATTTTTAGGATTTATTGTCTGTCGGCAAATAATAATCAATCACTTGCGTGATGAAGTAGAGAAAGTTAAAGGACAGAAAGAAAGTGATGATAGAAAAAAAGCACTTGAACAACTTGTGACGCGCGGCGCTTCCCTAAGTAACATTGACCTCAGGGATGCCAACCTCGATTTTGTTGACCTCAGTGGTGCTGACCTCAGTGG
>CAZZWA010000160.1:0-9033 GCA_964657555.1 uncultured Microcoleus sp.
AAAAATTGAAGACATTATTAGAGGTATCAGACAGGAAGTTTTGTTTGGTTGTGGTAGCGATGTCTAGGAGAATTCCATGCTTAAAGAGCTTCTTCCATTAAACGATCACAATTTACCGTACCCCGATACAGTTCATCCTATCGTTGTACACTTCGTGATTGCGATGGTGTTATTTGCCTTTGTCTGCGATGTCATTGGCTATATAACTCATAACTCCCGTTTGTATGAGGTGAGCTGGTGGAATATGTTTTTCGCCACGATTTCTATCTTCATCGCCATCATCTTTGGTCAGATTGAAGCGGGTTTAGCAGAACCATACGATGTGGTTGAACCAGTGTTAAACCTACACACCCTTCTAGGTTGGTCTCTTTCAGGAATCATTGCTGCCATTACAGCATGGCGCTATGTGATTCGTTCGCGCGACCCGCAAAAGGTGCCAATTCCTTATCTTGGAGTGGGATTATTTTTGACCTGTTTAGTGTTCTTTCAAGTGTATCTTGGAGACGAACTGGTTTGGGTGTATGGACTGCATACAGTACCAGTTGTTGAAGCCTTAAAAGAGGGAGTTTTGCAATGAACCCGGATTTAATTAACCAATTGAGAGCGCAACTGGGCGCAAACGGACTGCCTTACGCTATTCCGATTCATCCAAACTTAGTTCATCTCACTTTAGGTCTATTCATTGCGGGAATAGCCTTCGATATCGTCGGTGTACTTTTCCCCCTAATAGAAAGATCAGTCTTCAAAGTTTTGGCGCTCAAAGCCGTTCGTTCCAATTTCTTTGATGTTGGCTGGTACAACATGCTGGCTTCAGCAATCATCTCATTTTTCACAGTTGCAGCAGGCTTTTACGAAATGATGCTGGCAAAACCACCAATTGAGGTGAAGAGTGCCTGGGGATTGCAGGCGATGGAGACAATGCTCTGGCATGGTGTGGGGGGTGTTTTCCTCCTAGCATTGATTGTCACCATGACTGTATTGAGAGGATTTCAGCGTTACCTTTGGTGCAAAGATACAAGCTTGCAAGTGCAGCGGGGCTATCTGCTATTAGGAGTGGTCATTCTGTCACTTATGTACGTACATGGGACACTAGGGGCACAACTAGCTGCCGAGTTTGGCGTGCATAATACCGCTGATAATTTACTGCTAAGGGGCGAAAACCCCAACATAGTACTGAAGTAATCCAGTTAAACTTTCTAGGATTTGTTGTTATGAAAACCCGGAATATTTTGGTATTGATTGCAATAGCGATCGCCCTAACCGTCGCTAGCCTCTGGATAGGGCAGCAGGCGTACTCCTGGTTTCCCCCACAAGCCGCAGCAGAATCTAAGATTATTGATCAGCTGTTTAGCTTCCTGACAACGCTGGGTGCATTCATTTTTCTGGGGGTGACTGGAACCTTGATATATTCCGTTCTTTTCCATCGGGCAGGCAAGTATGACTTCAGTGACGGCCCACCAATTGAGGGTAATGTCACCCTAGAAATTGTCTGGACAGCAATCCCGATCCTATTAGTATTTTGGATTGCTGGTTACAGTTACAACGTCTATGAACAAATGGGGATTCAGGGTCCAGAAGAGGCCTTACACCTGCATGTGCCAATAAACATGGAAGCGGCGTATGCTGCGCCAGAGTCGGCAACAACTCAACCCGTTGAGAACATTGAAGTGCTTGCCAAGCAGTGGTCTTGGGTCTTTCGCTACCCAGACAAAGGTGTCACCAGTACCGAATTGCACCTAAAAGCCAATCAACGCGTTCGTCTGGCACTGCAATCAGCAGATGTTCTGCATGGCTTCTATGTTCCTGCCTTCCGGCTCAAGCAAGACATTATCCCTTACCACAGTCTTAACCTTGAGTTCACTCCCCTCCGCATTGGCAAATATCGGTTGACTGATTCCCAATATAGCGGTACCTACTTCGCCACGATGCAGGCAGATGTAGTTGTCGAATCTCCTGAAGACTACAACCAGTGGCAAGAGTCGGTAGCAAATCACAAGCAAGTCCTGGCAAGCAATCAAGCCGCTTCTGAATATACCCAGGCATCAAACAAAGCCTTCAAACCGGGCTGGCCTACAGTTGCACCTGCCTCACCCCCCTTGGTCAATTATGCCAAGAGTCGGGGGTAGAGGGTAGGGAGTAGATGAGAGAAAGGGAAAAGGAGAAAAGACATAAGTAATACGGCATTCTCCCTCCCTTTGTCCCTTATCCCTTGCCCCGTACCCTACCTACCAGAACCACCTACCACCGTTTAACGATGACTAATATCCCTGTTGAAAGCATCGGCATCAAGAGTGAGAAACCTCACCATGAAACTCAGACTAGCTGGCGGCAATACTTCAGCTTTAGTACTGACCATAAGGTTATTGGTATTCAGTACCTAGTAACTTCTTTCTTCTTCTTTCTGGTTGGCGGTACATTCGCTATGGTCATGCGGGCAGAGCTGATTACCCCTGAATCAGATCTGATTGATCGTACCGTCTACAACGGCATGTTCACCATGCATGGCACCGTGATGCTATTTCTGTGGACGTTTCCGTCTCTAGTCGGTCTTGCCAACTACCTCGTGCCACTGATGATTGGGGCGCAAGATATGGCGTTTCCCCGCCTGAACGCAGTTGCCTTCTGGATGGTGCCAGTGGTCGGGGTGCTACTGATGGGGAGTTTCTTCCTACCAGATGGGCCAGCGCAAGCAGGCTGGTGGTCTTACCCTCCGGTCAGTATTCAGAATCCGACAGGTCACCTAATTAATGGCGAATTCCTCTGGCTTCTCGCAGTGGCAATATCTGGGGTGTCGTCAATTATGGGGGCAGTCAACTTTGTCACAACGATTGTCCGGATGCGGGCACCAGGCATGACATTCTTCCGCATGCCTTTGTTTGTCTGGGCGGTATTCAGCGCTCAGATTATCCAATTATTTGGATTGCCTGCATTGACTGCGGGTGCGGTAATGCTGCTATTCGACCTGACTGTTGGCACCAGCTTTTTTGACCCTGCTAAGGGAGGCAATCCGGTTCTCTTCCAGCATTTTTTCTGGTTTTACTCGCACCCTGCCGTTTATGTGATCATTTTGCCCATCTTCGGTGTTTTTTCCGAAATCTTTCCTGTCTATGCTCGCAAACCCCTGTTCGGCTACAAAGTAGTCGCCATCTCATCTCTGCTCATTGCTGGAGTCAGCGGTCTTGTTTGGGTACACCATATGTACGCTAGCGGGACTCCAGGCTGGATGCGGATCGTTTTCATGCTCTCTACAATGTGCGTTTCTGTGCCCACTGGCATTAAGGTATTTGCCTGGACTGCGACGATCTGGGGAGGCAAACTGCGGCTCAATACACCGATGCTGTTTGCCTTAGGTGGATTGGTGATGTTTGTGTTCGCAGGCATCACCGGAATCATGCTCTCTTCCGTTCCGGTTGATATTCACGTCAACAACACCTACTTCGTGGTGGGTCACTTCCACTACGTCCTCTACGGAACGGTAACGATGGGCATATATGCCGCCATCTACCATTGGTTTCCGAAAATGACTGGGCGAATGTACTACGAAGGCTTGGGTCAGCTGCACTTCTTGTTGTCCTTCTTGGGCACCAACCTCAACTTTCTCCCCATGCACCCATTAGGATTGCAAGGAATGCTGCGTCGAGTCTCTTCCTACGACCCAGAGTATACATTCTGGAACGTTGTCGCCAGTATTGGAGCATTCTTGCTGGGGATTTCTACTCTGCCCTTCATTCTGAATATGGTGGCTTCTTGGATGCAAGGCAAGAAAGCACCCGATAATCCCTGGCGGGCAATTGGCTTAGAGTGGATGGTTTCCTCACCACCTCCAGTAGAGAACTTTGAGGAAATTCCCGTTGTTATTTCAGAACCCTATGGCTATGGCAAGTCGGAACCGTTGACAGCTAACGCTCACAGCCAGAACTGATATTAACAGGGTAGGAGATAGATGGGAAGTCTACCCACCTACTACCTACCCCCTAAACCCCGTTCTTCATCAACAAGGATTTGGCCATGACCACTTCTATCAGTTCAGATCAGTTGCAGCAGCCCTTGCATGAGAGCAGCAGTGGGCATACTCATGACGAAGAAGGCAATCGAATGTTCGGCTTCGTTGTGTTCCTGCTCTCAGAGAGCGTCATTTTTCTGAGTTTTTTCACGGGATATATTGTGTACAAGACAACTACTCCCGACTGGCTGCCCTCTGGTGTTGCGGGACTGGAAATCAAGGAACCTGCGATCAATACAGTGGTTCTCGTTTCCAGTAGCTTTGTCATCTACTTTGCAGAACGCGCCCTCCAGCACCACAACCTGATCGGATTTCGCGTGTTTCTGTTGGCAACGATGGCAATGGGAACCTACTTTCTGTTTGGGCAGGCAATTGAATGGAATAGTCTCTCGTTTGGCTTCACTACAGGGGTATTTGGTGGGACGTTCTACTTGCTGACTGGCTTCCACGGTCTGCACGTTCTCACCGGCATCCTGTTACAGATGATGATTTTTGTTCGCTCCTTCATTCCGGGCAACTACGACTCAAGTCACTTCGGCGTGTATGCAACCTCGCTGTTTTGGCATTTTGTAGATGTCATCTGGATTATTTTGTTTGTTCTCATCTACATCTGGCAGTGATGGGACACGAGGACACAAAGACGCAGAGATTTGGAGGAAAATTCTTATGATTATTGATGACCAGTACTATGACCTGATTATCGTTGGCACCGGCGCGGGTGGGGGTACGTTGGCCTATAAACTCGCGCCGACAGGTAAGAAAATTCTGATCCTGGAAAGGGGCAGCTTTTTGCCAAAAGAAGAAGAAAACTGGAGTGCTGCTGAGGTCTTCAAAAAAGAACGCTACCACGCTCACGAACACTGGTATGACAGTGCTGGAGAGCCGTTTCGTCCCCAGACAAACTACTGGGTGGGTGGTAACACCAAGGTCTATGGTGCAGCTTTGCTGCGGATGCGGGAGCGAGATTTTGAGGAGGTCAAACACCAAGACGGCATCTCTCCGGAGTGGCCCCTCAAATACCGCGACTTTGAACCCTACTACACAGAAGCGGAGAAACTCTATGATGTCCACGGCAGACCAGGGGACGACCCAACAGAACCGCCTAGGAGCGCCGCGTATCCTTATCCTCCAGTAAGCCATGAAGCCCGGATGCAGAAGATTTGCGATGACATTTCCCAGCAGGGACTGCATCCCTTTTATTTGCCTTTGGGGCTGAAGCTGAGTGAGGACGATCCGACTCATAGTGCTTGCGTCCGCTGCAAAACCTGTGATGGATTTCCCTGCAAAATTGATGGGAAAGCTGATGCTGAGGTGGAGGCAATTCTTCCTGCGCTGAAATACCCCAACGTCACGCTGAAAACCGAAGCCAAAGTCGTGTGTTTACACACCAGTCTATCTGGTCGAGAAGTTAAATCCGTGGAAGCGGAAATTGACGGACAATCTTATCTGTTTTCTGGTGATATTGTGGTGTTGGCATGTGGCGCTGTAAACTCGGCAGCACTGCTCCTGCGCTCAGCAAATGAAAAGCATCCCAACGGACTTGCCAACAGTTCTGATCTCGTGGGACGTAATTTCATGAAACACCTGATGACAGCGATGGTGCAACTCACTCTTCCGCTCAACCCTACAGTGTTTCAAAAGACGATTTGCGTCCATGATTTTTATTGGGGAAACTCTGATTTTCCCTACCCAATGGGCCACATCCAAAATACGGGTAGTATTCTCCAGGATATGATTCCCTCGGAAGCACCGCCCCTCCTGTCTCTTCTGGCGACATTGTTGCCGGGATTTGGGCTGCGACAACTGGCAACGCATTCAATTGGTTGGTGGTTACAGACAGAAGATCTACCCGAACCCAACAATCGGGTGCGCGTGTCGGGAAACAAGCTGTATTTGGATTACACACCCAATAACACCGAAGCCCATGATCGCCTGATTTATCACTGGACAGATGTGCTGAAAGCTGTAGATCGAGTCTCAGAAGACTCAGTGTTTCAACGGGGCATTTACCCTCGCAGCGATACGCCTATTCAAGTGGTAGCAAATCAATGCGGCACTTGTCGCTTTGGGGAAGATCCAACAACATCCGTTCTCGACCTCAACTGTCGCACCCATGATGTAGACAATCTCTATGTTGTGGATGGCAGTTTCTTTCCATCTACATCTGGGGTAAGTCCTGCCTTGACGATTATTGCCAATGCCTTGCGAGTTGGCGATCGCCTGATCAAACGGTTGACGTAGGGGCGAAAAGGTTGTTGGTAGCACAACCTTGTAGAGACGTTCCGGCGGAACGTCTCTACCACTCTTTCAACCCACATTCCGCACCCTGAAGTGTCACACTACAAATTTTGAGAGTTTGGGGAAACGGGATTGGCGATCGCCAACCCCGTTTCCTCCTTTTGTGTATAAAAAGCGACTATTTTAGCCCCTGAAATTCCGCCAAAACCGATTGTGACAGTGGAGGATACGGAAGATGAGTTTCAAGGGGATTAACTTGTGGTGTATGTGGAGGCCGCAACAAGATAATTATATTCTTTGCTACAGTTTTTAATCGCAGACGGCTTTCATCTCCACACCAGTAGCAAATTCTCCGCGCTTGCTCAATAAGTGCTACTAAATACTTTTTGATGACCTACAGGAATTGTGGGAATTTATTTTAAACTCTTTCTGGCTGATATTTTATCTCGATTGGACATGGGATTTTTAGCTTCGCTTTTATTTGATAACGCACTGTGTCGTCTACTATTTTATCCGATGCCTCTATGCCCTCCACGGCTCTTAACCATGTCCTAATTTCACTATTCAAGCCAAGTTTGACAGCCTGTCTTTTGACATTAGTAGAGGTGTTATCTTACCATTAGCTTGCTGTCCGTTTTAATGGTGTAGGAAAACTGTGTTTAAAAAGCTATTGTTAATCGTTTTGTTGGCAAGTGCTCTCTTGAATTTCACTCTGCAACGTCCGAGCCTAGCTGCTGAGATCAGTGCTGGTACTAAACTCTTTAATGCCAACTGTGCCGCTTGTCATGCGGGAGGCGTCAACCGCGTTGTGACTGGTAAAAGCCTGAAAAAGGATGCCCTTGAGAAGTACAAAATGTACTCGAAGGAGGCGATCGTCACCCAAGTGACAAATGGCAAGGGTGCGATGCCATCCTTTAGAGGACGCCTGAAACCCCAGCAGATTGAAGAAATTGCTGATTATGTGCTGGAGTCAGCTGACAAGGGCTGGGCTAAATCTTAGGGCAATCACATAAAGCAAAAGGCAAAGATGAGGAGGTAGTTAGTGGTTAGGAGGAGATTGGCTTTTCTACTAACTACCTCCAATTGCTAATGACCAATTACCATATCTCCCAAATTGATATGAATCACTTTTACAGAATCCTGCTATTTTTGGGCATGGCTGTAGCAGCGCTACTATTCTTGCCAATGACTGCTCTGGCTGGGGAATTTAATACAGCTACTGCTCTAAATAGCACGCAAAATTTTTTTGATTCAGGCATCAATAAGATGCAAAGCGGTGACTACACAGAAGCGATTGAGAACTTTACGCAAGCTATTCAAATTAACCCTAATTTAGCTGCTGCTTATAGCAATCGTTGTCTAGCTTACCTGCATTCGTCAGATTATCAAAATGCTATAGCTGATTGCAATCAAGCTCTCCAGCAAAATCCTAAAAATATCGAAGCTTATCTCAACCGAGGTTTAGTTTACTACAGACTCGGTATACATATTGCAGCGATCGCTGATTACAATCGCGTGATTAGTGCCAAGCCCCATGATTACCGAGCTTACTATAACCGGGGATTAGCGCATTTTGAGATGGCAGATTACGATAGTGCGATCGCCGATTACAATCATGCTCTACTCCAGAATCAGGGACAAGATAGTCTTGATCTAGCTTCTGTATATAACGAACGAGGAGTTACTCACTTACAGCTAGGGGACATTGCTAGAGCAAAGCAAGACTTCTCCCAAGCTATCCGGCTCAATGCTGATGATGCCAGGGCATACTATAACAGAGGCTGTACCGAAGAGCGACTAGGGAACCATATAAGTGCAATTCGAGACTTTACCCGCTCGCTAGAACGCGACTCTAATCAACCTGAAGTTTATGTCAACCGTGGTCTTGCTTACTACCAAACGGGAGATAGACAAGCCGCTTTTGCAGACTTGAGAACAGGAGCTAAATACTTTTGTAACCAAGGGCAGATGGTTGCTTATCAACAAATTCTAGATTTGCTCCAAAAGCTACAGCAGTCTACATTAAAGAATGAAATGGCATAACTTTTTTTCACTCTATGTAAATTCTTAAGTCATCGAAAAAATGATCGGTTCAAGCAGCTTTTTGATGTTGTTTACCAGAGCTTGATACTGCTCTAGCTCTCCTTTTTGTCGATAAATGTCTACAGCTTTGTGTAAATCCTCCATCATTCCCTGCCGATCTCCAACTGTGTAGCGCACCCGACAGCGACATTGATAGGCATCAGCATCCTGAGGATTGAGTCGAATTGCTTGGCTCAAATCGGCGATCGCTCCTTGATAGTCTTCCATTTGAGAGCGGACAAAACCTCGGTTGTAGTAAACTGTGGCGAGTTCAGGATTGAGGCGCAGGGCTCGGTTAAAATCTTGCATTGCTCCGGATAAATCTTTGAGGGCAGCGCGAACTAAACCTCGGTTGCTGTAAGCTTTAGCATCTTTGGGATTCAGGTGAATCGCCTGAGTAAGAGCCGCGATCGCTTCCTTATAGTTTCCGCCCAGTATCTCGTCCACGCCCTTCTGGAAAAGGTTCGATTCACTCAATTGGGGTGTGTAGGTATTGGTCGCAGTTGTTATTACTTGTGATGGTGCAGCCATTGATGGCAGTGGCAAACCAATCAGTGCAGCAGCCATACAGAAGATGAAGATGATGCGGTAAAGGCGACTCATAACAAGAGTTCACTCAAGATAGACTAGAAGCATGCTTCTACTACCGCTCATAGTGACTTGGAGTTGCCGTCTGCGTCAAAAGACAAGCTGTCAAACTCCATCCTCTA
>CAZZWA010000160.1:9133-12055 GCA_964657555.1 uncultured Microcoleus sp.
TGTTTATTTTTGATCGCAGTAGGGCTAAGTAGCTCATCTGAGCGCACGATATTAGCCACCACAGGCTTTAGAGTTAGATTGCAGGTTTTGTCCTGCCTTAAGTCATGTCAATGCTCATCACTCTGCATCGGTATCGTCTTCCCGGATTGCTGTTTGCGCTCTGTCTGAGTGCAGTACTATTTTTTACTGGTCAGGCAACTTCAATGCCGCCTCCAGGTACCCAGCCACCAGAGACAACCATAAATTTTACGCCCCTTTCCATTAGCGAAGATGTCCGCAAGACGGTGCTAGACAATGGCCTGACAGTTTTGACTAAGGAAATACACACCAGTCCAGTGGTGAGCGTACAGGTGTGGTATCAAGTGGGGTCGCGTAATGAAGCACCGGGAGTGAATGGGATTGCTCACCAACTGGAACATATGATGTTTAAAGGCACCAACGACCGACCCATTCAATTTGGTCGCCTTTTTAGTGCGTTAGGCAGTGACTCCAATGCATTCACGAGCTATGACCAAACGGCTTACTTTGGTACAGTGGAGCAGGAAAAGCTAAAAGCACTGCTGGTTTTGGAAGCAGACAGAATGCAAAATTCGCGCATCGACGCTGAGCAGCTTGCCAGTGAGAAGCGAGTGGTGATTTCTGAGTTGCAGGGGTATGAAAACAGCCCCAGTTACCGCCTAAATCGGGCAACAATGCGTGCCCTATTTCCCAACACAGCTTATGGTCTGCCAGTGGGTGGAACGAAGGCAGATGTGGAGAAGTTTACGGCTGAACAGGTGCGGGAGTACTACCGTAACTACTACAACCCTGACAATGCCACTTTAGTGATTGTGGGGGATTTTAAAACCGAACCAACGCTATCGGCAGTTAAAGAAACTTTTGGCGCGAAAGCGAATAAGTCGTCAGGTGTTAGCCGTCAATCAATAATCCCAAATATTGAGGAGGGGTCAGTAAACAGACAACCAACAACACCTATTATCCTGCGGGAGGAGGGCAGTACGGCACTACTACAGGTGCTGTATCCTTTGCCATCTGTTAATCATCCCGATGTGCCTGCGGTGAATGTGATGGATTACGTTCTGACAGGAGGGCGTAGTTCTCGACTCTACCAAGCTTTAGTGGAATCGGGCAAAGCAAGCAGTATTTCTGGTGGCCCTGCCAACTTGATGGAAGCAGGTTGGTATGAACTGTCTGCTACAGCTGCTCTAGGCCAAGAATTAGGAAAAATTGAGCCAGTACTTGCTAAGGCGATCGCTGACTTACGTGCTCAAGGAATCACAGAAGAAGAGTTGAAGCGGGCAAAAACGCAACTGTTGGCTGCCACGCTTTTACAGAACCGCGATATCGCTAGCCAAGGTACGCAGTTGGGCTATGACCAAACAACATCTGGTGATTACCGCTACACCGATCACTTCCTGACGGCAGTCCAGAAAGTCAGTACCCAAGATGTGCAGCGTGTTGCTCAAACTTACCTTGTCGATACCAAGCATACGGTGGGCTACTTTGAACCAACCAAGGTGGCTGGTAAACCTACAGAGGCAGGCAAAGCTTCTACTCAAACTAGTGAGAGCTTTAACGCGGGGCCACCCGTTGACCCAGCTGAGGTAGCCAAGTACCTGCCGCCAGTAGACTCTACTGGAGTCAAGACTCAGTCGCTACCAGAACAGTTTACTTTAGCAAATGGTCTGCGAGTTTTGCTCTTGCGCGACAAGAGCACGCCGACGGTAACGCTGAAGGCCTATATCCGCGCTGGTACGGAGTTTGACCAAACGACATCGGCAGGCTTAGCTAGTCTGACAGCAGAAAACCTGATCAATGGCACGAAAACGCGAAATGCTTTAACTCTGGCGAAAGTTTTAGAGGATCGGGGCATTAGCTTAGGCTTTGCTGCGTACCGAGAGGGTATGGATATTGAGGGGAATAGTTTATCAGCTCAGTTACCGACGATGCTCCAGGTATTTGCGGATGTAGTCCAAAATGCGACTTTCCCACCTGAGCAGCTAGAACTCAGTCGCCAACGGGCTTTGAGTGATCTGAAATTGCAGTTGGATAGCCCATCGACCGTGGCACAACAAACGTTTCAACAGACGATTTACCCAGAAAATCATCCATTCCATACCTTCCCCACAGAGGATAGCTTGAAGCGGATTACCCGTGACGACATTGTGCGTTTCTACCAGGAACACTACCAACCAAATAGTACGGTGCTGACGTTAGTTGGTGATTTTGACCCAGTACAGGTGCGAAGCTTGCTGGAAAGTCAGCTGCTGTCCTGGAAAGCTAACGGCAAACCCCCAGCAACGGAATACCCACAGGTAGCACTGCCGCCAAAGGTAGTTCGCCTGAACAAAGTCATTCCTGGCAAAACTCAATCCGTCACTTTCCTGGGTTACAAGGGGATTGACCGGAAAGATCCGCGTTATTATGCAGCAGTGGTGCTGAATCAGATTGTGGGCGGCGACACCTTATCAAGTCGCTTAGGAACAGAAATTCGCGATCGCCAGGGTCTAACTTACGGCATTTACAGCTACTTCCAAGCAGGAAGGCATGCAGGGCCTTTCTTGATCCAAATGCAGACAGCTCCCGAAGAGGCGACGAAGGCGATCGCTAGCACCATCAGCTTGTTACAGCAGTTAGCAAAGCTTGGTGTGACAGAGACGGAAGTGCAGACTGCTCAGCGTTCTCTGATCAGCAGCTATAACGTGGCGCTGGCCAACCCTGACTCCTTAGCCAGCAGTATACTGACAAACGAAGTTGATGGGCTCACAACTACAGAACTGCGTGAGTTTACCAGTAAAATTCAGGCAGTAACCCTGTCTGATGTCAGCAAGGCTGCTTCCGAGTTGCTTCATCCAGATAATTTGGTAGTAGTGACAGCAGGGCCAGATGTGTCAGATGCACGCCCACCCAAATAGAATCACC
>CAZZWA010000161.1:0-4932 GCA_964657555.1 uncultured Microcoleus sp.
TAGAACCTTTGTGACAATAGCACATGAGTTATGCCCAGAGTTGACAAGCCATAAATACTTCCAAGAATGGTGTAACGATAAATATATAGCGAATTGTTTAATGTGAGAAATTTAGCTGAATTGTGTGGTAAACCCAGGTTTCTACATAACTAAACTTTAATGCAACATCAATCATGAGCGATCGCCCGTTTCACCGACTAGCGCCATTTATCCAGGAATACATCTACAATCATGGCTGGACTGAATTAAGGTCAGTCCAAATCGAAGCCTGTCAAGTCATATTTGAGACTGATGCTCACTTGTTACTGGCAGCTGGAACGGCATCCGGCAAAACAGAAGCGGCTTTTTTGCCGATTGTGACTCTATTGTACGAGCAACCCGCCACAACTATCGGCGCTCTATATATTGGGCCAATCAAGGCACTGATCAACGATCAATTTGAGCGGTTGAAAGACTTATTGAAAGAGGCCGATATCCCAGTTTGGCACTGGCACGGCGATGTATCTCGAAGCCGTAAAGAAATGCTGCTAAAAGACCCTAGAGGCATTCTACAAATCACGCCAGAGTCTTTAGAAAGCCTGTTGATTAACAAGAAAGAAAATGAACTGATGCGTCTGTTCGGCGATTTGCGGTTCGTCATCATTGATGAAATTCATGCCTTTATGGGAACCGAACGCGGTTACCAGATTCTCTGCCAGCTGGCGCGTTTGTCGAGACTTGTGCAAAATCCACCGCGCCGAATTGGTTTGTCAGCAACCCTCGGTGATTATTCATCAGCTGAGGAATGGTTACGTTCCCAAACTCAAAGACGAGTCATTACGCCTGATGCCAAGGGTGGACAACGAAAAATTCACCTAGCTTTAGAGCATTTCTACATTCCCAATCAACCTGCTGATAGCGAAGCAGAAGCTACATCACACATCAGTCCTCACTATCAGTACATCTTCAACCATACTAAATATCGTAAGTGCCTGATCTTTGCCAACAATCGCGCTGAGACAGAATCAGTCATTACCAATCTGCGTCAAATTGCCTCTGCCGAAGGACTACCTGATATTTATCATGTCCATCACGGCAGCATTTCTGCCAAGTTGCGAGAAGCTGCTGAAGAGGCGATGCGCGAATCAACAGTTCCATCCGTCACAGCTGCAACAGTTACTCTCGAATTAGGAATTGATATTGGTCAATTAGAAAGAGTAATTCAGCTAGAAGCGCCTGTTGCCGTGTCTAGCTTCTTACAACGGTTGGGTCGTACTGGCAGACGCGGCGAACCTGCTGATCTGCGGTTTGTCTGTACTGAAGATCAGCCATCCGGTAAGGAATCTTTACCAGAGCAAATTCCCTGGCAACTCCTACAATGTATTGCCATCATTCAACTTTACTTAGAAGAACGCTGGATTGAACCAATACGGCCTATACAGTACCCTTTGAGCTTACTGTATCACCAAACAATGAGCATCTTAACAGCGCTGGAAG
Organism: uncultured Microcoleus sp.; assembly: GCA_964657555.1. Classification (GTDB taxonomy): domain Bacteria; phylum Cyanobacteriota; class Cyanobacteriia; order Cyanobacteriales; family FACHB-T130; genus CAZZWA01. Next base: position 1,477 of record CAZZWA010000161.1, read on the forward strand.
AACTCTCACCTGCTGCTCTTGCTGCGCAAGTTCTGAGTTTACCACCATTTGGTGCTATTTCCCAAGATGATTTCCGGCAGTTGCTACACTACCTAATTGACATTGACCACCTGCAACAAACTGAACAGGGAAGTCTAATTATTGGTTTGACTGGGGAAAAAATTGTGCGTTCTTTCCAGTTCTATGCGGTCTTTGCGGAAAACAAGGAGTACATTGTCAGGGATGAATCGATGGAAATTGGCAGTATTATCATACCACCGTCTGTGGGAAATCGGTTTACTCTAGCAGGTCGGACGTGGGAGGTTTTTGATATTGAACCAAAAGCAAAGATTGTTTGGGTGAAGCAAGTTGAGGGAATAGCTACTATTGCTTGGCGTAGTAGCAGTAGTAGCAATATTCATACAAAAATTTTGTCGCGGATGCGACAAGTGCTGTTTGAAGATGTTCAATACAGCTACTTGCAAAATCATGCCCAAGAGCGTCTTAAGGTCGCTCGCCAACTGGCTCGCAACGCTGAATTAGATCAAGATAACATTATCCTATTGAAAGGTAAGACTTGCTGTATTTTTCCTTGGATGGGTACTGTAGCCTATCGCACTCTGGAAAGATTGCTCAACTTCTTTTGCCGCGAGTCTTTAGGCATCGGCAGTATTGGCGGTATTCCTCCCTATTTTCTGACCGTAAAACTTGGTAAAAGTAAAATTACAGATCTACACAACGAAATTATTTCTCTGTGCGAGCAGAGAATAACTGCCTACGACTTAGTCAGTCCTGAAGAAGCACCGAAACTACAGAAATATGACCAGTTTATTCCTCCCGACCTGCTTAGCAAAGCATTTGCTCTTGATTACCTAGATCTATTGGAATTAGGAAAAATTGTCAGTAGCTGGTAATCCTGAATTTTCAGGGCATCTTTTTGACTAATGCCCGAAAATATAAGTGATTTTTGCTACTTATTTGTACTTAGACTCTGCTTAGCGATCGCCCGTGAGGAGAACTTTGCGATTTACTGAGTGTACTTGTGGGAAACAGCATCGCATTTGTGACCCAGAAAGGAGGCACTGGCAAGTCGTCAACCTCTGTGCATTTTGCGGTATAGGTTGGTCGTCAAGAAGAAGCAGGTGTCGTTGGTAGATGCACCACAGTGCAGCAGCAAACTTGCTGTAGAGCGGAGGGGGTTTTATACATAATGTTAACTTTTAAAAAGAGAATTTATCTGCAAAACTCACCCCTCAAAGCTGCCTACAGATTACGGGTAATAGCCCGGTCTTAAAGTTGGGGTGCTCTAATGAAATGTTCCTTCCCAGCAGATTGCCCAATAATTGTTAATATTCTCAAAGCAAATTTTGCTATTTTTCGCTAAAACCTTATGTAATAAAAAGAACTAACTTTGCATGATTTACTGATGAGGGAAGCCCCATGTTATCATATCTGGCAGAGCGTCTGAGTGCGGAGCGGCAGCGTCGGTTCGTCGGGCGTACCCGTGAGTGCGAGAGGTTTCAGTCGGCGATCGCCGCCGCAGATCTGCCATTTTGTCTCTTGCATGTCTTTGGCCCTGGAGGTGTGGGAAAAACTACGCTGCTCTGGGAGTTTGCCCGGATCTGCAAGCAAGCTCAAACACCAGTGACCTATGTAGATGCCCGTAATATCGAACCAGCACCCGAGTCTTTTTTGAGCGCCTTGCGATTTGTCATGAGTTTGCCACCTCTAGAGTCTCCCCTACGGGCTTGGCAAGAACTGGGGGAGCGTCATGTGCTATTCATCGATACCTACGAAACTCTTGCACCACTGGATGAATGGCTGCGCGAGATGTTCCTGCCTCAACTCCCAGGGAATACTCTGATCGTTTTGGCTGGTCGCTATCCTCCCACAGCAGTTTGGCGAACAGATCCAGGGTGGCAGGCACTGATTCAAGTGTTGCCTCTGCGTAACCTGACCCCCGAAGAAAGTCGCACATACTTAGGTAAACGGGAAATTCCTGTTGCTCAGCATCAAGCAGTTCTTGATTTCACCCATGGCTATCCCCTGGCACTCTCCCTAGTTGCTGATGTGTTTGCTCAGGATGCTCATATCTCCTTCCAACCAGCTGCGCTGCCGAACGTGATCAAAGCTTTGCTGGAAAAATTTGTGCAAAAAGTACCCAGTCCAGCTCACCGAAAGGCTCTGGAAGCTTGTGCATTGGTACGCCTGACTACTGAGCCATTACTGGCGAAAATGTTAGACATACCCGATGTTCACGAATTGTTCGAGTGGCTGCGGGGTCTGTCTTTCATTGAATTAGGTCATATTGGCTTATTTCCTCACGACTTGGCAGGCGAAGTCTTAACAGCCGACTTGCGCTGGCGCAATCCCGACTGGTACGCCGAACTGCACCAACGCGCCCGCACCTACTACACAACACGCCTAGCGCAAACCCAGGGAAGTGAGCAACATCGCATCCTGTTCGACTACATGTTCCTCCATCGGGATAACCCAGCCGTCAGACCCCGCTTTACCTGGCAAGAAACCAGCAGCCTATTGACCGACACCTTTAGGGAAAGCGATCGCTCTGCACTGCTAAGGATGGTGACGCAGCATGAAGGTGAAGACTCGGCACAAATAGCAGCCTACTGGTTGACACGGCAGCCCCAGAGTGTGCTAGTTTTTCGCGATTCTGAGCAGCAGCTAGCTGGATTTGTGATGATGCTGGCATTACACCAGACCAGCAGTCAAGACTTGAGTGCTGATCCTGCTGCCCATCAGGCATGGATTTATCTGCAAAACCACGTACCTTTGCGCAGGAATGAAGGGGCTACTCTGTTTCGCTTCTGGATGGCTCGTGATACCTATCAAGCGGTTTCACCAACTCAAAGCCTGATCTTCATCCACTTTATCCAGCATCATCACATCCGGCCAGCACCAGCATTCACTTTTATTGCCTGTGCAAAACCAGATGATTGGGGGGCGATGTTTGCCTACGCAGACTTAGCGCGGCTTCATGAAGCTGATTTTGAGGTAGGTGGTCGGCACTATGGGGTTTACGGGCACGACTGGCGAGTCTTGTCAACAAAGGCTTGGCAAGAACTGCTGGCGCAAAGAGAGACTGCTGCCTCAACCCAAGCGATACAGTCATCTCATGTCAGCGAACCTCTGGTAGTTCTCAGTCTGCCGGAATTTATGAGTTCGGTGCACGAGGCTTTGCGCAATTTCTCCCGTCCCGATGCGCTACAGGACAATCCACTGCTGCGATCGCGGTTGGTGGTACAGGCGGCAGCCAAAGCTGAGCAACAAGAGCGCATTGCTACTTTACAGACCTTGTTAAGGGAGGTAGCTGAATCGTTACAGTCATCACCCCGTGAGGCTAAACACTACTGGGCGCTTTATCACACTTATCTGCGCCCCGCACCGACCCAAGAACAGGCTGCTGAATTACTAGATTTGCCCTTCAGTACCTTCCGCCGCCATCTGAAAGCAGGG
>CAZZWA010000161.1:5032-11998 GCA_964657555.1 uncultured Microcoleus sp.
GGCAAGACTGAGATCTAGAAAGCAAAGAAGCCCTCCTGCAATTAGCAGGAAGGCAGATACCAGGGCATAAGAAGTTCAACAAAATTCTATGCTTCATTACCCTAGCATTGCCCTATGACATCCCTGTGAAGAAGATGTGAACGCGATCGCCTCTGATTCTAGCAGATTGTTCGTGTATAAATTTCTAACGATTATTGTTGCCCTAATGCCTCTACCTCCTCTACAGATAATCCCGTTACCTGCGCTACAAGCTCTAAGCTCATCCCCGTTGGCAATAAGTTTCGAGCAATCTGTTGCACCCGCTCTTCTGCTTGCTCCGCACGCTGACAGGCTTGCTCCTCTGCTGTCAGTAAGAAAGTTCCATCGATTTGTGCCCATCGCCACCACGTAGCTTCAACCCCCTTAAACGAGCCTTGCCAGCACGCCAGTGCTAACCCTAAGACTTGGCTGACGAGTTGCCCCTGCGAGTCTGGTACGATTTCTTGGTAAGTACCGCCTTGAAGTCGAAAGCCTGCCCGATCTTCAGGAGCAAATGGATCGTACCAAAAGTATTCCGGTACGCGCATGCGGTTTTGATAGATCAGCTTCTTCTTACCCTTATCTGCTTCAGCAGTGCTGTCAGACAGCAATTCAATCACCACATCGGGTGTTTTTTCTTCTTCCCAACACACCCAACTGCGACGTTCTCCCTTCGGCACTCCTAACGCTGCAAAAAAGTCCGGCCCTTTAAAATCGCGGTTTCTCACCTGCGCCATACTGTAGTAGACAAACATATTACCGCCGATGAAGCCATCTTCCCGCTCGTCCAGCCAAGGCAGTAGGGCATCAATCAGCAATTCCATCTGTAACTTGTGGCGTTGGCTCTCCATCAGCTCTCCGTCATCGTATGGCAACTCATCCTGAGTCGGTGGGATGGTGACACCGAATTCCTTGAGTTCAGCAGCAGTTCTCATCAGGTTTACCAGCAAGGATTTACTCGATTGTAGCGATCGCCACTTCCCTTCCTTGTTCCGTCAAAGGTGAAGAATGAGCAAAAAGTGAGCACTCTTTGGACTGGAAAGTGAGCAATAGGCGTCGATAAGCTGTGGCTGTGACAAAGACAGCTACAGCTTTATTTGGCGATACGCACCTATTCTGCTATTTCCTACAGAGTTTCAAGGGGGCTACCAGGATGATAGGTAATCAGAGGCTCAGACTTGTTCCAGCCAGGAAAGGTAAGTTTCCACAAGCGAGAGGTGACTCGGTGACATGCAAGGCAGTATATGAAGATCCCCTCGGGGCATATTCGCTCTTTGAGGTCACAGTAGCACCACAAGCTGGTCTGCCACCACTTACGCACCTTTGGGAAGAGGGAGCCTACTACATCCTGAGTGGAAGACTTTTGATTCAAGAGGGCGATCGCGCGTATACCGCAACTGCTGGGTCTTTTGTCAATATTCCCAAAGGTATTCTGCACACCTTCAAAAACTTGGGAGTTTCGCCAGCTAGGCTACTAGCGATTATCACCCCTGCGTGGTACGGGAAATTTTTTGAGGATTGGGTAAGCCAGCCACGGCCAAGTTCATCTAGCCGTCTCCGGCTGGTTCACTCTACTCTTTCCGAGTTCAAAATCAGGGACAAAAAATTTTAAGGAGGGCAGTCATGAAAATAAGTATGCGGGGTATCACCTTCGTCCCATTGGGCGAAGGCAAGTTACCTATAGCTAAATCTGTCAAAAGCATGGCATTTTTTCCGGCCAAGCGATCGCTGCGGTCTATAACAGCAGGTGTTGCTGTTGTACTGATGGTACTACTATGTGGAGTCCTGCCAGCTAGAGCTTCAGATCACCAAGACACAACCTTTCTGGCTAGTCAACTTACCTCTGCGGATCTCACAGATTTATATGTGTTCCCAAGTGCAGATCCCAGTAAAGTTGTCTTAGCGATGGACTTCGATCCGTTGATCTCTCAAGGTGAAATCAGGCCGTTCGACCCATCGGTTCTCTATCAATTTAAGATTGACAACACGGGTGATGGTGTTGAAGATGTCGTGCTCCAATTTCAGGTGAACGGCACAGATCCAGATCAAACTGTCACAGTATACGGGCCGAGTAGTCCAATCAAAGTAGGAACGAACTCAAAGCTGATTGCAGCCAGTGGCACAGGGCCCCTCAACCAGACTTTCTCTACACCCAATGGTTTGACAGTCTTTTTTGGTCTGCGCAAAGACCCTTTCTTTTTCGATCTCCTACAGTTCTTTAAGATCATCCCGGATCGCAACTACCAAAATCAGCCTAATCCAGCTCCTCCCTTACAGGTTCTATCCTTCAACCCTCCTGATCAGGCACAAGACTTGCTGGACTCCTTCAATGTCCACTCAGCTATTGTCGAACTACCCAGAGAACTTATTGGTAGTGGCAAGATTGGTGTTTGGATAACAACTAGCGTCAAAACTCCCAGGCTCAGAGATGGGAGTTTCGCGCAGATTGAGCGGTTAGCGGTTCCGGCACTGAATGAGCTGTTTATGGACTTTCAAGCTCACTACATCAGTAATCTTCAGACACCAACCAATGATGCTGGCAATCAATCCAACTTCATTCAGTCTTTTATTCAGGCAGTCGGGCGACCCAAAGTCTTAGCTGACACTATCGTATCAGTGGTCACTCCTGATGTCATCCAAGCTGACCTTTCCCAACCAACAGGTAGCTACTTCGGCACGCAGTTAGCTAAAGACTTTGGCGGCAGAAGGCCAAAAGATGACGTGATCGATGTCACTTTATCTATAGTCTTCGGTGATGTAGTTACACCAGACGGTGATATTCCCGCCCTGACTACCGATAACGTCGGACCTAAAGATATCAACTTTCTCAATTCTTTCCCCTATCTGGGCGATCCCCGCTAAGAACAACTATGCATCTACGATCGCTGTGGCTGTTGTTGCTGACCATCCTGCTAGTCTTCCTAGGACATCCATACGCACAGGCGCTAGAGGCATTACCTACTGAGCAGCCACCACAAATAGAAAGCCCTGCGCCAGTCTTCCCCGATTACCTACAGCGATCCCAGATTATCAGCACCTACGAGCAGCAAGTCCGCCAATCCCCAAATTCCTCAATACTCTTACGCCTGCTGGCTGCCCAATATTTGAAGCGCTTTCGCGAAGTAGGGGATGTGGAAGATCTGTTACGAGCAGAACAAGCGGCACGCAGATCCCTGGCGATACAACCGCGCCACAATGGAGCCTCTTCCATGCTTCTGGCATCTGCCCTACTATCTCAGCATCAATTTCGGGAAGCTTTGCAGGTAGTGACTGATACCCAGCAGTTGGTTCCCGATCATCCTAGTGTTGTCTCGCTGATCGCATCAATTCAGATGGAGTTGGGTAACTATGAAGCTACCCATCAACTCATCCAGACCCTGACTAACGAAGCAGCAAACGAATGGGTGAATGGTCACAACGCCGTTACTGCCCGTTACTTAGAGTTAACTGGTGAGCTGGCCTCGGCGAGGCAACTGCTAGAGCAGACCATGCAGCAGATGGACATGTTCTACACGAATCCGGCAGAAACCCGTGCTTGGTTTCATGTGCGGGCGGGAGATTTAGCCTTTGCTACTGGAGATCTAGCCCTGTCGGAGCAACGCTACCGAGAAGCCCTCGACCTTTTCCCCCAGGATGTGCCTGCATTCACGGGACTGGCCCGCCTGTATGCAGCTCAGCATCGGTGGCAGGAGGCTCTGGATACAGCAAATCAGGGTGTAGAACTCATCCCAATGGTGGAAACGTTAGGGTACAAGGCAGATGCTCAAAGGGCGCTGGGAGATCGGGAAGGCGCAGCCGCAACTGAAGAGCTGATTGGGGTAGTAGCACACCTGAGCAAGGTGAAAGGGATCTATGACCGAGCTTTGGCTGTCTACTACGTCGAACATGGCATCCACTTACCAGAGGCTCTGGAAATTGCCCGACGGGAAGTCGCAGTGCGGGATGATGTATATGCTGAGGATACATTGGCTTGGGCGGCAGCAGCTAACGGGTGCTGGCAGGAAGCGCAACAGGCAGCGCAACGGGCAACTCGCTATGGAACAGAGGATGCCCTGTTGCAATTTCATGCGGGCATGATTGCACTGCACTTTGGAGACCGTGAGCAAGCAAGCCAGCGACTCACTCAGGCTGTGAAACTCAATCCTCAGTTTCACCACAATTATGCCCACAAAGCTCACCAAGTCTTGGCAGACATAGCACCATTCACCGAGACTGCATCTTGAAGTCAAAAGTCAAAAACTTTCTCTTATGAGCAAGCGGCTGCATCAGTTGACTGAGAATTGTAAATTTTGGCTACCACTTCGCGCCCTGGCGCTAGAGGATTTTGGATTGAATCCGGTTACAGGCTCAGACTCTTGTCTCTGGAATAGCCTTCCTAAAAGGCTGCGGTCAATCCAAAATTGGTTGCTCTGGATCTCTGCAATCATGGTGGTGTTTTTATTCTGGGTGCCTGTGGCAGAGGCTCATCCCTTAGGCAATTTCACCATTAATCACTATGCCGGACTACAAGTGGCGCGGGATGGGTTGGGGATTGATTACGTGCTAGACATGGCGGAAATTCCGGCTTTTCAGGAGATTAATCGGCTAGATATCAATCACAACCGCAAAGCTGAACCCGCAGAGACGGCGAACTATCCTGCTGAAAAATGCTCTGAGATTAGCTCCAGCTTAGATCTGCGGCTCAACCAACAGCCTTTAGCGCTCTCTGTTTCAAGCTCGGCAGTTGAATTTCCCCCAGGGGTGGGTGGGTTAGCCACACTGCGCCTCACCTGTAACTTCCAGGCGTTGATGGCGTCAGTAGGTGCAAATCAGTCGGTTGAGTTTGAAGACAAGTACTACCCACAGCGCTTGGGGTGGCGCGAGATCGCTGTGGCGGCAAATGATATTCCCATTCGGGGCAATTTTCCCTCCTCCAGTCTCAGCAAGCGTCTGACAGATTACCCCACTGATCTGCTTAGCAGTCCTCTCAACCAACGGCAGATCTCCTTTGAAATCAATCCATCTCCTGGTTTGAGTCAACTGGCTGTTCAACCTCCTGCTCAATTAGAGAGCTCGTTAGATAATGCTTTGACAGGAAGAAGTAACGATGTCTTTACTAGTCTAATTTCCCAAGAGGATCGCCATCTTCCCACGATCCTGATCGCTCTAGCCATCGCTTTTGTCTGGGGTGGATTACACGCCCTTTCCCCAGGTCATGGCAAAACAGTCGTTGGTGCCTATCTCGTAGGAGCCCGTAGCCAGCCTCAACATGCCCTATTTCTGGGGCTCACCGTGACAATTACCCACACAGCTGGCATCTTTGCTCTGGGGCTGGTGGCCCTCAGCACATCCCAGTTCATCCTGACAGAGCAAGTGTACCCCTGGCTGAGCGTGCTCTCTGGTGTACTGGTAACTGGGATCGGTCTGAACCTGCTGATCAGTCGATTGCGGGGTGCTCAGATACTCCCGTCTTGGGCTTTTGGACAAGGTCATTCTCATAACCACGAGCATCACCATCACGAACACGCTCACGATCACACCCACAACCACCACAGTCAGGAACATATTCGGGGACGTGATCACCATCATCACTATCACCACGAACACGATCATTCGCACCTGCCCCCCGGTGCTAATGGCTCCCCAATCACATGGTCTAGCCTACTAGCTTTAGGGATATCAGGCGGCTTGTTGCCTTGTCCCTCGGCTTTGGTGGTGTTGCTCAGTGCGATCGCCCTAGGCCGGATTGGCTTTGGACTAGCGCTGGTATGTGCCTTTAGCTTGGGTTTAGCGGGGGTATTAACTGGGATTGGGTTGATGCTGGTCTATGCCAAGGAACTGTTCGACCGACTGCCAATCCAGCAGACCAGGATCAGAATGTTACCAGCAATGAGTGCCTTATTCATGACCCTAATTGGCTTAGGTATTACTACACAGGCTTTATGGGCTTATGCAGTGAACTAGGTGAAATGAGGCTGGTGCTCACAGATTTTGTAGTTTCGTGCATACAGAGGTAACAACTCAACTGTTCTCTCTTATGAAAGAGATTCAATTATTAACTTTTAAAGCAATGGAGGTCAGGAAAAGATATTAATTTGATTTTCTAACAGTTAAGAGTCGAGTACTGTTTCGTAAAATAAACGCGAAAAATCTCATGTCACAGCCAAGAAGCTCACATATCATGCAAACCCTCCGCCTTTTCTCTACCGCGATCGCTCTTTGTTTGAGTGTTGCCCTACCCTCTAAAGCAGCCTCCATTACCTACTCTGGTGACACAACCGGAGCATCAACTTTCAACCGTCCCGAACCACCAGGTTTTGCAGGTATTAATCAACCAATCGCCTCTCTCTCTGGTAGCAACACCGCTTATTTCAGCCAGCTTTTCTTAGTGGATCAGACTGGTGCTTATAACGTTGCAGGTAATCAATACTTCGATGGTCTCCAATTCTTGTATCAAAACAGCTTCAATCCAAATGCTCCACTCACCAATTTACTCAAAGGGGACGATCCCTTCGGAGAAACAGGGAGCGTTTTCGGAGTAACAGGAACAACGACATCTGCTGGTTTTATCAACTTGTCCTTAACTGCTGGGACTTCCTACTTCTTAGTTACCACCGGATTTTCCACTCCTGATGATCTTACCGATGTCAGTGTTGGCTCATTTACTAACACCATCATAGGCCCAGGCAACATCACTCTCGCCGCCGTTCCCGAACCATCCTCAGTACCAAGCGCAATCGCCTTTGGCATTTTTAGTGGGGTCTTAATCCTCAAGCGCAAACTCGCTGATTAAGCTGAAGATGTTAAAAACAATCCTCGCGTCTGCCGCCATAAGTATACTTGCTGCGCCTGAGGCGATCGCCTAAGAAGAATCAGTGTGGGTTTTTAATGCTAGCAATAGCTAGGGATAGTTGTGCTCCTAAATCCGCTTGTAAAACCCTCTTTTCCCTTTCTGTCGTAGAGACGTTC
>CAZZWA010000162.1:0-11996 GCA_964657555.1 uncultured Microcoleus sp.
TATAAATTTACGACTCATTTAGGATTGCTATAGAGTCTTTCGTCTCCAAAAGAGCAAGCGCTCTTTTGGAGACAAGTAGGAAACTACTACAAAAATTGAGTAAATTCCCATATTTTGAGGGTTTATAGGTCATTTTTGTTTGGTCTAAAATAGAGTTATATCAATCAAATTTGAATTTAAGATTTACGTTAAGAAAGAGATGAATATACAACCTCAAATCAGTCAAAAAATTAAATTTTAAGACGTGGAGAACGATTTTGCCAAACCCGATCCCAGATAACTTAATTTCATTAATACCAGAAGTTCGCCAGCCTCGTTTGTGGATGCCAGAGCGCGTATTAATTACACCTGCTGCACTTTCAGAGCCTTGGGGTCAACACATATTATCGCGGGTGCAGTCTTTTCATTTGCCTGTTGAGGAGCTATCCCAGAATCGCCTTACAGGTTTGCGGGGCGAGGATGAGCGCGACACATACAACAAGGCTAAACGCACCCTGGCGATCGTGACAGCACCGCCTAGTGCCCTCAAGCTTAGCCCTATCCCACCTTCAGCTGACTGGCAATTTCATCTTGCTGAAGGCTGTCCAGCACACTGCCAATACTGCTATTTGGCAGGCAGCTTGTCAGGACCACCAGTAGTCCGCGTTTTTGCTAACTTGCCCCAGATCCTGGAAAACCTAGCTGCTTATGAACGCTCAAGCCAGACCACAACCTTTGAGGTGAGTTGCTATACTGACCCTTTGGGTATCGAGCATCTGACAGGAAGTCTTGCTGAATGCATCCGCTATTTTGGGACGCGTCAAGATGGGCACCTGCGCTGGGTTTCCAAGTTCGACGCGGTGGATGATTTACTCAACTTGCCCCACAACGGTCATACCCGCTGCCGTATGAGTATCAATGCTGCCCCAATTTCCGGACGTTTCGAGGGAGGTACGGCATCGGTAGAATCGCGACTCATGGCTTTGCGACGGTTGGCTTTGCCACGCATCCAGGGCGGTGGCGAATATCCAGTGGGTCTAGTTATCGCACCTATTATGCCCATTGATAATTGGCCAGAGCATTATAATCGCCTGTTCGACGAGATTAGCCAAGCGCTCGATTTTGATTGCGATCTCACTTTTGAGTTGATTTCGCACCGTTTCACTCCTGGATCGAAAGAGGTGCTACTCTCCTGGTACCCTCAAACAAAGCTCGATATGGATGAGGCAAAGCGCAGCGTAAAGCGTAACAAATTCGGTGGCACCAAGTACGTCTACGATACCGACACTATGAAAGTGCTACGGCGCTTTTTTGAGAGCGAGATTCAAAAACGGTTTCCCCAGTCCCGCATTCTCTACTGGACTTGACCGTTTCCTTTATACACTTACTGTACAGACGGAGTCATCTTAAGCTAATACCGTTTTGCGATTTGGATGCAACATTTTCCCCCTTACCAAGGGGAGGAAAATGTTGCATGTTGCAGGTGTAAAGCAAATTGGTTATAACTCACTTACATTGCTAGCATTGCAATTCGTTTCGGTGACATAATTTGGCATGAAAATGTAATTGCCCTGAGAAAGCAGAAGATATCTGTTGCAATTGCCTGAGAAACACTCCTCAAGTCTCTTCAATTCCTCCGAAACCGGGGAATTAAGGGGGGTTATTGTTAATACCTAATTTTGCCACGTTAACCAAAAGGAAACATTTACGTAGGGATCAACCTCTGCCAAAATTTGACGCATGGGAAGAGCAGGTAAAGCCCTTAAACATGTGTTAGAAACCCACAACATCAGCCAAAATCATCTGGCTGTAATGATGGGAATTAGGCGTTCCAATGTAAGCCGTTGGGTGAGTGAAGCTAGAGACCCCGTGGCTGAAACGGTGTTGGAGATCCGGAATGGGCTGCGGAAAATCAATCAATCAGCAGCTGATGATTTCATTAGGCTCTATCTCAGTGATGTAGTTAAGGATGAGGAGCAGTTGTAGTTGTTTGGAGGGAAAATCCCTAAGCTAAAGCTTGAGATTTTCCCTACCTTATCCTCATGAGCAGGGTGTCTTCCAAACATTAGTGCTGATGCCTATTGGTAGTAGTTTCTTGTTCCTCCAGCGAAGCCTCACCAGCAATCGGCGCACTCCGCTCTTCATTTGCTATTTCTGGCTCTTGCTCGTCTACCGAGTCCAGCAAAACATCAAGCATATCAGCATGTCGGGCACGCTCAATGGCTTGATGAGTCACTAAATCGCCCACATTAAGTATGAGATTATCCTGCTTATCAAGAATAACTCGCTTACTGGGACGTCCTAGGGCATTTTTAATCCCTTTAATTTCTTTTTCTTGGGCTCTGCGTTCTTTGAAGTCATCAACTCCCGTTTTCAGCTGATCCCATAAACCATGAGCCCCTACTTGTGCTTGGTCAAACCCTTGCTGGAGGCGATCGCCAGTAGATTCAGAACTTGCGTGCAATGGCTCGTAACCAGTCCGAGCAACTACTGATGATCTTTGGCTTCTGTAGAATAAACTAGCCAAGCCTAGCAAACCAATCAAGCCCAACCAGCCCCAATCAAATCCTCCACTTTTGGTGGATGTTGTTTCTGAGCTAGAGGTGGTGCTATTGTCTGTAGTCGCAGCACCAGGGGCAGTACTAGCGCCAGAGGGAGAACCACTAGAAGCATTACTATTGCCGGTATTTGCAGCCCCAGGGGTCGTACTATTACCTGATGTAGAACTACTAGGAGCATTATTATTGCTGGCATTCGCATCACTTGGAGCCGTACTGCTACCTGAGGTAGAACTACTAGGAGCCATGCTACTACCTGTAGTCCCATTACTAGGAGCAGGGCTAGCACCTATATTCGGGTTAGAAGTGGCATTGCTACCTGTAGTTGAGTTACCAGGAGTAGTACCAGTTTGGGCAGAAACAGGCAGCAAGGCTAAATTAAGGGAAATGATACTAAGTCCAAGAGCTTTAGATAAAACAGAAGGTTTCATGGTAAATTGCCTTATTTTCTAGCTAATCTTTATATATTTCGACTAATGGTAAATTGCTCCGTAATTCTTCTCAAGGAGCAACTGAGTCAATCTTGCCAACAACTTTATCAGTTTGTAATAAAACCTAACGTCGATCTAGAGAGTGAAATAAGTGGAACCAACATCCAGACTTTAGTTTGAGCACACTAGGATAGGCGCTTCCCCCACTTGACCTCAAGGCGGGGGATGTCATTCAATAAAAAACGACTACCGATTAGCTACCGCTGTTAGAAATGACTCTACCGCTGGGATAGGTTACTGTAGGTGGCTCAGAAGCACTTTGTAACATAGATGTTGGGATTTCAGATGATTTGGTTTTAGCTGCCAGATAGTCCTTTTGGAGTTTTTCCACCATGTCTTCACGCAGATCGTACAATCGCTTGAGTGGACGGGGCTGACACTGATTCATCACGTAGGCGGCGAGCAGGGGTAGGGCAATTGTGCTGTCGGTGTAACAAACTATGGTGCTGGGTAGCTCTTCTGGGTCAATTTTGCCCCAGCTGACTGCTTCGCTGGGAGTGGCACCAGATAAACCGCCAGTATCAGGACGAGCATCAGTGACTTGGATAAAGTAATCGTGACCCCGCTCCTGTAAACCTAACACTTCGTGAATTTGCGGTTGGGTTTGCAAGAGGAAGTTTTTGGGACTGCCACCACCAATGATCACGGCAGCGCTTTTGCCTTCTAAGTCCGGGTTGCCAGACTCACGCGCTAAGTAGGCGATCGCTGCTGTCTCGTTCACGTCTATTGCTGGATCTAGTACTAATTTTGAGCCTTCTAGAGCTAAAGCCGCTACGTTCATTCCGATAGAACTATCTCCTGGTGAAGAGGTATAAATGGGTACGCCGCACTCGTAAGCCGTAGCCAATAAGCAAGAATTCTGAGCCCCTAGCTGCTTTTCCACTTCCCAGACATACTTGCCCAGTAGGTAGTGAAACTCCCCTGTTCCCATGCGCTTTTGGAACGGCTCTGCTTGCAGAATTTTGCGAATGAAGGCATCGGTTTCTAACAGCACATCATAGCCAAACACAATGTCATAAATTCGAATAGTGCCTTCCTCGCGCAGCTTCACATCATCTGCAAACGGATTACCTCTGTAGAGATCGAAACCTAATCCGAAATGCATGTCGTGGTAAAGATTAGCACCCGTGCTGATCATCCAGTCAATAAAGCCGTTGCGAATCAGCGGTGCTAAAATCCCCACACCTATCCCAGCTGGGGTCATGGCACCCGACAGGCTGACTCCCACAGTGACGCCTTGTTGCAATACCTCGCCTTTTAGCAGGTGACACATCTCCCGCAGCCTAGCTGAATTGTAGGCACTAAAGTAATTATCAATCAGATCGACGACGTTAATTGCCGTCGGCATCGGGGCAGGGGCAATTTTGTGACTACGCGGTTTTGCCATTTTTACACTCTCAAGAAATGAACAGCATTGTTAACTATAGCCAGATGGGGTGATATATCGCCTCATCTGACGTAGGAAGCATCATCAGAATGATGACAAAAATATCGGTGAAATTGCTGGTGCCAGGTTGTCCGTCTTGGAGAAATCTTGTACATAAATTTATAGTTGCTGTTTTTTAAGAATTGTTTTTTGTTTTTTTGCGATTTACAAGCCAATTTAATCATGGTAGTATCGTCGCCAAATTAAGGGATTTTGTTTATACAGCTATGCATAATAGAAGACTTTTTTCGCTGATAATGCAAAAAACCCAAAGATACAATCAGTTCAGTATAGGTTTTGTTAAATGCCTTTCATCCGCAATACCTTTGCGAGCTGGGCTAAGCCAACTATTACTTGGAGCAGTTGGAGGAATGGCGATCGCTCTGGGGAACAACTATAGTCAGTTGCAGGCGCACTCTCAACCGCTAGTTGGCACAACGGTAATTTATGTCGATCCTGCTCTCGGTACAGATCGTACCCGTGTCAACACTCAGCTAGCACCCTATCGCACGATTTCTTACGCTCTCACCTTCGCTAAAGCGGGCACTCTCATTCAATTAGCTCCGGGTAAATATACTTACGATAGTGGCGAAGTCTTTCCTTTAATGATTAAATCGGGGGTAGTAGTGCAGGGGGATGAAGCCACCAAAGGCAGGAATGTCTTGATTGTTGGTGGCGGTGGCCTGATCAGCCCTACCTTTGCTGGTCAAAATGTGGCTATGTGGGCAGATAATGATAGTGCGATTAGAGGGGTAACAATCGCCAATCCAAATTCTCGCGGTACGGGATTGTGGATTGAATCGACCAACGCGATCATTCAAAACAATACGTTTGTCAATAGTCAACGGGAAGGGGTTTTTATTACAGGTACAGGTGTTCCCCTAATTGAAAATAACATCTTTACTCAGAACCAAGGTCAAGGCATTTCAGTAGCTCGTTCGGCTCAAGGGGAAATTATCGGCAACCTGTTTCAGAATACAGGATTAGGTCTTGCCATTGACGATACAGCAGCGCCGTTCCTAGTTAAGAATCATATTACCCAAAATCTAGATGGGATGGTGATTTCTGGATCAGCTCACCCCGTCTTGCGTCAGAATTTGATTGAGAACAATCAGCGAGATGGAGTGGTAGCAATCACTAATGCCCAACCCGATTTAGGTACCTACAGCAGTCCCGGCAACAATACTATCCGTAACAACGGCGGCTGCGGTTTGAACAACTTAACCAAGACTAGGACTCTGAGTTTTGAAGGCAATGCGATTGAAAATCAGTGCGTGACGTTTTCTAAGTACTGACACTCGTGAAGGCTATAGTGACGATTGAGCACTAGTAAGCTGCTTCACATCTAGTTTGCACAATTGGGGTGAAGCTGGTTAGGGGTAGACAGGGATAGGTCGCGATACGTGCTACCCTACCCTACAGCAACGTGCAAATAGGTTTCGCCTGACAGCGAGGCATTGTCTGTACGATGCGGATTGTCTCACTCTTAGCGATGCCAGCAAAATCACCTGCTGGATGTTTCGTAATATCTTAAACAGCAAGTTCCAAATCTAGAGCCTATATAACGAGATTCGTGAAGTATTTTTTCCTGAGTGATGGATGGACGGTTGGAAGAGTTTGGGAATTTGGGGGCTTGTGGAACGAAAACGCTTGGCGACGTAAACCCCAAATTCAGCAAATGAACCTTTGCATTTTGGAGCAAGATGAAAAACTATGGCTTTATCGGGTTGAAGATGCGGTTTTAATGGTCGAAGTTAGACCCTCTAGACTATCCCCATCTGAGTCAGCAGCTGGCACAACTATCGGTCAAGTTGTGCTAAAACGCCTTATCAGTGCTGAGGACGTCATTGAGCGATTGAGTGTAGCTGCCTCTGCCTTATGAACTTTGTGGAAAAAAAGTGGCATAGGCTCATTACTAGCACCTTAGAGGCAATAAGCTCTGTCAATGTTCGCTGGAAAAATGAAAATGCTGCAATCTTACTTGACGATCCGCAATATAATTTACAACAGAACTCAGAAGTATGATTCCCTACCGTACCTAAATAAGTCAATGACTCGGTACTGACCTTGGTGGCGACAGTGCGGACTTGAAAGAGTCCTCGTTGATTAGCCACAGTCTCTTACGAGACTGCGTCAGCTTATTCAAGGTTAAGGTAAACTCACCAGAAATAGGAAATCTTAGTGGTCACGCTAGAAATCCCCTTCTTGTGAGAGGATTAGGGAAATGTCAAACTTCTTTAAACACTCTCATTTTCGTTGACTCATACTATATAGAGTGTTTGATCTGTCGTGCCTTAAGGTCACGCGCCAGAGCCTCCTAGACAGCAAAGGACTCTAGCAATAAAACAAAAGACCGAGCATAGGCATCGAAGTAGAACTGTATTTTAAGGAGGAGCGTAGTCAATGGGACTACCCTGGTACCGAGTACACACAGTCGTTCTGAATGACCCAGGGCGATTGATTGCCGTACATCTAATGCATACTGCCCTAGTGGCGGGCTGGGCCGGTTCGATGGCCTTGTACGAATTAGCTATTTTCGATCCCAGCGATCCCGTCCTGAACCCAATGTGGCGTCAGGGCATGTTCGTTCTGCCTTTTATGGCACGCTTGGGTGTTACCGAATCTTGGGGTGGTTGGAGCATTACCGGCGGATCAGCCACCAATCCTGGTGTTTGGTCTTTTGAAGGTGTTGCTGCTGCTCATATTATCCTTTCAGGTCTATTATTCCTGGCTGCTTGCTGGCACTGGGTTTACTGGGATTTGGAACTATTTAGAGACCCGCGCACTGGCGAACCAGCTCTCGACCTGCCAAAGATGTTTGGCATCCACTTATTTTTGTCTGGTATTCTGTGCTTTGGATTCGGCGCTTTTCACCTTTCTGGGCTATTCGGCCCCGGTATGTGGGTTTCCGATCCGTACGGTCTCACGGGGAGCGTCCAACCCGTAGCACCCGAGTGGGGACCAGCTGGATTTAACCCCTTCAACGCAGGCGGCGTGGTTGCTCACCATATTGCAGCTGGTGTCGTTGGGATCATCGCTGGTTTATTCCACTTAGCAGTTAGACCACCGGAGCGGCTCTACAGAGCTCTACGGATGGGGAACATAGAAACCGTACTTTCTAGCAGTATTGCTGCTGTATTTTTTGCCGCATTCGTGGTGGCTGGGACTATGTGGTACGGGAGTGCTACCACTCCGATTGAGCTGTTTGGCCCAACCCGCTATCAGTGGGACAGCGGTTATTTCCAGCAGGAAATCGACCGACGCGTGCAAGCCAGTCTGGCTGAAGGGCAGAGTCTGACCGAAGCTTGGAATCAAATTCCTGAGAAGTTGGCTTTCTATGACTATGTCGGCAACAGCCCCGCTAAGGGCGGCTTGTTCCGGACAGGGCAAATGAATAAGGGTGATGGCATTGCTACAGCTTGGTTAGGCCATCCGGTGTTCAAAGATGCTGAAGGGCGGGAACTGACAGTGCGTCGTCTCCCCAATTTCTTTGAAACCTTCCCAGTCATATTAACGGATAAAGACGGCGTGGTTCGTGCGGATATTCCCTTCCGTAGAGCGGAATCGAAATACAGCTTTGAGCAAACTGGTGTCACGGCGAGCTTCTACGGCGGCGCACTGGCTGGGAAAACCTTTGATGACCCAGCTACTGTGAAGAAGTATGCTCGTAAAGCCCAATTGGGCGAGCCATTTGACTTTGACCGCGAAACCCTAAACTCTGACGGTGTGTTCCGCACCAGCACACGAGGCTGGTTCACATTTGGACATGCTGTGTTTGCCCTGCTATTCTTCTTCGGTCACATTTGGCATGGCGCTCGGACTATCTTCCGAGATGTGTTTGCTGGTGTTGACGCTGACTTGGAAGAGCAGGTCGAATGGGGTCTGTTCCAGAAAGTTGGTGACAAGACGACCCGCAAGAAGGAAGCAGTTTAAAAAGGCAAAAGGCAAAAGTAAAAGTTTGATCTATTTTATTTTTACTTTTGCCTTTTAAGGTAGATTGGTAGTTAAGGCAATTAATCAGGGAATTTTGACATGGAAGCTATTGCTTACATCTTGATTTTGACCCTTGCGATAGGGACTATATTCTTTGCGATCGCATTTCGGGAACCACCTCGAATTCAGAAGTAAGTAGCTCAAAACGCCTGAGCGCGATAGCTACAGCTTCACAAAAATCTAATTTTCCTGAGCCGCAAGGTTCTGTTTGCTCCTCCTAAAGGTTGGCAGGCAGGTACAAACTGGCTCAGGTTTTTGTATATAAGTAGCGACGGGAAATGTCTTTCTAGACTACAATCTAATTTGCTGACCCCTCCATCAAACACTAGAGGGCTTTGATCATGCGATGTCCTTATTGCCAGCACACGGATAGCCGTGTTCTTGAGTCTCGTTCAACGGAAGCAGGACAAAGTGTTCGGCGACGGCGTGAATGTTTGCAGTGCAAACATCGCTTCACGACTTACGAACGCATTGAATTTGTTCCCATTACCGTCATCAAGCGGGGTGGTGAACGAGAATCTTTTGATAGCTCTAAGCTGCTGCGCGGTCTCATTCGTGCCTGCGAAAAGACTGGCATTTCCCAAGGACGACTCGAAGAAATCGTCGATGAAATTGAAGCGGAATTACAGCAGCAAACTGTGCGAGAAGTCACTAGCAACGAAATTGGCGAGTTAGTGCTCCAGCAGTTGCAATCGCTTAGTGAAGTTGCTTATGTGCGCTTTGCCTCGGTCTATCGTCAATTCCAAGGGATTCGAGATTTTGTAGAAACATTAAATCATCTCGAAGGCCATGCCGATCAAACCTATGCACTTCAAGGTTCGCCAACTGAATTGCCCGAGGTGAGAGAACCAGAACCATCGGCATCTTTGATGACTCATTCTTAATCGTTGCCTATTTAAAAAAACAAAGGTGCGGCAACTTGAACTGGATGACACGCTGAGAAATCCTCAGGTTGTCTATGAAAAAGCGAAGAAAATGGTAGCTAAGTACCGCAAATACAGGCAAATTTAGCTTTGATGGCTAATCTCATCAGACTTTAGCTGAAAATATGCTTCCCTCAATAAGGACAGAACGTGGTACACTTAATATTAAAAGAAGCTAATTGCTATAATTTCAGGATAGCTGGTGCATTAAGCACTACGGTTCAATACAGTTAAAGATCAACAAATTACCTTGAATCCCTATCAGGGATTAAAATATAATAGCGAGTCTGGGCTCTCACTCGCCCCTATTTAAATCTCATACAATAGAGTTTATAGGGAGTAATGTAGGTGTAAGCTGCACACCACTGTCCGTGTGTGTACATCGACAGGAGGCACAGTCACTACGGAGAAAACAACTAGGAAAAAATTCGCATGGTCAATCAGAAAACAACCGTTACAGATATAGGCTTTAGTCTCGACGATTTTGCGGCCCTTCTCGACAAGTATGACTACCACTTTAGCCCCGGTGATATAGTCGCCGGTACCGTGTTCAGCATCGAGCCAAGGGGTGCTCTGATTGACATAGGTGCTAAAACTGCCGCTTACATTCCCATTCAGGAGATGTCAATCAACCGAGTTGACACACCTGATGAAGTCTTGCAGTCCAACGAGACGCGAGAATTTTTCATTCTTACAGATGAGAATGAAGACGGGCAGCTGACCCTCTCTATCCGTCGCATTGAATACATGAGGGCTTGGGAGAGGGTGCGCCAGCTGCAAGCAGAAGACGCAACAGTGCGAGCACAAGTTTTTGCGACTAATCGCGGTGGGGCATTAGTTCGGATTGAAGGATTGCGAGGCTTTATTCCCGGTTCTCACATTAGTACCCGCAAGCCAAAAGAGGACTTGGTTGCGGAAGAGTTGCCTTTAAAATTTTTGGAGGTAGATGAAGACCGCAATCGACTGGTTCTGAGCCATAGACGAGCCCTAGTCGAGCGCAAGATGAACCGCTTGGAAGTTGGCGAAGTAGTGATTGGTGCGGTTCGCGGTATTAAGCCTTACGGTGCCTTTATCGATATCGGAGGCGTCAGCGGTTTACTGCACATCTCTGAGATTTCCCACGATCATATCGATACCCCCCACAGCGTTTTCAATGTCAATGATGAAGTGAAAGTGATGATCATTGACTTGGATGCGGAACGAGGTCGCATTTCTCTGTCAACTAAGCAGTTGGAGCCAGAGCCAGGAGACATGATCAAGAACCGCGATCGCGTCTATGAAAAGGCAGAAGAAATGGCGGCTAAGTACCGGGAGAAGATGCGAGCCCAACAGCAAGTTGTCCCTAGCCTAACTATTCCAGTAGGCGATCCAGTAGATGAGTCAGGGGACGAGCCAGCCAGCGATTTAGTAAGTGATTCAGTAAGTGAAGAGCTTGAAGTTCTTGAAGATTTGCCACCAGCCACTGAAGATGAATAAGTAGGTGGGCAGAAAGAACTGAAATAAAGAAACCCGTTTTCAAAAAGAAAACGGGTTTTTCAATAGTTAAGACTATCTCTTTGTCATTTGTAGTAAGAGGATGTTTTTAAAGTCAAAGAGGGCATAATTTGTCATTGTTACTGAATTGTAGCTGTGTTTCTAGCAAAGCCGCGATCGCATCTGGTTGAATCCCACTGTAGTGTTTTTTCCCAAGCAAGGAAACCAAGTTTGGGCCAGATGAACAACGTTTGAGGCAGCCTGTGCGCTCAATAGTCACTCGGTTTTGCAGACCACGATCGCACAAAGCAGCTTCTAATGCCTGACATAGCCCTTCACCACCCTGGTTGAGGCAACCACCAGACCTTTGGCACACCAAAATCTTCTCCTTGCGCAGTGTCTGGGTTTCTTGATGGCGCTGTTGCAGCTGGTACATATGGTTAAATAACTTCCAGCAATATTCCTCAGATAGTCCACAGGTGACGGCACCCCTAATCACAACACTGAAGTACCAGTCGTTGGGGGCGAGTTCCTCTGATAGCTTGTTAACCACGACATAGATTCGCACCCCTTGGTAAACTTGGCCTTGCCGATAAATATCGACCAATTTATGTTGATAGCCGCCGTGGGGAATGTCTTCCCGTACATCCAAACGTTGGCTCAGTCGCCAAGGTAATCTATACAGTACTCCCTCCACTGATTCAGCTGGGTCTTCCACTACATCAAGTACCCCACAATGGCGCAAGCAGGAATAGTAGTTAAAACTCAGGCGAAATCCTTTGAGGGTTGCAGGGCCAATGACATAATTATGGGTGTTTTCACCAAGTGAACGCTTCAGATCAACAGGACACATACAAGAGCCGTAGGCAAAGTAGTAAAACATTGGCTCTATAGCGTTGCAATTCCGGGTTACTCCGGCAGTCGTGACTGCTAATTCGTGTGTAGTATTCACGACATCCTCCAGTTTGTCATTCCCGTACAATCGAGTGGTGAAAACAGTCATCTTATGTTCGGTTAATCACTTCGTATACAGTACGACTTCTAGCAAAAATACTTAACCCGCTCAGAAATCAATTTCCGGGCTCATAGCTCAAGTCCGTTTCAACTGAGATGTTGCACCATTCTCAACTAGCCATACTGCCAGCCACTAACA
>CAZZWA010000163.1:0-10138 GCA_964657555.1 uncultured Microcoleus sp.
GGAACATTTACTGTCCGGTAGTTAGTAATCTCTGCCTGCCCTTGAGGAGATAAAATATAGACAATTAAACCGTTCCCTGTTCTCTCTACCAAATTGTTAATTTAGCTTAACAAGTACTGAAGAACCACATTACTTAGTTTGTGGTTAAGTAACCTGAAAATCGCTGTAAATCAATCTCTAGATAGATAGAGTTCGATGCTTAAACTCATTAAGCTAAGTATGAGTGGCACTGTTGTTAAGGTTGCAAGCTATAGCGGCGAAGACTGGAGATAATTGGAATCGTTAAACAATAGATTGGGTTCGCACCAAACTCAATTTGAACGCGATCAACAGAGCCAGTCGGCGATCTATGTCATAAGTAATTAAAGCAATTCGCAATTGCCGAGGCGGCACGCACTCGCGTTCGCTGTCCCCTGCTGCATCGGGAAGAAGACAGCAACGCTATTACGCTTGATGACGGGGATTTAAACCATAACACAAAACGTGCTGCACTTTCCGCTGCGTTTGGGTATTAAACCCTCAAACGCGAGTTAAATTAAAGGATTTATACATGAACGCACAAAACAAGCCACAAGCTTTTCAAGTCAACAATACCGAAGGTCGCGTGTATTGGGGGATGGGCATTCTCTGGACTATGCTCGCAACTGCCGAAGATACTAACGGAGTATATTCTTGTATCGAAGAGTTGATTCCACAAGGTCCGGCGGCTCCGCCTCACATTCACGAGGCGGCAGATGAAACTTTCTACATCATAGAAGGCGAAGCCACTTTCTTTGTGGAAGACCAACCGATCAAGGCAACCACTGGATCGTTTGTGTCAATTCCACGAGGCACCAAACACGCATTTCAAATCGATTCTGAAACGGTACGATTACTCAATACCTATGTGCCCGCAGGGTTTGAGTACATGATTATGGCAACGACTGTGCCCGCACAGGCACGTACATTGCCTCCTGCTTCAATACCTTTGCCCGAGCCAGAACAGTCCAATCGCACGATGGAGCAAATCCTGCAAAAGTATCCTGCGGCTAGAACCAACTTCCTAAGAGGGTATGAAGGTTAAATTGCCTGACATCGTCCGATGCGAATTTAGCTTCGGTAGTTCGAGCGCCGCTGTGCAGTTGCGATTGAGGTAATAAACAACAAGAAAGAGAACCAACAACACAGGCATCCCCCGCTTTAAAATCATCTGCTAAGTAAGAAAAAATACAAATTTCTAGCTGCTGACGGACTAAAACTTGAGTACCATTCACCTGTTGTATTACCAACGCCCGCCATTGTTTACCAACAAAACTTAAATCAATTTCAAACGGCAAATGTCTACCGCGCTTATGTTCGTTGTCCAGAATAAATGAAAGTGCATCAATTACCGATTCATCAGCAGAGGTTGAGAGAATGTCTAAAGACCGTACTAAATCAAATAAAATTTTGCGGTGAGGCGAATAGAACCGCCACATCAAAGGTAAATGATTATTCGTGTTGTACGCCGCAATCTCTTCATATTTTTGTAGCAGTAAATCTGGCCCACCAGGCGATTTTAGAAGATTTAGTGTAGCAATTGATTCTTCAATATCTCCGAGTAACAGTTGGTCTAAGTAAACCATTTCGGTACTTGAAAGACCATTGTTCACCCGCCCAAACAGTCGATTATTTACGAAAGTACGGATATGACCAATTAACAGGAGAAACCCACGCATCTGGAGTCAAGATAAGAGCTGAAATAATGCCGAAATTAGCGGGATTAAAAAAATGCTGGCGACGAACTTGAAACAAAAATTTACTCAAAACTGCCAGAGCCCCAGCCAGAATCATGGTGATATAATGATCTGCCCGCAGTAGAAGACAAATACCCAAAGCGGTAATTCCAGCGCTGCGCAGTGAAAGCGGTAGAGTTTGAGTTCTCAAGCTGGAATTAATTTCTGTGTAGAATCTATGTGTTGTTGGAAATAAATTAAGCAATTTATTTTTGAGTGGCAACACAGATACTACTAGAAGGACATAAACGCTAGTTAAATGCATATTTAACTAAAATTTTCTACTGAATTCACTAAATATTTATTTTTTATTTATTCTTGGGTCAGATGCACAAACAGTTACCTTGCAACAATTTGTCGCAAATCCAATTAGCTCCTAGAGTTATCAGTTACTATTATGGCTCTGGGGAACTTCAAGATTGAGCTGTTACATTTTATGTAACAGCGATTATTCAACAGCGGCGGGTATGTATCGCTACATATTAGTTTTTAGGAGATGACTGGAGACTTAGGCATCTAAATCTTCAATTCCCTCACGGCGAATAGAGTGTTGCTACCATTTTCATGTCGCTACGCGACATGCGTCCGGTGCTTGTACATACATGTCAACACTTACGACTCCGGACTCCAGACTTTTTTGGTCAACATATTGAGATATACTTTTGAGAACTACCAATAAGTTTGATGCGGCAGGCATATCTGTAACTTCCCTTTCGGTGACTCAACCACCACCGAACTCTTAAAGCCAGGGTCTGTGAGCTTTTTGCATGCTTGACTGACCTTGACTATCGACGTCGCTAAGATAGTCAGGCGATAGTCGAAGGTTAAATGTCTGGATTGCGATCTCATCAAGATTACCTGTAAAACGGCACAGGACAACGGAAAATCAATACTGACATATAAGAGCGTGGCATGGGCACTATTTGGGAATTAGATTTTTACTCTCGTCCAATTTTGGACGAGCAACAGAAAAAAATATGGGAAGTTCTGGTATGCGAAAGTCCCTTAGATCCTCACACTAAGGCTGATGACCTATTTCGCTATGCTCAGTTCTGTCCCAATTCACAAGTGAATTCGGTTTGGCTGCGGACAGCTTTAGAGAAGGCGATCGCCTCTTCCCCTCAGCCTCCTCAAAAAATCCGTTTCTTCCGCCGCCAGATGACAAAAATGATTACTAAAGCCTGCGAAGAGTTGGGGATCTCAGCCCAACCGAGTCGCCGGACGTTTGCCCTCCATCTGTGGCTGCAACAGCGGCTGCAACTCGTCTATCCCCACCAACCTGGTTTTCAGCCCCTTCCTCCTAATCCGTCTGTTCAACTCCAAAGCAGTCCACCCCAACCTTTACCGGATGCACTAATCGGTCAACAGTGGGCGTTTGTCACCCTGGAAGCGGCGGCATTTGAGGATATGCAAGAGTGGGACATTGACTTTGGTGAAGCTTTCCCCCTTGTGGGATCTGCTTACGGAGATCCACCTCTAGAGGGAACGAGGCGCATTCCAGGCGTCGTGATTTTCTCTCCCAGGGCGACGCCTTTAGCAGCTTGGATGTCTGGCATTGAACCGGCTTTTCTCAAATTTGATGAAACCCCAGCAAGATTGTTGTTAGAAACTGGTGCCGATGACGCCTGGGTTCTAGCCAATATCAAAGATCCTCAAACGATGACCGAAGCAAAAGGCTTTGAGGAAGCAAAGTATAAAGCTGGAATGACGCACTTTTTAGCAGTCCAGTCCAATCCTCAATCAGAATCTTTTGCCGGTTTCTGGCTGTTAAAAGAGCTAAATCTGACGTAAATTGAGACCAAGGTCTAATGCAGCTTTCTTCTTGGCATTTTTTACGGAGCAGCTTAAGTGTTCTGCTTCATGGCAGTTCTCTAGAAAGAACAGCAGTTCAATGGTTTCCTTGGGTTGGGTTTGGTAGCGAAGTATGATGAGCAGGTTATGAGCTATAACGATTTGCAACAAGAATCCTTGGCAGAGCATCTGCTAGAGCTAGCAGCCAAGTCAGGAGCAGAAGAAGCTGAGGTATACCAGTCGAGCTCACTCTCCCGTCCAGTATTCTTTGAAGCTAACCGGCTCAAACAGATGGAAGTAGCTCAATCAGAAGGGACCGCGCTGCGTCTTTGGGTAGGAGGGCGTCCGGGTTTGGCGGTAGCATATGGCCCAGTGGAACCGCAAGCCTTGGTAGACCGGGCGATCGCCTTAAGTAAGCTCAACGAACCCGAATTAATAGAACTGACAGCGCCTTATAAATGTATTTATCCAGACTTGGGAGAAACCTGCGAAGTAGAGCAACTGGTATCTATGGGCAAAGAGGCAATCGCTCGCGTCCGCGACGTATACCCTGAAGTCCTTTGTTCAAGTACATGGGAATATGACGTGGAAACGACATGGCTGCTTAACTCCCAGGGTCTAGCTTGTCGCTGTACAGACACCACCCTCAGCTGCTACCTAGCAGCAGAATGGGTGCGGGGGGAAGATTTTTTGAGTGTCTCTGATGGTCAACAAGCGCGGAATAGTCTTGATGGAACGACAACAGTCAATCGGATTTTACAACGGTTATCGTGGGCTCATGAAAACGTTTCACCACCCACTGGTCGCGTCACCGTGTTGTTTACAGATAAGGCAGCTGACATGCTTTGGGAAACCGTGCAAGCTGCCCTGAATGGCAAAAGGGTGCTAGAGGGCGCTTCTCCATGGAGCGATCGCCTGGGTACACAAGTCCTTTCAGACAGCTTGACAATTCGCCAGCAGCCAGATGTGGGACCGTTTAGCTGTCCCTTTGATGATGAAGGTACTCCCACCCAGTCTCTGGTCTTGATCCAAAAAGGCGTTTTGCAGACGTTTTATAGCGATCGCACAACAGGTCGAGCTTTAGGTAGTAGCACAACAGGCAATGGCTTTCGTCCGGGGCTTGGCAGCTATCCTACTCCAGGTTTAGTGAACTTGCTAGTTCAGTCAGGGCAAGGTTCCCTACTGGACTTGATTAGCCAGCTAGATCATGGGCTGATAGTGGATCAGATGCTTGGTAGTGGTGCTGGGATTTCTGGTGACTTTTCCATCAACGTTGATTTGGGCTACCGGGTACATAATGGCCAGGTTGTGGGGCGTGTCAAAGATACTATGCTTGCAGGTAATGTCTATACTGCCCTTAAGCAATTGGTCGCCTTGGGAGACGATGCCGATTGGAATGGGCCTGTGCTGACTCCATCTCTAATTGTGGACGGTCTATCAGTAACAGGGCGACAATAGGGAGGGTTAATCAACAGAATGACTTGTTAGCTTCGTTTAGGTGAAATCACTTTTTGGTCATAAGTAGTGGTGAAGACAAAGACTTTAATTCTTTGTCTTCCAATTATCAATCACCAAT
Organism: uncultured Microcoleus sp.; assembly: GCA_964657555.1. GTDB lineage: Bacteria > Cyanobacteriota > Cyanobacteriia > Cyanobacteriales > FACHB-T130 > CAZZWA01. Next base: position 5,122 of record CAZZWA010000163.1, read on the forward strand.
TACCAATTACCGACCTCCAAAAGTGTGGCCTATATCCATCTCCAAGCAATTTCACCAACTGCTGCGACCCAGACTTCGCTTAGCGATCGCAGAAGCTTGTCTCATTGGTCTAGTGGCGGCACTATCTGCTGTCTTGCTTAAAGCTGGAGTGGAATGGTTTGGCTCGTGGCGAGTGCATGTTTCTCACCAACTACCAGCTTTATTAGTTCTACCAGCAATCGGATTTTCTTTTAGTTTTCTTTCAGGGTTCCTGGTCGAGCGCTTCGCTATCGATGCATATGGTAGCGGCATTCCTCAGGTAAAAGCTGCTCTGGCCCTGTTTCCCGTGACGCTGAATTTACGGGTTGCCCTGGTCAAGGTGATCAGCTGTACTCTAGCCTTGGGTGCTGGGCTGACCTTGGGGCGACAAGGCCCCACAGTGCAGGTAGGAGCAGCTGTCGCGGCTCAACTCAGTCGCTGGGTGCCCACTTCTCCAGAATACCAACGGCAAATGATTGCTGCTGGTGCTGGTGCTGGGTTAGCTGCTGCTTTTAACGCGCCGATTGCTGGTGTCTTATTTGTAGTAGAGGAACTCCTCCACGATGTCTCCGGCTTCACCCTAGGCACGGCGATTTTGGCCTCTTTCATTGGTGCTGTTGTCTCCCGCGTACTGGGAGGTCGCAGTTTCGACCTCGACTTAGAATCAACGGCCCTCCACAGCAGCTTTTCTTTCCTAGAGATTCCCTCGTACTTGGTGTTAGGGGTTTTGGCTGGGTTGCTAGGGGCGCTGTTTTGTCAAGGTATTATTGCCAGTCAGAAGTTATATAAGCGATTTCCGCTGTCGCTACCCTTACGGATGGGCCTAGCTGGGTTGGTTTCTGGTGTAGCGATCGCCCTCTTACCCGATTTCTTTCGAGACTACACAGGGCTAAGGGAACTGTTGCTCAGCGGTGAGGAGGGTAGGAAAGTGGCAGCAACTGCCTTTGTAGCTCAGTTTATCCTCACTCTAGTTGCTTTTGGCTCAGGTGCTCCAGGGGGTTTATTCACTCCTTCTCTGATCCTGGGGTCTGCCTTAGGCTACCTCGTCGGCTCTGTGCAAAGCAGTCTTCTGGGAATTAATGAGCCGACGACTTATGCCTTGGCGGGTATGGGGGCATTTTTTAGCGCAGTTTCTAAAGTGCCGATTACAGCGATCGTCATTGTCTTCGAGATAACTACAGACTTCAATCTGGTGCTACCGCTGATGATTGGCTCTGTAACTGCCTATTTGGTAGCCGAACAGGTCAGTGCTGGGTCGATTTATGACCGACTTTTGGCGTTAAGAGGTATCAAGCTGGAGAAAGAGCCTGATCGTTCGGGACGTTTTGCTTCTGTGAAAGCCCAAGACGTGATGCAGAGGCGAGTCGAGACCATATCGACCAGCATGACCCTTGATGAAGCGATCCAGACATTTTCCCGCTCTCATCATCGGGGTTTTCCGGTTGTTGACGATGGCAAGCTGGTTGGGATTGTCACCCAGACTGACCTAGCAATCTATAGCCAGCGCCAACTGCCAGGAAGTGTACCGATTTCGCGGATCATGACCCCCAAACCCGTAACGGTGAGCGCTGGAGCAACCTTAGCTGATGTCCTCTATTTGCTCAACCGCTATCAACTCAGTCGCCTGCCAGTTACAGAAGGCCATCGCTTGGTAGGAATTATCACTCGCAGCGACCTGATTCGAGCAGAAGCAAATCAATTGAGTGGCACACATACTGCTTTGGAGCCTCGTTTTGTGCCTTCTTATGTAGTTTACCAAACTCGTGCGCCAGCACTTGGGCAAGGACGCTTACTGGTACCTCTGGTTAACCCCCAAACAGCAACGGCAATGCTAAGGCTAGCAGCAGCGATCGCCAGAGAGCGGAAATATGACTTAGTGTGTCTCCATGTGATTTTGGTTCCCCGCCACAACGACCCACAATTCACTCCAGTGAGGACTTCTAAGAGTCGCCGAATGCTGCGTCAAGCGGAAAATCTAGCACCCAAACTTCAGGTTGCAGTTCACACTCAGGTAAGGCTTGCCCACGATTCGGCTCAGGCTATTTTAGAAACTATCAAAGAGCAACATATCAATTTGCTCCTCATGGGATGGAATGTCGAACCATCTACAGGAGGTAAAGTTTTTGGCAGTATCGTAGATACCTTGATCCGGCAAGCAGCTTGCGAACTCGTGTTAGTTAAATTGGGCATAGGGCATGAAGAAAACACAACTAATCCCCAATGTCCAATTACCGATCCCTCATCCTTCCGAAAATGGCTGGTTCCCATCGCCGGTGGCCCTAATGTTCAGCAGGCGCTGCAACTCTTGCCTGCCCTAGTTTCCCTGAATGATGCACCAGCAATCAAGCTAGCTCAAGTGTTTCATCCCTCCATACTCCTCCCTGACACATCTATATTGGAAAAATCAACTTACTTCCTCAGTAGTCGATTGAATACTCGTGTCATGGGTATTCCAGTTCGGTCAACCTCCGTCTCTCAAGCTTTGATCAATCTGGCAAACACAGATAAAAGTGATGTTGTTGTCTTGGGAGCGAGTCGCGAGGGACTGCTGAAACAAGCGATTAGCGGGAATCTTCCCGAAGCGATCGCCTGTGGTGTTAACAGCACGGTCATTCTCGTCCGTGGTGCCATTAGTTAGCTGATTAACTGTGCTCCGCTTTTTATGCTGGCTAAGATGCAAGTATTAATTGCTAATTGAGGGGGCATCAAACCCCCTCATCTAGATAACTCCCCTCACTCACATAGAGCGTAACTACATCAGCCTACTGGGACAGGACTCTCAGCAGTGCTTGTTTTCTGTGTCCTAAGAGCTAAAAACTCAGCCAGATTGGCTTCAATTTCGTTGCGCACAATGTAGCGATACTCTAGAAAATGCTCGTTGTGGGCACATACTGTGAGATAGTGATCCCACACGGCTGGGTTACGTTTGATAATGCTAAATAGGTGGTGCCAGAACTTCCAGCGAGTTTGACGTTTGATACCTTGTCGCCAGAGCACAATCATCAAAGCTCGTAACTCTACCAAACTAGGGATTTTAGCGGGAACTTGGCACTTCGGAGCGCCCAGCATCAGGAAATGGCGATAGGTACGATCCAAAAATTTTTCAGCATCGTATAACTGCCAAAAAGCTTCGATGTATTCTCTGGTAATTTCTTCTATGGGTCGAGTCGGAACAAAGTTCATCAAGTTGAACTGGTTGCCAGAGGCTCGCTCTAGCAAACGCCCCTCTTTTTCCAGCCGTTGCCACAGGGCAGTGTGGGGTAGTGCTTGCAGCATACCGAAAATGTTGGTAGGAATAGCAGTCTGTTCCACAAACCGGACAATGCGATCGCCCGCCCCAGTTTTTTCTCCATCAAAGCCAATGATAAAGCCTGCCATTACCCGCAACCCCGTTCGCGTGATAGTCTGTACAGACTCATTGAGAGAGTTGCGGTTATTTTGAAATTTCTTGGTCATCTGCAAGCTGTCTTCATCCGGCGTTTCAATCCCCAGGAACACGGCGTTAAAATTGCATTCCACCATCAGATCCATTAGTTCTTGGTCTTGCGCTAGGTCAACGGAGGCTTCTGTATTAAAGCTGAAAGGATACTGGTTTTCTGCTTGCCAGATTTTTAACTGCTTGAGGAATAACTTAACACTGCGCTTGTTCCCAATAAAATTGTCATCTACCATGAAGACGCTGCGACGCCACCCTAATTTGTTCAGGTAATCCAACTCGGATAGTAACTGCTGAGGTGACTTAGTACGGGGTTTGCGACCATAGAGGACAATGATGTCGCAGAATTCACACTGGAAGGGACAACCACGGGAAAACTGCACTGACATTGAGTCGTAGGCATCAAAATCTAGCAAGTCAAAGCGCGGGATGGGACTAATTGTCACATCGGGTTTTTCACCGCTGGCGCGGAAAATTCCCGATGCATCACCCTGCTGAATTGCCTCTACAAACATGGGTAGGGTGATTTCCCCTTCATCCAGAATCAGATAATCGGCACCAGCGTCTATAGCTTCATCAGGTACAGAAGTTGGATAAGGACCACCACACGCTACAGCTTTGCCGCGCCGTTTAGCTTCCCGAATTTGAGCAAGCAAATCCACTTTTTGGACAATCATCGCCGAAAGAATAATCAGATCTGCCCACTCCCACTCTGCCTCTGTAACGGCGCGGATGTTTCTGTCTACTAACTTAAATTCCCACTCTTGAGGCAAGATTGCTGCCACTGTCACTAAACCCAAAGGTGGTAGTAAAACCTGACGATTAACTAATTCCAAGACTTTCTCAAAAGACCAAAAAGTTTTAGGAAATAGAGGATAAAGCAGTAAAACACGCACGGAATTTCAAACCTCGCACTGCGAATGGAAGTTGAATGCTTGACAATGGGTTGTGATGCTAGCTAACTAGCGATTCCCTAGGGGGTAGATAGCTCTTTCAGAGCTGCTCCGCTAAAGCTTCGCGCACTTACACTGACAGACGTTTATCTTGGAAGACTAGCCTTTAATTTTGGCATTTTCTGCCAAAAACTCGGTAAGCTAGGCTTTCATATCATCACAGATAATCTGGCGATCCTCCAGAAACTGCTCTTCAATGAGGGCAGACTTAGCACATAAATTCAGCTTCACCTAGCAAATTTGAGTGTCTCTTCAACTAGACTAGATATATGTGACGCCTAGAAAGCAAAGTTGTGCCCTTGATTTTTCTTTATGCTTTAGCAATTTCGAGCTGATCCTTTGGCGATCGCGTTAAGGGCATGCTTGGTGATTTAACTCACTGCAAGCTTCATCTTCTTTCTTAATTTATGCTGATTTAGCTGGGACAGAATGAGAAGGGTAGTTTTGGCACGGTCAGGGGTGAGTTAACGTAGTGTAGCGCACTCTACCTGAAACAGATGGGAGCCTTTCATCCCCCGGCATTCATGCATGAGCATAGTCGAAGGGTTCACCCGGCCTCGTAACATCTTTTGAGAATCCCCTGTGCTTCAGTCGGGGGAGTACGTCAAGC
>CAZZWA010000163.1:10238-11991 GCA_964657555.1 uncultured Microcoleus sp.
CTTCCTTAAGACACTACCTAAAGTAATCTTGTACAGGAGGATAGTGATATAACTTATAATTCATAACTTTGTCAAAGGATTTTCTGTGGGCAAAAGCCGTGAACCTGTTGCCAGTTTAATTCTCTACCACGCTTTTAAGTGGTCAGTTGTGGCTCCTATGTTCCACGTTTACTTTCGAGGGCGGATTTACGGTACTGAAAATGTACCGCGACAGGGGCCATTGGTGGTAGTGAGCAATCATGCCAGTGATTTTGACCCGCCAATTCTCTCTAGTTGCGTCGGTCGTCCAGTGGCCTATATGGCGAAAGAGGAACTGTTTAAAGTTCCCCTTTTAAAGCAAGGGATTCAGTTATATGGTGCTTACCCAGTGAAGCGAGGAGCGACTGACCGGAGTGCCATCCGTGCAGCCATGACTTATCTTGAAGCTGGGTGGGCAGCTGGTGTATTCTTGCAAGGCACACGCACATTGGATGAAAGAATTACAGACCCCAAGCCTGGTGCTGCTTGGATTGCCGCTAAGGTTCAAGCACCGCTACTACCTGTGAGTTTGTGGGGAACTCGTGCGATCGCGCAAACAGGCTCATCCGCGCCTCGATCAGTACCCCTAACAGTGCGAATTAGCCAGCCGATTGCCCCTCCTAGTTCAACAGATCGGCAGGAATTAGAGGCAGTGACGCAAACATGTGCGCTGATTATCAATGCTATGCATGCTTTAGGGCGTTGAGTGGCTGTTATTTTGTCAATAGGCTAAATAGGAGAGGCGATCGCTTCTAAACTTCTGTACCCTAGTCTTTAGGTATTGGTAATTTCCTAGTTGGGTGGCAAATAAGCTCTTTTTAGGTATGGGGATAAATCACTGTTACCCGTTCTGAGTAGCGGCTGAACGGTTTTTTTCTCTAGTTTTAGTAAGGAGAAATCCATCAATAGCACCCATTACCTATTACCAGATGTCTATAAACAAGCGCGAACGGGCCGGATTTGATATGAGTGGATTGCCGGAAAAGAATTACCAACAGCCTATAAATGAGCGCGAACAGACTGAATTTGATCTAAAAAAAATCCCAGATCACAATTTTTGGGCGCAATTGAATAATTCGGTCTTAATCCGATTTTTATTACTGTTTGCTTGTGGTTGGGCCCTCATTCAGGTTTTAGACTATTTTCAAGTCGTTATCTTCATTTTCACATTTGCCACAGTTATAGCTTTTTTACTCAGCTATCCTGTGCGATGGCTATACCGTTTTTTCCCTCACACTGTAGCCGTTTGCCTGGTTTTCCTAGTCAGCATAATTATAGTTGTTGGGATCACGCTCACAGTAGGGTTAACAATTTTATCGCAGGCTCAACAATTAATAGATAACATAACTATTTTTTTGAAATCTGTAACACCAGTAGTCACTCAATTAGAAGCTTTTCTTAACGCCCATAATATTCGGGTAAACCTGGTGGCAATTGAAGATTCATTAAGGAATCAAGCTCTAACAGGAATTGTTTCAGGATTAGCTTTTTTACAAGCATTTTTTACTAATTTTCTCTATTTTATCTTTATTGCAGTCATTGCGTTTTTTATGCTACTAGATGGTGAAAAGCTTTGGCAATTAATGCTAAAATTTGTACCTTCTAATCTAAGAAGCCGCTTTTCATCTGTGACTAAGCGCAAGTTCTTAGGCTTTTTTAAAGGCCAGTTTTTATTAGGTTTATTTCATTTTGGAATTAGTTTTTTAGTATTTTTAATCTTAAAAGTACCTTTTGC
>CAZZWA010000164.1:0-11947 GCA_964657555.1 uncultured Microcoleus sp.
TCTAACAAGCTGACGGTTAAAGCCCGCCACTCTACAATTACCTCAGACTCAACTGGGTGACGTTTGTGCAATAGCGCTGAATGTTTTGCCCCCAAGAGTCCCAGATCTAGGCATAAACCGCCATTACGATACTCTGGCAGTCCTGTAAGTTCATCTAGCCCAGTAATTTCCGTTCCCAATTCCTGCAATGGTTCTAAAAGAGAGTAAGTTAACCATTGGGAAAGTTTGTGAAACGGCACATACGCATCGCTTTTGTTGCTTCCCTGCAAACCTGGATGCATCCAGACATCGCCTAAAGTCACACCTGCGATCACCAACCGCCCTGGCCAGATTTCTCCTAATCCCTCTAAAATTGCTTTTAACACATCAGTCGCACTGAGTGAATCAAGGCTCCATGCGGACTCTGGAATTCCAAGTTTTTGCCCCAGCAGGTAATTCACCAAATTTCCAGGACGCGGGTTGACAGTGCCAAAAAATTTTGGCTGTGAGGCAATCACTTGTCCTAAACGCTGTAGTAACTTAGTGCGTCCTACCACGCCTATCAGTGGATTTACCTGACTTACCTGAAAACCTTTGGCTAAAGCTTGTTCTGTCAACTTTTGCAGTCCCTCAGCATCTGCCTGTAATGGTGAATCTGAATGACTAGAGAATGTACCCTGACAAAACATCCGGAAGCTTGCTATTGCTAACCCTTCGGAACGACGAAAAACTAGTCCGGTTTCCTGTTCGTGATATTGCCAATCTGCACCAGCACCTGCATCTAGCAAGACGCTAATGATTGCCAAGTCAAACTTTACCCGAGCTTTTTCTAGGGGGGTAAGTCCTACCAAAGCCCGATCTAGTTCTGTCAGCCGTGGCACATTCCCGACCTCGAAATGTCGCCAGCGACTGTGAAAAGGAATTTTCAGGTCGGGATATTCATTGCGCATCACCTGGATGACGTAATCTGCAACTCTATCGAGTTGAGTTAAATCAACCCAAAAGTGACGGAGTTGATCTTCACAACCTAAAGAAAAGATGTGATCGCACCTTTGGCGAATTGCCGCCGGAGTTCTCAAGTAGGCAATTGTTTTTTGTTCAGGATTGCTCATCAATATGCTTCGGATTTTTGCATGGGCGAGTTTAAAAGCTCATGCCGGGTCTAGGTAACTACCTATAATAAAACTGAGCTGGAACCCAGAACAAAGCGAGATTTATACTATGTTTTTTCAAACTGAATTAATATTCTATCATGTCAGTTTGAATACCTAATATACACAATCTAGCTCAACCTAATCTCTTTGGCAGAGACTGTTGGCAAATATGGGTGGCACTCCCCCATCTGCCCCCGCTCCTGAGAAAGCACCAGGAAATAACTTTCCCGAAGCTCTTTCTACTCCTAATAATTGGCCGGGAGATGAGGGGAGTGAGGGGTCTAACCCCTGAAGAACTAACAGCATGATCATAGGAAGAAGCGTGCCATAAGGCGAGAAAAATGCCTCGAAAACAGCTCATCAGCCGAACTGCCGAACTTGATATAACTAGCGCTGACGCAAAGACAATATCAAGTCCAGTTAATCACTGAGCAAAAACCCTTCCTTTAATCCAAACCCCTGCCTTTGATTTGGGCAAGCTTCATAGCATCTGGCACTTTTCCTGGCGTGTAGTAACCAGCTGCTTGCTTAGCAGCGATTTCTACCTGTGCGTCCGCAGGAATCCATTCTTCTGGAATCGCGATGCGTTCTCTCACTTCAATTCCAGAGTTGGTAATTGCGTTGTACTTCATGTCACTCATTGAGACCAAACGGTCAATCCGGGTAATCCCTAACCAATGCAACACATCTGGCATGAGTTCTTGGAACCGCATATCTTGGATGCCTGCTACGCACTCGGTGCGAGCGAAGTAAGCATCAGCGCGATCGCCCCCTTCCTGCCGTTTGCGGGCATTGTAGACTAGAAACTTAGTCACTTCGCCCAAGGCACGGCCCTCCTTCCGGGAGTAGACAATCACACCAGCACCGCCTTCCTGTGCTGTCTGAATGCAGACTTTAATCCCATGTACTAGATAGGGACGACAGGTGCAAATATCAGAACCAAACACGTCAGAACCATTGCATTCGTCGTGTACCCTTACAGCCAAAAGTTTATCGGGGTCTGTAATTGCTGCCACATCCCCAACTATATAAACAGTGGCCCCGCCAATTTGGGGTAAGAATACATGTAAATCTGGGCGAGTCACTAGTTCAGGAAACATCCCGCCCGTTTGTTGGAAGAGAATGCGGCGCAGATGGCTTTCTTGAATATTGAGCCGCTTAGCAATTCCTGGCAGATACCAGACTGGATCGATAGCTACCTTAGTGACTACTAAATTCCCACCACTTTTGAGGATTTGACCATCAACTTGCAAATCTCCTCTTGCCACCGCCTCTTGCAATTCAGGCATGTTTATGTGAGCTTTTGTGATGGCAATAGTAGGACGAATGTCGTATCCCTGTTCATAAAATGATGCGTAAGCTTCACCTACCAGCGCCCCAAATGGATCGAGAGAGGTAATTTTATTAGGATCAGCCCAACTGGGATGCGGACCGATGGGAACAATAGGAGATGTATTAGTTAAATCAGGGCGGTGATTCGCCTGAAGTGCGCCAGAAGCAATCGCCAGTGCCCGATAAACTGCATAAGATCCAGAGTGCGTGCCAATCACATTCCGGTGCGTCGGGCTGGTTAATGTTCCAATTACAGGGCCGCGTTTGATTGGGTCACTTTCTCCCCAACATATGGGAACTGATTTTTGACCAGCTCTACCAGGGTGAGATGTCAAAACAATATGCTTGTGCTTCGTTACTGATGTTTGGTTTTTCATAAGTAGCCAAGAAATGCACCCAATGATACAGTTGTAGAAGTATGATCAAACTTTTGCTGCTTGACGAACTCCGATCATAGCAACCTCAATTTAACTTTTGAGGTATCATGCGTAGCAGAATTCATCACCCATTATCAGTCTAGTTATGACTAGGTATTTTCAAAAATCGAAAAGTTAACGCCTTGAAATTATAGCGCCACCGCTTCACGACTTTAACAGAAGTACAAAAAGATATGTGATAGTTGTTGCAATTTTCTGCGCGGCACCTACCACTTGTTGTAGCAGTCTGCGCCAGAATAGCGATCGCTATTCTGGCATAAGGAATTTACCGCCAACATGTCTATGAAAACTCTTCCCTTACTCTCCCTTTTTTCTTTTTCTCCCATTTCATGACTGTTTCAGTCTTGACAAAAGTGACATTCTCCTCATAGAACATTGCCTGATGGCAGGAGACATCTCGTAAAGTTGGCGTCATTGCTGCGCTAGCAGCTAGAGGATCGGCTCGCGGCTCTTCAAAACCACATTTTCTAGAGACGTTACTCCCTAACTGATTCAAAACTCTTAAGAGGTCAATCCCCTGGGATTGACCTGACCACAAATGGAGCATCGCTCTAAACCGCTTAGTACTATAGGCAGGAGTCGGCAAAAGCCGCTCTTAAGCGAGTTATTCAATAACTTAATAAAATTCTTGTCAAGGAATGTTATTGACCTCCTGATAAATTCATAATTCAGGAAAATTACCGATGAAAAAAGTATTATTAATTTTGTATTATAAATACAATTCAAAGAATTTAAAGCCAGTTAATAAATATGAAGGATATATTAAGTTTAGCAAAGCTCTCCCAAATAATAGATTTGGTAAGCCAGCGACGAGGAACAGGAAAATTAGTTCTGACACGTGGGGCGTTGCCAAGCAACATGAACAGCAATTCTTTTAATGAGTCGCAACGCCAGCAGTGCGATCGCCACTGGCACGTCTACTTTTTTCAAGGGCGTCTTGTTTATGCAACTGACAGTTTCCACCCCCTCCGTCGCTGGCGGCGGGTGCTGAAGCAATACTGCCCTGGTTTTGTCTGTGAGGTGTCTTCTAGCGAGCAACTTTGGGAGTACAAGCTGCTAGAGCAAGGCATCGCTCAAGGTTCTCTGAACATCAATCAAGCCAAAAGTATTATTCAAACTAGCACCTTAGAGGTGTTTTTTGAACTTGTTTGTTGTTCAGCCGATGTAACAAGCCAATGGCAATCCAGCCAACTATTGGTCTCTCCCATTGCTTTACTGGATGCAAAGCAAGTTTTACACAACGCTAAAGAAAGTTGGGAACAGTGGCAAGCGAAAGATTTAGGACCTATTTCTCCTAACCTGGCACCTGTTTTAAAACAATTCCAGCAAAAACAAAATCAAGATTCTAAAGAAACTTCCATGAGTCTGACTCAGATGCTCAACGGTCAAAATACCTTATGGGATATTGCTTATCAGATGCGGCAGCCTGCGTGGGCAGTTACGCTATCTTTACTTGCCCTTGTTCGTAAGGGTATTGTAGATCTCAAAGAAATTCCAGATTTACCCAAATCCAATTCGCAACCGTCTCCTCTATTAAAAGTAGGTGCATCCTCAACACCAAATTTATCTCAGCCTCTGATTGCTTGTATTGATGATAGCCCCGTCATCGGTCAAGTCATGGAAAAAATCCTCACACCCGCGGGCTATCGGTTGCTGAAAATCACTGAACCGTTGCAGCAGATGGGTCTGCTTGCCAAGCATAAGCCCGACTTAATTTTCCTGGACTTAGTCATGCCAGAGGCCAATGGCTATAGCCTCTGTACCTTCTTACGTCAGACTTCCGTATTTCAGAAAACACCGATTATTATTCTCACCAGTCGGGATAATCTAATTAACCGCAGCAAAGCGCAACTTACTGGCGCTGTAGATTTTTTAAGCAAGCCCCCAGAGGCCAGGAAGGTGCTGCAAGTCATTCAGAAGTATCTACATCCAGAGCAGACACAAAAATCTGAGCTGAAATTAGCAGCAGATATCAGTGGATGAGGAGTAACGCTCATTGAAAAGTACAGCTCTTAGATAGAATTGGTCGGATTAAAAAGTTTTTGCTTTTTCTCAAACCAAAAGAGATTGACAGAGTTTAGTTTGGTGAAATCACGTAATAAGTTGAGCTAATTCTTTAGAAGAGGTTAATGAGGATGCATACTGCCTTAGTTGTGGAAGATACTTTAACTGAAAGAGAGATTTTTGCTAGCTGCCTGCGGCGAGGCGGATTAAATGTGTTGACAGCTAACAACGCCGAGGAAGCCTTAGAAAAAATTAGTACCTATAAACCTGATATTATCCTCCTGGATATTGTGCTGCCTGGTCGTAGTGGTTTTGAACTATGCCGCGAGCTAAAAGCTGACGCCCAAACTAGTAACATTCCAGTCGTCATGTGCTCCACCAAAGGGACTGATATGGATAAATTTTGGGGAATGAAACAAGGAGCAGATGCTTATATACCCAAGCCAGTAGATCAAGAGGAACTGTTGCGCACTGTTAAGAAATTAATTAAAAGTTAGGGCTAGTCCTTGCCACTTCGCTTCAGTTAATAGCATTGACAGGAGACAAGCAATGGAATCCGAGTTTTTGTCTGGAGACAAGACCTTGGCTGAGTCAACGGAAACTTCTGCTCCAGAACTAACAGCAGTTGCCGGACAGCAATTTTTGCGGTTCCGTCTTTTACCTGATTCTACAGCGCTATTGCCTGTACATCAGATTACGGAAGTCTTGACCATTCCCCTGAGCCAAATTGTCCCTATTCCTCACATGCCAGCTTGGACAATGGGAGTTTATAACTGGCGCGGTGAGATTTTATGGATAGTAGACTTGGGACATTTGGTAGGACTTACGCCTATATATCAACAGATAAATAGGAGCAAGCAGCACCTTATTTCAGATGAATCAAATTCCTTGAGCGAATCAACTCAACTCGCCCCAACAACCTATACAGCAATAGTGATTCACAGTAAGCAGCCAGGGTTAAGAAAACAGCGAGTAGGTAGCCAAATTACAGGTAGAAAAATGCTAGGTTTGGCTATTACTCAAGTGGAAGACATGGAATGGTGCGATCCAAATTTAATCCAATCTCCATTTCAAACATCTGTAAACCCTGAATTAGAGCTATTTTTACAAGGTTATTTGGTAAAAAATGATGGTGAAATGCTAATAGTTATAGACGGGGATTCAATTTTTACTAGAATGTCTAATCCCTGAATATAGAGTAGTTGACAAGAATTTACTTTTTTATTGAAGTGTTTTATCAAACTTGAGTTAAGACATTTTCAAAACTATCTTTACTTCATTTATTTGAGAGATATTTTCTACATGAATACCCCTTCTAATCGCCAACCTAAGACAACCAAAGCAACTACTAACGGTTACTTAAATGGGTCAAGCTCAAATGTTAGTCACCAACATCCTTCTCTTCAGCTAATTAATACTCAACAAGACTTGCATGAATTCCAAAGCGTTGAGCAAAGTACAGGGAACGGAGCTAGAGATGGACTAGAGCAAAAAGAGGTTTCCTCACCTCGCCATCAGTGGCCAGGAAGGAGTTTGCTCAAAAGCTCTACTCTTTGCAGCCAATTATTGATGACAATCCTACCTATAGTACTGGCACCTCTAGCTATTGCCGGAGCTGCAATTTGGGCGATTACCAGCTATCAGGCAGATGCCCGCACTAACTTGAAGTTATGGAATGACGCTTTGCTGTCCTCCACCTTGGTTGATAGTAAAGTCGAGGCAGCTTTTCAATTTACATCATCTTTGGCAGAAAATCCTTTAATTATTGACGCTGCTCGTCCTGGTACTCAACAAGCAGAACTATCTGGACTTAACAAGAAACCCGATCCTAAAGTTAAAACGAGTTTACCAGTCACAAAAACACTCCAACCTAATCCAAATTTAACTTCCTATTTGCAGGAAAAGGCGAAAAGACATAATCTTAGCCAATTATTATTTACTGACCAAAACGGAGTCAACATTGCGGCGGCGACTCCTGTAGAAAATTCAGTTCAGAGTGGTAGTGAATGGTGGCAAAAGGCTAAAAATGAAACGCGATGGCTCAGTACCTTTAAGCTGGAGCGAGCCAACATTCCTGGTATTGAACTGAGCAAAGCAATTATAGATCCTACATCAGGGCAATTTCTGGGGGTAGTTGAGAGTATCATCACTCCAGCTAACTTTGACGAGCTGGCAGTTTCCTTAGAACCTGTAGGTCTCACTGACTCCGAGAAAATTCAAATTTTAGCTCCGGCAAGCAAAGCTGTTGTCAGCACTATCACATCTAATGGAGCAATAGCTAAGCAAGAACTACTAGGGGGTGAGCCGATCTTACAAAAAGCAATGGCCTTGCTTGCAGAACGGCAAGTACAGAAGGCTAGCTTTGGAGCCAAGCCCAGTCAGGGAAAAAAGCCTAGCTACGTTGCTACAAGCCCTCAGCTCCAAGGATTAACAATTATCCCATTTATTTACCAAGGACAGGTGGTGCTTGGCACCTCATTCAACCAGGATGGCAGAAAGTATAGTCTAGCAACAGTTCCAGGGATAGATTTGATCAGCGTCACCTCAAGTGACCTTTCTGAAATAGGAACTGTTGGGAATGAGCAGGGGCTAATTTTTATTTTCGTTGTCCTGACTCTCGGAGCAGTTGCTACCGGGATAGTCGTGAGCTTAGCACGCCACTGGTCTGCACCGTTGAAAGAATTGACTGGAGCATCAGAGGCAGTGGCATATGGAAATTTGGATGCTTATGTTGAACCTCGCGGTACTGCGGAAACCCAAACTCTGGCTCTCAGCTTTAATAACTTGGTGGCACGGGTCAAAGACTTGTTACGCAAACAAGAAGTTGAAGCAAAACGAGCGAAATTATTTGCCGACATCGCTACCAGCACTCGTGAATCTCTAGATATCCAGGAGGTGTTTGAGAAAGCAGTTATTGGTGCTCGGGCAATTCTCAATGTCGAGAGAGTTTTTCTGTATCAGTTTAACCCTAACTGGAGTGGGAACATCGTTGCTGAAGCTGTTTTGCCGGGATTCCCTTCTTGCATGAAGATGGCAGTCACTGACACTTACTTCACCGACTCACAACAGGGAGTAGAACAGTACCGCCAGGGTCGCGTGTTTGTGATCAACGACATTTATGAAGCCAATCTCACCCTTTGCCACCGAGAATTGTACGAGCGATTAAAAATCAGAGCCAATGTGATCGCCCCAATTGTCAGTGGTGACAAATTACTAGGTTTAATGTGTATGCAGCAGTGTTCAGCTCCTCGCAATTGGCAGGAGTATGAAGTTGACTTTTGCACCCAGTTGTCTCTATCAGTCGGTTTAGCTATAGACCGCATCAGCTACCTAGAAAATAAAGAAGCCAAGGCTAAACAGCAACAAGTTGAAGCCAAGCGAATTCAGCTATGTGCCGATATTGCCACGAGTGCTCGTGAATCTCTAGACGTCAAGGAGGTCTTAAGGAAAGCAATTGTTGGCACTCAACAGATCCTCCAAGCAGAACGGGTATTTTTATATCGCTTCAACCCAGATTGGAGTGGCCATGTGATCGTTGAAACGGTTGCCCCTGGATTGCCTTCCTGCATGAAGCTTAAGATCGCAGATACCTACTTTACCGACTCTCAAGAGGGAGTGGAACTCTACCGCAAGGGTCGCGTGTTTGTCATCCATGATATCTATAAAGCCAACCTCAATCCTTGTCACTTGGAGTTGTACGAGCAATTAAAAATTAAAGCTAATGTGATTGCACCGATTGTCAGTGGTGACAAACTTCTCGGGTTGATGTGTACCCAGCAATGCTCGAATCCTCGGGTTTGGCAGCAGTATGAGGTGGATTTTTGCACCCAGTTGTCTACTCAAGTGGGTTTAGCTCTTGATCGGATAAATTTTCTTAAACAGAAGGAAGCTGAAACCAAACGGCAAGAGGTTGAGGCTAAGCGATTACATCTGTGTGCCGACATTGCCACGATCGCTCGTGAATCTCTAGATGTAGAGGCGGTGTTCGAGAAAGCAGCTACTGGTGCGAGTGCAATTCTCAACGCCGAACGGGTGTTTCTGTATCGCTTCAACCCAGACTGGAGTGGGGACATTGTTGCGGAATCTGTTGCACCCGGTTGGCCTTCTTGCCTAAAGACACGCGTCACTGACACCTACTTCACCGACTCACACAAAGGGGTAGAACTCTACCGCAATGGTCGTGTGTTTGTCATTGATGACATCTATAAAGCCAACCTCACAAGTTGTCACATAGAGTTATACGAGCGACTAAACATTAAGGCTAACGTCATTACTCCCATTGTTAGCGGCGACAAACTACTAGGCTTGTTGTGTACGCAGCAGTGTTCTACTCCTCGGAATTGGCAGCAGTATGAAGTTGACTTTTGCACCCAGTTATCAACTCAAGTGGGTCTAGCTCTCGACCGGATCACTTTCTTAGAACAGAAGGAAGTCGAAGCCAAGCAGCAAGAAGTTGAAGCAAAACGAATCCAGTTATGTGCAGACATTGCCACCAGTGCTCGTGAATCTCTAGATGTAGAGGCAGTGTTCGAGAAAGCAGTTCAAGGTGCTATGGCAATCCTTAACACCGAACGGGTGTTCTTGTATCGCTTCAACCCTGACTGGAGTGGCAATATCGTTGCCGAAGCGGTTGTCCCTGGGTTACCAACCTGCATGAATATGACTGTGACTGACACCTACTTTACTGACTCACAGGAGGGGGTAGAACGGTATCGTAAGGGACGTGTATTTGTGATCGATGACATCTACAAAGCTAACCTCACTCCTTGCCACATAGAGTTGTATGAACGCTTAAAAATCAAAGCTAATGCGATCGCCCCAATCGTCAGCGGTGACAAACTCTTAGGGTTGATGTGTACGCAGCAGTGTTCTACTCTCCGTGCTTGGCAGCAGTATGAAGTTGACTTTTGCACCCAGTTAGCAACTCAAGTGGGCTTAGCTTTAGACCGAATAAATTTTCTTAAACAGAAAGAAGCTGAAGCCAAACAGCGAGAAGTTGAAGCTAAGTTAACACAACTGTTTGCAGATATTGCCAACACAGCTCGCGAATCTCTAGACGTCAAGGCGGTGTTTGAGAAAGCGGTTATGGGAGCGAGGGAAATCCTTAACGTCGAACGGGTGTTTCTGTATCGCTTCAACCCAGATTGGAGTGGCAATATCGTCGCCGAAGCGGTGACACCAGGATTGCCATCCTGCATGAACATGAGAGTCACCGACACCTACTTTACCGACTCACAGGAGGGGGTAGAACTTTACCGCAATGGTCGCGTGTTTGTGATCAATGACATCTATGCAGCCAACCTCACGAGTTGTCATATAGAGTTGTACGAGCGATTAAAAATCAAGGCTAATGCGATCGCGCCAATTGTCAGCGGCGATAAACTCCTAGGCTTGATGTGTACCCAGCAGTGCTCTACTCCTCGGGTTTGGCAGCAGTCGGAAATTGCCATCTGCACCCAGTTAGCTACTCAAGTCGGCTTAGCCATAGACCGGATCGGCTATCTGGAACAGAAAGAAGCTGAAGCTAGGCGATCGCAGCTCTTATCAAGTATTACGCTGCGCATCCGTGAATCTCTCAAGCTAGAAAACATTCTCAACACAGCAGTCGAAGAGGTGCGACTAGCATTTAATACGGAACGGGTGCTGATCTATCGCTTCGATGCGAACTGGGATGGAACGGTGATCGCAGAAGCTGTGGCACCTGGTTGGACTCCCACTCGCGGAATCACCATTGAAGACACTTGCCTGAAAGACACCCAAGGTGGGAGTTACAACAAGGGGCGCGTCCGTGCTATTGAGGATATTTATCAAGCCGGTTTGACTGATTGCCACATCAAGATGTTGGAGCGTTTTCAAGTCAAAGCCAGCTTGGTCGCACCCATTATGGTTGACAGCAAGCTATTCGGCTTGATGATCGCTCAGCAATGCTCAGAGACTCGGGTTTGGCAGAAGGGTGAAATCGATTTGTGTACACAGTTGGCGACTCAAGTGGGCATTGCCCTTAATCAAGCAACTCTGGTGGAACAGATTCAAATCTTGCTGGCTGCGCAAGAGGAAGCAACCCACCAACAGGCAGAAAATGCCGAACAGCAAAGGTTAGCGAAGGAAGCTCTCCAAAAACGAGCCCTAGAATTGCTGCTGGAAGTCGATCCCGTTAGTAAAGGTGACCTGACGATTCGGGCGCAGGTGACAGAAGATGAAATCGGCACAATTGCTGACTCCTACAATGCGACGATCTCTAGCTTGCGACGCATTGTGCTGCAAGTGCAAACCGCAGCCAAACAAGTGGCAGCAACAACCAGCATCAATGAAGTTGCTGTTCAAGAGCTATCGGCAGAAGCTTTACGACAAGCGGAGGAAATTTTAGCCGCGCTGGATCGGATTCAGGAGATGTCCAACTCAATTCGAGCCGTTGCTGCCAATGCTGAGCAGGCAGAAGCTGCCGTACAGCAAGCTACCCAAATTGTGAAAGAGGGTGATGCTGCCATGAACCGAACGGTAGACGGGATTCTGGCAATTCGCGATACTGTAGCAGAAACATCTAAAAAAGTCAAGCGTTTAGGTGAATCTTCGCAAAAGATTTCCAAAGTGGTGAACCTAATTGGCACGTTTGCCGCCCAAACTAACTTATTGGCGCTGAATGCCTCAATCGAGGCTGCTCGTGCTGGGGAAGAGGGTCGAGGTTTTGCCGTGGTTGCCGATGAAGTGCGCAGTTTGGCGCGACAATCGGCAGCAGCAACAGCAGAAATCGAGAAGTTGGTAGCAGGTATCCAGGCGGAAACCAATGAGGTCGTTGCAGCTATGGAATCTGGCACCGAGCAAGTCGTTACCGGCACCAAGCTGGTTGATGAAGCCCGCCAGAATCTGAACAAAATCACATCTGCCAGCAAACATATTAGTGAATTGGTAGAGGCGATCGCCCAAGCGGCAATCGTGCAATCTAAAACTTCTGATGCAGTCACCCAAACCATGAGCAATGTGGCGGCGATCGCCAATAAAACTTCAACAGGAGCAACCGAAGTATCCGCATCCTTTAAAGAA
>CAZZWA010000165.1:0-5220 GCA_964657555.1 uncultured Microcoleus sp.
GGGAGCCAATCTGAGTGAGCGATTGCGTTGGCTCAAGTTCTAAGTGAGGTGAGGAGTTGATGCAAAACTTAGTACGGGCAGGTTTAACCAGAAGGTTGGCAAGGATGCTAGATTGACTGATAAACCAACCTTGTCAATTCAAAAATCATCACGGACAGCTTGGAAACTTATCCAGCTAGCAATTCTCATCTTGCCTCTATTTCCATCCATTGGAGGAGCAGGGGTACTTCTAGTATCTTTTGGTATCTGGAAGCAGCAGTACCGCCGGATTATCCAACGCCCCCTGAACTGGGGACTGGCGATCTTTAGTGTTTGGCTAGTAGTTGACAGCTGCTTCGCGGTTGACCGTACAGCTGCTTTCCTGGGTTTGGCTAATTTTTTGCCATTTTTCATTGTGTTTGCGGCTCTCAGTCTACTTTTCCAAACACCAGCTCAATTGCGGCAAATAGCTTGGTGCCTGGTTGTACCTTCCGTACCAGTGGTGATTCTTGGCTTCGGTCAATTGTTTTGGGGCTGGACTGGTCAAGACTCCCACCCTATCTGCCTGTCAGCTTCCTCAACTCCCCAACCTTCTAAAACTGGGGGGCTGTGCATAAATTCTGTGGGTATTTTAGGTTGGGTGCTTGCATCTAAGGGTAATCCCCCCGGTCGGATGGCTTCAGTCTTTATGTATGCTAATACCCTAGCTGTTTATTTGATTATCGTTTTCATCTTAGGGTTAGGATTGTGGCTGACAGCATATCAAGAGCTACGTGCTCTAAAAGCATTCCCACTAAAGAGGTTACAGGCAAAATCTTTACTGCTACGTTTAGGGTTTTTGAGTGTAGCTGTTGTGGGCTCTAGTATGGCCCTCATATTGACCGACTCCCGCAATGCTTGGACAATTACAGTTTTGAGTTGTCTTGCCTTTGCCATCTACCAAGGTTGGAGGTGGCTAGTAGTCGTAGTTGTTGGTGCTGCCGGTAGTGTCCTTTGTGCAGCTTTTGGCCCCGCCCCAGTGCAGCAATTATTCCGTAGAATTGTCCCTGCTTTCTTTTGGGCGCGACTGACTGACCAAATGTATCCAGATCGACCACAGGTAATGCTACGAACCACTCAGTGGCAGTTTGCCTGGTCGATGACCCAGCAACGTCCCTGGACAGGTTGGGGTTTGCGGAATTTTACCCCCCTCTATCTGGCAAAGATGAACATCTGGCTAGGTCATCCCCACAACTTGTTCCTGATGATGAGTGCGGAAACTGGCATTCCGGCAACAATTCTCTTTTGTAGTTTAGTCGGTTGGGTGATGGCTCAAGGTATCTTGTTATTAGCTAAATGGTCATCCGAGTCGCGTCAAGATCAGCTAATCATTTTCAGTTATTTAGTGGCTTTCAGTGCCTGTACGATATTCAACACTGTAGACGTAACAGTGTTCGACATTCGGATTAATTGTCAGGGGTGGTTGCTGTTATCGGCAATTTGTGGAGTGGTGTACGAACAGAAGGCGGTAAAGCTTTCTTCGCATCCACCTAATGTCATTTAGGCTTGCCAACCAGTCCAGATTCCAGATAAAGAAACTCGGATAAGCTGATAGGCCCCAGCTTGGCCTAACTTCTGGTACTGATGAGGCTTTAGTCCTAATTTAGACAAATTTTGTGGATGAGTCAGTACGAGCACAGAAGTTGGCTCAGCTTTCCCGCC
The DNA here is from genome assembly GCA_964657555.1 of uncultured Microcoleus sp. Taxonomy (GTDB): domain Bacteria; phylum Cyanobacteriota; class Cyanobacteriia; order Cyanobacteriales; family FACHB-T130; genus CAZZWA01. Next base: position 1,681 of record CAZZWA010000165.1, read on the forward strand.
TCCCCACTTTAATGGAAGATTGGGGGGAGTAGTATTCAGTTTTTCAATATAGATGACATGACGCTCTGTATAAAACACTACACTAGGCTTTTTAAAACCAATCATGATCAACTCTTCGTCTGGTCGCCCCTCTTGAACGGCAAGTGCAGACAATTGCCGCAAGGGCAACTGACGGGTGTAATCCAGTAGCAAGTAACCAGGCGTGAGCACAAAGATCAGAAAGGCCAAAAATCCTACTAAATTCACGCCTATGAGCCACCGTCCCTGGCGACGTAATAGTAAAACAGCGCCAGCAGCTGCGGCGATCACCCAAATAGCAGCCCCTAAGACTGGTAAACCCGATTGTTCTACCATCTGGCTTAAGTTAGGTGCAGCAGGATCGGTGCCGACTAAGTACGGACTTGATAAGATTGCCCCTGCCAACACCACTAAAAACACCACATTCAACCAGCCACTCAATGAGAAGAGCTTTGAGTTTGTCCGGGTGTATGGGAGTTCGTCTGTACTACGTTTTGAATTGTTGAAGCACTCGGAACTAAAAACTAGGGCTACGAGAATTGCTGCTGCTGGCATCAAGGGGAGCACATAGCTGGGCCGTTTAGTAACAGCCATAGTGAAGAAGCCAAAAATACAGATAAACCAGAACAAGGCAAATAGACCAAGCTGAGTCGAGCGTTCCGTTGAGCGCCAGTGCGATCGCTTCCAGAACTGCACCCGTGTGATCGCCATCAACAAGTAGATCGACCAAGGAGCAAACCCCAGCAGCACTATCAAAAAGTAACTGTACCAGGGACCCGAGTGGTAATTAACAACACCCGTAAACCGCTCCAAGTTGTGGTAGCCAAAAAACGATTTAATATAAACCCAGCCATTTGCCTGAATCACCAATACGTACCAAGGCAGGGCGATCGCCAAAAACAGAAATCCACCCTGCACTAGGCGCATTTCCCACAATACTTCTCGCCAGTTACCTAGGTAAAGTAAAAACGAGCCAATAATGATTACGGGCAATAGGATTCCTATTGGTCCTTTGGTCAACACAGCCAAAGCAGTCAACACATAAAAAGCTAAATACCAACGAGCTTGTAATGCCGGTTTTGAAGGTTGGGCATAACCCAGAAAAAAGGACAGCAAAGCTGAGCACATGCACCCCGTTAGCAGCATATCAGACACACCAGTTCGCGCCCAGGCAATTGTTTCCGGATTCAGTGTCATTAAAGCAGCACCCAGCCCAGCTGTCAGCCAGTACCGACGATTGGGAAACCCAGCACTAGTTAGTTGCGACTCAACTGCGCGGCTGCGGATAGCCTCCAGGGGAATGCCGAAACACCATAGCGTATAAAAGCCCAAGCTAACCATTCCCATCGCGCTCAGTGCCGAAGGCAGGCGCACCGCCCATTCATTCACACCCAAAACTGCGTAGGCGATCGCCATCAACCAGTAGATCAACGCAGGCTTGTCGAAACGAGTCTGATCATTGAAAAACGGCGTAATCCAATCGCCTGTCACCATCATCTGGCGGGCAGCTTCGGCAAACAACGGCTCTGTCTCATCAACCAGACCGATACTACCTAAATTCCAGAAAAAAGCCAGCCAGCCAATCAACAGCAACCACAGGATCGACAGAGGCCAAGCAAGGGCTGGCATTACTCTCTTGCTATTTAACTTGTCAAAAGCACGATTAAAACTCAGTTTCATGCAGCTAGTAACAGTCAATAAGCTCTGTTCGCGAAAAGGAGTGTGCTCAGACCTTAATGTAACGGGAAATTGGGCAACTTCTCACATTCAGTAGATTTATTGACTCTGACTTACCCAATCAGTTCCATAATTGTTGGCGGTGAGTTGAGCTGACAGAGTGCAACAGCTTCTGCTCCCAGAAAAAATTTACACTAAGGCTGTAATGCTTAGCTGAGCAGGATTGTCTTTTGAGGACTGTGCTCATCAGGCTAATCGGCTATTGAATCGAGCAATAATAGTTGGTTATGTCTGTCAATGCGTTAAGTTCCATAGGTGCTTAGGATGCCAAAGTCTAAATCAATCCGTATTCCCAAGGCAACACGTTATCAAAATGCGGCAATTGAGTACTATCTTGGACTCACAGGCTCGCCCTATCTCCATTATGGGTATTGGGACCCACTACCAACCTCTACTGAGGATCTGACTATTTCAAGGCTATGCGCTGCACAGGAAGCTTATACCGCTCATCTATTAAATCTGATCCCTACGGGAATAAATACCGTCCTTGATGTCGGCTGTGGCATTGGCGGCAATGCTGCATATCTGCTCGCCCGTGGTTTTGCCGTTGAAGGGCTTGCACCAGATACGTTCCAGGAGTCCATGTTCCTTGATCGCACCAACGGTCAGGCACCGTTCTACCTATCGACATTTGAAAAATTCCAGCCACCCCACTTCTACGATCTCATACTCTTTAGCGAAAGTAGCCAGTATATTGCCGCAGACGACATAGCTCAAGGTGCTGCCCGCTTGCTCTCCTGTGGTGGCTATTTATTGCTTGCCGACATGCTGCGCACTGATGCAGGATACAATTCTGGCATCTTCTCCAACTGTCATGTCGCCAGCGATCTCCATGCCGCACTAATTCGGGCTGGTTTTAAAAGTGTTACAACGAAGGACATCTCAAAGCAGATTGTGCCAACTATTGATCTGGGTGTTCATCTCTTCCGCACTTTCGGGCTAACTACCATAAAGTATATTGCGGCACTCGCGGCGATCGCCGTCCCACCATTGCATGCTTTGATTGGCAAGATATTTGGTCGCCAAGTCAAAGAACTGATTGCCGAGGGGCTAGAAGCACGCAATATCTTTGAGCGTCACTTCTGTTATGAGATTCAGCTCTGGCAGTTGTTAGAAGGCCAGAAACCTGATGGTGAGATTTTCCCAAAATAAGCGTGGGAAAACCTCTTCCCAAATATGAAAAAGATTAGTATGGCTAGGAGAGCTTTTTCATCCGGCTTCACTCCTCACTTTCTGTCAAAAATATAGCCTCGTGGTTATCATACATCCTCCAGACTCTGAAGAAAGACAGGTACAGCACTGGCTCCCCCCTCAATCGGTAACCACGCAGGCGGGCTTTGTTTGTGTACTTCCAGTCTGATGGCAGTATTCCTAGAGGGCATCACCTAGTTACAATAATTAAACAACATTCCCAATCAGGCAGAGGGAAGATTCGGTGACTCAGAATAGGTCAACTCCGAACGAAACAGGTCGCAGGATGCTGTATCAAGCAACCACGGCGACCACATATTACGCCCTACTAGGGTTGCATCCTTCAGCATCTGGGCTGGAAATCCGGCGCTCCTATCGGGAACTCAGCAAACGTTACCATCCTGATACGACTGAGCTGCCAGCTCAGATTGCGACAGCTAAGTTCCAGCAATTAAATGAAGCCTATGCAACTTTGAGCAACCCAGAGCGACGAACAGTGTATGACCAGAAGATTGGTTATTCACGCCTGAACGTGATTCAGGCTCCCCTAAACTTGAACCGTCCGGTTTCGCAGCCTCAGCCAATCCATGCCTC
>CAZZWA010000165.1:5320-11942 GCA_964657555.1 uncultured Microcoleus sp.
CACACCAGAATCATTCAATCCAAAATCTTCTAGTAGAGCGGCGCGAAGCGCTAGCCAAATTTAACATGACCCTTCCACCTGCTGATACACCCCTATATAACCATCCCTTACCTGATATTGAGCAGTGGCTCCAAGAACTTGGATGTCAACAAGATCGCCACGAGCTACACTGCTGGCACGTTGAGCGGCAATCTTGGAATGCTGAGCTATGTCTGGAAGTCGAAGAACTAACCGTGCGCTACATCCAAGCTGGCGAGATTGGAAGGGATATTCACCGCTCCTTCAAGTACTCCCTCACTCGTCAAGACATTGAAGATGCCGTTTTTTCTGGCCCTTAAGAGGATTTTGTGGCTACACTTTTTTCCCAAATCGGCGCTCGCGCTTTTGATAATCACATAAAGCTCGGTGAAACTCAGCTCGGTCAAAATCTGGCCAGAGGGTTTCGGTGATGTAAATTTCTGAGTATGCCAATTGCCATAGGAGAAAATTCGACAGACGCATCTCACCACTGGTGCGGATCAGCAAATCTGGATCTGTCAAATTAGCAGTGTAGAGGTGGCTCTCAAACAAAGCTTCATTAATTTGCTCTGGTTGTAGCACACCCTGCTGTACTTGAGTCGCGATCGCACGACAGGCTTGCAGAATCTCCTGTCGTCCCCCGTAATTCGTAGCCACTGTAAACTTGATGCTGCGATTGTGCTCGGTTTCGCTCATAGAGCGCTCAATTTCTGCTTGGAGCGATAGTGGCAGAGCACTTAAATTTCCTGCAAAGTGAATCTGCACATTTTCTTTCACCATTTCCTGGAGTTCGCGCCGCAACACCCGCTCAAACAAGGTCATCAAGAATTCTACTTCTTCTTGAGGTCTTCCCCAGTTCTCCGTGGAAAAAGCATAAACCGTAAGCGCTGGGATTCCCCAATCTTTACAGCAACGAAGCAGATCTTTGAGGACATCCACTCCCCGACGGTGACCAATAATCCTGGGTAACCCTTGACGTTTGGCCCACCGGCCATTTCCATCCATAATTACCGCCACATGCTTGGGCAGTCGCTCTTGATTCAAGTCAGCAGGTAGATCCTGCAATGTAGTAGGCTTAGCAGTCATTTCTTATCTTCAGGGCTCGATGGATGAAGACGAAGTAAACGGGAAATTATTGTCCATCCCTTGGCACGAATTCGGCGACCCAAACTGCGTAGACCCTGAGGAACTGCCTCGCGGTCAACAGATGGGGAGAATCGAGCGTCTAGCAATTCTTTCAGTTTACTGCTGGTTAAGGGCCGATTTAAGACTCCTCTTTCTGCCATAGAAATAGAACCCGTTTCTTCAGATACAACCACACATATGCAATTTCCGACACGTTCTGTAATACCCATTGCCGCTCTGTGACGCGTGCCTAGCTGGCGCGAGGCTGTGCGATTGGAAAGCGGCAGAATTACGGCAGCAGCGACGACGCGGGAGCCGCGAATCAAAACTGCTCCATCGTGGAGTAACGTCTTCGGTTGAAAGATGGTCTGCAATAGTTCTTTGGAAAGCTCCGCGTTGAGTTTAACACCAGGGACGGAAAAATCCCGCTCGTCGAGCGGCCCACTTGTTTCCAGAATTATCAGAGCGCCGATGCGATTTTGCGATAGTTCTTTGACGGCGTCCACAATTTCGTCAATGACACTGTCTGCCTTAGGTATTTGCCGTCGAGAGGGTTGAAAGAACTGCATAATTTCTCCCCGTCCCAGTTGCTCTAGGAATCGGCGAAACTCTGACTGGAAGATCACAGCCATGGCTACAGCCGAGCCAAGCACCAACTTTTCCAGGACGAAGCCCAATAGCCGCAACCCCAAGTGGTTACTTACTGCCGCAGCTAGCATCAGGACAATCAACCCCCGAACCATCCACATAGTACGTCGCTCCCCAATGATGAGGAGTACCAAGTAGGTGAGGGCCAGAACTAATCCCACATCGACGCCGTGAATCAGCAAGGACAAGGACGGAGTCCAGGCAGGGTCAAAACCGGGACCCGAAGACATGAACGTTAATTAACTTAGCTGAAGTTTGCTTTTCCGAGGCAATAGCTGTTAGTAACTAGGGATTAGCTAATGACTGACAGCTGTCAGTGGCTTGATCGGGACTTAGGCACTAGAGCAAATTGTGTCATTCTGAGCCTAACCCTCCACTTTATTCAGGGGCAAGCCCTGTAAAGGGAAGAATATTGAAGATGCTAGCTGCTAATACAGCCGCTATGCTAGCACTACGCTCAGTATGACAAGCCAGACTTGCGCAAGTCCTGCTGATTTCATGCTATCAATCTCAGTCACTTTTGAACCAGAGACTATGGAAATGATTAACAATCAAAGATGAACTATGAACTAAATAAATTAATAATTCATCTTGCGAACAGAGAGCAACTAGACCCTATGTGTTTCGCACAGGCTGGCTTCTACGGCTGACGCGCCGCTTCGCTTTTCTTAAATGCGTGTTAGCGCTATATGGAGCCACTAAAACCTCAGGCTGACACCTGGCTTTCGTGAACCGCATGTAGGCGCTAGCACACTTCATTATTGACTTGGAGTCTTTCTGGTAAGCGATCTTGTCGAATTAAATCTTGGTAGGTTTCTCTTTGTAAAATCAGATTGGCGTCTCCATCTTTCACTAAAACAGCCGCCGGACGAGGCAACCTATTGTAGTTAGAAGCCATGCTGTAATTATAAGCGCCCGTACTCATCACTACGAGGATATCTCCTGATTCAGTTTTAGGTATCAGGGCATTTTTGATCACAATGTCTCCAGATTCGCAGTGTTTACCAGCAATTGTAACTGTTTCCGTCAGGGGAGCTGACATCCGGTTGGCCACAAGTGCTCGATAGATAGATTGATAAGTGATGGGACGAGGATTATCGGACATACCGCCATCAACTGACAAATATGTGCGCAACTGAGGAACCACCTTTTGGCTGCCTGTAGTGTAGGCTGTGACACAAGCAGAACCGACCAGCGATCGCCCTGGTTCGCATAATAACTTGGGTAGGGTGACTTGCTGCGCTTTACAGGCGTCTGTAATAGCCATGCTGATGGCTTTTACCCACTCTTCAATAGTTGGGGGATCGTCCGATTCTGTATAGCGAATGCCTAAGCCCCCACCCACGTTTAACTCTGTTACTGGCAATCCTGCCTTAGTTGCTTTACTCAGCCACTCCACCATCACACCCGCTAGATCCTGATGAGGTTGGAGTTCAAAGATCTGAGAGCCGATATGAGCATGCAAACCAAGGCAATTGAGGGTGGGGTGCTGGCTCACAAAAGCAAATACTTCATCCAACTGGTTGGGATCGAAGCCAAACTTACTATCTAGGTGCCCAGTACGAATGTACTCATGAGTGTGACACTCGATCCCCGGGGTGAACCGCAGCATAATCCGAATGGGGGAATTGGGAAGTGGGAATTGATTTGATTTTTTCCCATGCCCCATGCTCCATGCTCCATGCCCTACTAAGGTATGTAAGTCTAGCCAGTTGTCAATAACAATAGTGCAGCCAGACTCAACAGCTAGATAAAGTTCTTCACGAGATTTATTATTGCCGTGTAGATATATTTTGCTGGGACTAACACCTGCCTGTAGGGCGGTATAAAGTTCACCACCGGATACAACGTCTACGCCCAAACCTTCTTGTCGGGCGATCGCGCAGATGGCCAGACAACTCCAGGCTTTAGAAGCATAGAGAACCTGAGATTCACCAGGATAATGGCGGCTGAAAGCTTCCCGGTACTGACGACATGCCATCCGCAGCGTTTCTTCGTCCACAATATATAAAGGTGAACCAAATTGCTCCACCAGTGTTTTCAGATCACAGCCGCCAATTTCTAGACAGTCGTGGCTATCGACTGAGCTAGTGAGAGGTAAAAGTTCCTGATTGGGTGAGATCAAAGACGAGGAATCTTGGACATTGACTTGCCTACTAGTCAAAGGTAGATACTGACGTCCTGAATTTTCCACCACGACTTGGTGAGTTGATAGCATGAGCTGATAATTTTCCAAAAGTTGCTTAACTGGCGGGAAGATAGTCTCGTTTCTTAGTGTACAATTAGAGACCGTGACTTTTTTAGAACTTAAGCCACTAACAGCAGAACAACTACCAGCAGTCGTGGAACTTGACCACTTATGTTTTGGCGGAATCTGGACTTTGGAGGGGTATCAACGAGAGCTGGCCAGTCCCAACAGTGATTTACTAATTCTTGACTCAGCTCCTGGAATTTCGGCTGCTGATGAAAATGGGGACTGGGAATTAGGGACTAGCCACAGAGAACAGGGAAATCCTCATTACCCTTTATCCTCAGAGGAGACTCCGAGTTCCTTAATCTCTAATCCCCAATCTCTATTGGGTCTAGGTTGTTCTTGGGCGATCTTAGAAGAGGCTCATATTACCCTATTAGCTGTTCATCCAGACTATCGGCGTGAAGGACTGGGACTGCTGCTATTGAGTGCCCTTCTGCGGCTAGCCAAGATGCGGGGATTGGAGAGAGCAACTTTGGAAGTCCGGGCATCTAATCACACAGCGCTGTCTCTATACCAAAAATTTGGTTTCCAGGAAGCGGGACGACGTCGCCGCTATTACAAAGATAGTGGTGAAGATGCACTAATTCTCTGGCGCAGCGGTCTCCAGAAGCCTGAATTTGCCAAAACCCTGGAGGATTGGGATAAATCTGTTTGCGATCGGATCGTAACAAAAGGGTGGCAGCTTTCATGCCAAAAGTTAGCATCTTATGGGTGAAGCAGAAATTAGGAATTATCGAGGAAGAAATTATCAAGAAAATTTAGTCTAATTCCTCAAGCGCCCAGTCCTTCCAGCTTGTTATCCTTAACAATTCATAAAGTCTTTATACAAACTTTATAACTCCTGACAGAAGCTGAGGTACCGCAAACTTAAATATTTCTAAAAACTGACTTAATCGGCAGGAAAGGTAGTCTTAACCGTACTGGCAGGATAATAACCCTATGCTAGAATCACCATACAGGCAAGCAGCAGGTGATGGAAATCCGCCATGTTTGAGCGCTTCACAGAAAAAGCTATTAAGGTAATCATGCTGGCCCAGGAAGAAGCCCGTCGCCTGGGACACAACTTCGTAGGCACGGAACAAATACTTCTGGGTCTAATTGGCGAAGGAACGGGGGTAGCCGCGAAAGTACTGAAATCAATGGGCGTTAACCTAAAAGACGCCCGGATTGAGGTCGAGAAGATCATCGGTCGTGGCTCGGGCTTCGTGGCAGTGGAAATCCCTTTCACTCCAAGGGCCAAGCGCGTCCTAGAGCTATCCTTAGAAGAAGCTCGCCAACTGGGCCATAACTATATAGGCACAGAACACCTGCTTCTGGGACTCATCCGGGAAGGAGAAGGAGTAGCCGCTAGGGTATTGGAAAACCTAGGGGTTGACCTGTCGAAAGTCCGGACCCAAGTGATTAGAATGTTGGGAGAGACCGCAGAACCAGCAATGGCTGGGGGTGGTCAACGAACGAAGACACCAACCTTGGATGAATTCGGCTCCAACCTGACTCAAATGGCAGCAGAGGGCAAGCTAGATCCGGTGGTGGGTCGTCAAAAGGAAATTGAACGAGTGATCCAAATTTTGGGTCGCCGCACCAAGAATAACCCAGTACTAATTGGGGAGCCTGGGGTGGGCAAAACAGCGATCGCGGAAGGGTTAGCCCAGCGAATAGCCAATAATGACATCCCAGACATCTTGGAAGAGAAGCGAGTCGTCACTCTTGATATTGGGTTGCTGGTGGCAGGCACCAAGTACCGAGGTGAATTTGAAGAGCGACTCAAGAAAATCATGGATGAGATCCGAAGCGCGGGAAATGTCATCCTGGTGATAGATGAGGTACACACCCTGATTGGTGCTGGTGCGGCTGAAGGCGCGATCGACGCCGCCAACATTCTCAAACCAGCCTTGGCTAGAGGGGAGTTGCAGTGCATCGGCGCCACAACATTGGATGAGTACCGCAAACACATTGAGCGGGATGCTGCCCTAGAGCGCCGATTCCAGCCAGTGATGGTCGGCGAACCGACGGTGCCGGAAACAATAGAAATTTTGTATGGATTGCGCGAGCGCTACGAGCAACACCATAAGCTGAAAATCTCAGATGCAGCTTTGGAAGCAGCCGCTAAGCTCTCCGACCGTTACATCTCTGACAGATACTTACCAGACAAGGCGATTGACTTGGTAGATGAAGCTGGGTCTCGCGTCCGTCTGATCAACTCCCAACTGCCCCCCGCAGCGAAGGAACTAGATAAGGAACTGCGTCAAGTTCTCAAGGAAAAGGACGACGCCGTCAGGTCGCAAGACTTTGATAGGGCAGGAGAGCTACGCGATCGCGAAATGGAGATTAAGGCAGAAATTAGAGCGATCGCCCAAAGCAAAAAGCCAGCTGAAAGCCGGGATGATGTTTCTCCGATAGTGGATGAAGAGGATATCGCCCAAATTGTGGCTTCTTGGACAGGCGTCCCAGTCAACAAACTGACCGAATCTGAATCAGAGAAGCTGCTGCACATGGAAGACACCCTGCACCAGCGCCTGATTGGTCAAGAGGATGCTGTCAAGGCAGTTTCCCGTGCTATTCGTCGCGCCCGTGTCG
>CAZZWA010000166.1:0-3503 GCA_964657555.1 uncultured Microcoleus sp.
ACCAATTAAAGAGGATGGATATAGTCGATGAGGAACTCTCGGATATAGTGGTTCACCAACTGAGGCTGTTCCTGCTGTACCCAGTGGCTACAGTTCGGGATGTACTTGATGTGCAAGTTTTTCACATAAGCTTCTGTGCCATAGGTGAGTTCCTTACCGAGTGCTGTATCGTTCTCTCCCCAAATTAGCAGGGTGGGAACTTCCAGAACGCTCCAATCTTTGCTGAGCAATTTCTGCTGATTAAAATTGCGGTAATAATTTAGCATGGCTGTTAAGGCACCGCGTTTGGCAGCGGCATCCTTATAAGCGTCAAGATCCGCCTTGGTGAAAGCACTTTTGTCAACAGCCATGCCTGTAAAAGCCGTTTCAATCGCTTGGTAATCTGACGCCTGTAAAAGTAATTCTGGTAGCCCTGGTATCTGAAAGAAAAAGACATAAGAACTGCGCAGCAACTGCTGAGGAGTGAAAAAACCCTCGGCAAACTTGGCAGGGTGAGGCAGATTCAGCACAATTAACCTGTCTACCAGTTCCGGATAGGCATAGGCAAAGTACCAAGCGATCGCGCCTCCCCAATCATGACCCGCTAGCACGGCACTGCCGTAGCCGAGTCCCTTAATCACCCCCTCAACATCTTTGACAAACTCGTCCATCACATAAGCTGATTGATTTGGCGGTTTGTCGCTTTCGTTGTAGCCGCGCAAGTCTAGGGCGACGACTTTAAACTCCTTAGCAAACTCCGGTATCTGATGTCGCCAGGAATACCAGAATTCCGGGAACCCATGTAGCAGTAGCATTAAGGGGCCTTCTCCCTGGGTCACGTAGTGCAGCTTGATCCCATTGCTGGTGATATACTCGTGCTTCCAAGAAGCTTCTAACACTGACATATATGTTTCCCTCGCATTTGTTGTCGTTCTGTCAAGTTTGGCGATCGCCCCTGTGTGTACTAATACCTTAGCGAATCTGCACTAAACTATTAACAACAGAAGAAAGGGTGAGTCTAATGTCTCCTTGGGTTCGCGAGCCTGACTCTGGCGGGGTTAAGATTTCAAAAGCTGTTCAAGAACGCATCAAGCAGCGTATTCTCAAATATGCTGAAGTGTACTATGCGGGCAAATATACTCGCCTTGATATTCGCTTTCGCAGCCAGTTTTGTTACATTGATGCTTATACAGAACCTCATGTAGCTCCCGACTTTCCTCCAGCAGATTTCCCTGAATCCCGAGAGGAACATATCGAACGGCTGCGAAATACTCCAATACACCTGTGTAGGCTCCGTTATTTTGGAGATGAGGAAGCTTGGAGTTTTGCTTTTTATACTTACAGCAACGAAAAGTACGAACTTTGTGTATTCGACAACGGTAGCTTTTACGGTACACCCGAAGCAGCATTTGCATCTTCTGCTATATACTTGCAAGATTGAGGCAGTATAAAAGCAGGAATATGGAGACGGCAATACCAGCTATGCAGCTCCCTATAATTGCACTAATCGCCAAAAATGACAACCTTAAAAGCCCGTAACCTGTCGCTGAATACTGTTCATCGTTTACTGGGACTTTAATCACTATATAATGGGTCTTCCACAACCCAATTAACCTTTGAACTGAGCACAGCAACTGAATAACAGGAACTTGCCTGGATTCAGGATGAGTTCAGATATTGGATAGACGGCAAGGTTTTGGAAAAACAGGTGCGCTTAGTGTTGATGCTGACGAGTATCTTGTTACTTACAAGCTTTATTAGCTGATTAGGAAACTCTGACTTAACTTAATTACAGTTTGTTAACTTACTACTGAGCGTTCAAAACATTATTGTAAAATTTTTATGCCAAAATGGCAACAGTCTGAGTAGTTAGTAAACGATAATTAGACTTAACTTATCTGGCTTTAATCCGAACAAATCCTTCTCTAGGGAAGGATTTGCTCTGTCTAAGACGAAGCGACAGAATGCCGATTCAGCAATAGCCGATAGGACACTTTACACATGGAAAACCAGCGATGACACCTATAAATAGAGAAACAAATGCTTGAGAGATAAATTGTCGCCCGAATCATGATTGATAGCTACTGAAGCAAAGCTATAGGTTAGCATTAGGGTCTCAGTTTCAAAAGCAAAGGATTTAATAATTTTTATCTAGGAGTACCTATGTAAATAAATGTAGATAACTGTAAGTATTCACTAAATTATGTTTTTGAATTGAGGACAATTGATGAATAATAAAGCTATAGTTGTGTTGTTTTTGACCGTATTCATCGACTTGGTAGGCTTTGGAATCGTTCTGCCATTATTGCCTTTATACGCTGATCAATTCGGTGCAAAACCTAATGAAGCTACACTACTTGTAGCTATTTATTCGTTAATGCAATTCTTCTTTGCCCCCATATGGGGAAGCCTGAGCGATCGCTACGGACGTCGTCCTATTTTATTGCTCAGTTTGGCAGGTTCAGTCATTGCCTACATAGGGTTGGGTGTGGCAAATTCGTTATGGATTTTGTTTGTTGCTCGTGGTCTTGCCGGAGTCATGGCAGGGAACATTGCAGCTGCTCAGGCGTACATAGCAGACATCACTACGCCAGCTAATCGGGCTCGTGGCATGGGCATGCTTGGAGCAGCATTTGGACTTGGCTTCATTCTCGGTCCAGCTATCGGCGGTATCTTGGCAGGAATCGAGCCGCAAAAAATCAATTCTCATCTACCGTCGTTCTTTGCTGCTGGATTATCCTTACTGGCGTTCACCGTCGCCTTAATCTTGCTTCCAGAATCCCTGAATCCGGAGATCAAAGCCAAAATCAAATCTCAGCCAAACCAATATAAACGTTTGGTGACTTTGTTAAAGGTATTGCATCATCCACAGATCAGTCTGCTGATTGGAATGTACTTTTTAGTGGCCTTTGCTTTCTCCGCCATGGAATCTATATTTGCTCTGTGGTGCAAGCAGCAGCTTAGCTGGGAACCTCAGCAGATTGGTTACTCATTTGGATTTATGGGTGTAGTGAGCACAATCATCCAAGGTGGACTGATCGGATTTCTCAGGAAAAACTTTGGTGAAATGAAGTTGCTTGTCTTAGGGCTATCGGCATTAGCTTTAGGTTTCCTGCTGATTACGTTCTCGAAAACTCTACCGTTATTGTTGGCAGCAATCACACTTTTGACAGGAGGAATTAGTGTAAGCCAACCGACACTGAGCAGTCTAATTTCACGATATACAGCAGCAGATCAGCAAGGAAAAACGCTGGGAGTGGCGAGTTCGACATCTGCCTTGGCACGGATTGGAGGGCCAGCATGGGCAGGATTCAGCTTTACGCTATTTGGGAGTTCTAGCCCTTTTCTAAGTGGAGCTTTAGCAATACTGGTGGCTTTAGTGCTAAGTCTGCAATTGACTAAAAACGCACTTGTACCAGATACAAGGATTGTCTCCAAGCCTGAGAGTTGAAGGCAGACTCATATTTGGCCTCACTCTCCTAACTCTTCCTAGTAAGGGACTTCCAAATAAAAAAATATCCAAT
>CAZZWA010000166.1:3603-4751 GCA_964657555.1 uncultured Microcoleus sp.
ATGTTAGGAATTATTATTGGCAACGCCTCTGTCATTGCTCTAGTAGGGATTGGACAAGGAGCACAAAAGTTAGCTGCTGAGAAGTTCGAGGCTCTGGGAGCTAATGTGTTGTTTGTAGGTCCAGGCAGCCGTAACGCTCGCAAAACCATCAATCAACCCAAAACTATGGTTTTGGCAGATGCTGAGGCGATCGCCTCTCAAGTGCCTTCAGTAAACAAAGTAGCTCCTGAAATTGACAGCCGAGATTTGGTTAACTACGGCAATAAAAGTACAAATAGTCTAATAAGTGGTGTAACTCCAGAGTTTCTCTCAGTACGAGGTTTTCAGATTGCTCAAGGTCGTTTTTTAACACCTCTAGATTTACAGCGGAATGATCGAGTTGTTATTTTGGGTTCTGACTTAGCAGAGAAACTGTTTGCTGATAGATCTCCACTAGGTCAGCTAGTGCGGCTCAAAAGTGTCAGCTTTGTCGTGATTGGGGTTATGCAATCTAAAGGCTCTTTCTTAGGAAATAACCTAGACAATACAGCTTTTGTCCCACTTACCACAATGGCCAATCGGCTGATTGGACGAACATCTCCCTATGGTACCGAACTCTCATTTCTCATCGTTACTGCTAATAATGGCGACAGTATGGACGCAGCTAAGTTTCAGATTACTAACTTGTTACGACTGCGGCACAAAATTACTACAGAGGATGACTTTTTTGTCGATAGTCAGAAGGATTTACTGGAAACTGTCGGAACGGTTACAGGTGCTTTGACTATTCTGCTAGCAGCGATCGCTGGGATCTCACTATTAGTGGGGGGAATTGGCATTATGAACATTATGCTTTTCTCTGTAAGCGAGCGCACTCCAGAAATTGGGCTCCGGAAGGCTCTTGGTGCTTCTGGGCAAGACATCTTGATTCAGTTCATGTTCGAGACTTTAATTTTATCCGCGACTGGAGGCTTAATCGGCACGTTTTTTGGCATCAGCGGTGTGATATTAGTAGGATTATTCACGCCACTGAATGCCGGAGTTTCACCTATTGCGATCATTCTTACCGTAGGGATTTCTGGAGGCATCGGCCTATTTTTTGGTATAGCACCAGCGAAACAAGCAGCTAAACTAGACCCAATTGTTGCCTTAAAAAGTGTTTAGAATTG
>CAZZWA010000166.1:4851-11940 GCA_964657555.1 uncultured Microcoleus sp.
ATCATCTCTCATATTTACCAAGTTGTATTGAACATTTTCATTATAGACAGTCAATATAATTCTTAAAACCTCTAAAAAATTGATTACCCATTGACATTCTGTTTGTGAGTAATCTTCATAGTACTGAATTAACTTGGCAACACAAGTTTCTAAGTGAGTACGAGTTTGGGGGCAAATCAGAATAATCCTGACCAGAATAACCGCCAGAGTTAAGGGATTACCCTGAGAAGCTAATAAAACGAATAAAGGAGAAGGTTCCCCTGACTTTTCTGTCGTTAAGTACTCAATGACCCGATTGCAAGTTTTAAGAAGTAGGTGATTATTCAATTCCTCTTCTTGATCTTTCTCATAAAGAAATTCTAGATTTTCACCAAGCTTGATTTTTAAAGTTTCTACTAATCCTTTATTATTCTCAGAGAAAATTAAATATTTAAGTAGGCTTTGTTTAAAATCTTTGTAGCAAAACTGTCGAGTTTGGTTTAAAAAAATATTAGCTAAACTTGGATAGCTGAACGAGCCGCGTTTTGATAAAATCTTTTTGACTAAACGCAGAGCTTCATCTCCAAGAGCCGTAGGGTTTTGGGATTTGCTATCTTTGAATGTAGCTACTTGAGAACGAGCTGTGTACATTGCAAGATCCATCTTGAATTGATCTTGCAACTGCTTTGATAGATTCCTAGCAGCTTGGCGATGCTCTGTTGAGTTTTTAGTATTTGTATACTGAGAAGCTAGCAAATAAGAAGTATAGCGACACTTCCAGTGCTTTTTCTCCTCAAATTTAGCAACAAACAGCTTAAGTTCTTCGTAGTCTTCGCTATGAATAAAATTGGTAACCCACGCCTTTAGATGTTTTAAAACTAGAGGTAATAGGTAATTCGGGGGAGTTGACTCCGAGAAAATTTTAATTAAATCTTGAGTTGGCTGATAGCTTCTCTCCGAAATCCAATTATTGACTAAAATGTAGCAACACCGTTTTAGTGTGTTTTTAAACCTTGCTTCATCTTTAGATAAAATAATTTGGTCTAGAGCTTGGCAGAGTTTTGAACTCACACGTTCCATGACTGGATTAATGAATAATTCATTAAACTCTTTCAAAACTAAATTTGCTGGCCATTGCTTAACAATCTCCAGAAAAAAGTTACATATTATTTCTTGCGCTTCTGCAATATTGCACCCAAAATTGTTAGACTTTACCACTGTTTCAGTTTGATAAGTATCAGGTAATACCTGTCTGAGTACTGAAGGAGTGCTCAGAAATATTGATGGCTTAGCTGTGACTTGAGGTAAAGTGGCTGGAGCTGGCATGACATCCACTTGAATTATAAATACAAATGTAAGCTTTTTTTATAGAGTATTGAGTGATTAAAAACTTTAGAAAATGTGACAATTTCTCTAAAGCTTCGTGATCCGTCTCATGAGAAAAATGTGACTTTCGTCACGGGGAGGAGTGTCACTAATATCTTGAAGAATTTTGTGGCAGGCAGAATGCCTGCCTTAGAAAATTGATAAAGAGAGAAGTTCACGAGTTCAGGAGAAAGGTACAAGCCTTACCCTTCGGCAGGCTCAGGGGACACCCCTAGTGGGTGATTAACAATTAAGTAAGTCGAGTCGTGGAAAGAGGAAACCCAAAGAGTAATCTTTGGAATCCTCGTGCCTTTAGGCAGAGGAGGATGTCAATACTGTTGATTTTGCTGCATCAGTTAATCAGTTAGAGATAGTCCAGCCTCCGATTCTATCCCCATTTCTTTCTCCTGTATCAGTAGCCCTCCTAGATGAATAGCAGCAAGAATTAACGCCCCCATGGAGAGAACGTAACTGTGTAATGTGTACAGGTGGGCGACTGTGACAGTATTGATGGCCCCACCACCTGTGAGAATTTCTCGCAGTCCAGAACCAATAACAGGGATCTCTTGTACTGTCCCTAACTCAATAGTGAAACGCCAGTATCCCAGCTGACTCCAATCAAGGAGCATAGCAGTCCAGCCTAAGGCGATCGCATTTAAAGTTAACAAAATCCCGCTGCTCCAAGCCATTATCCAGCTAGGACGGAATCGCTCTCCTAGAAACATTACAACAATTTCTATGAGAGAAACAACAATTATCCCATTGCCTGCAATCTCATGGAGGCGCTGAATTAGCCAGCCGTTGGGAATCTCAGCTTTAATGGTCTTCAATGAATTGTAGGCTCCACCCGCTGTAGGTTCATAGTAGAAAGAGAGAAGAATTCCTGTAATTGCTGCGATCGCGCTTAACGAAAGAATAGCTACAGCCAATATAGTAGCCAGCCGCCGAAGTATAAAACCGTATTGCAGATTTTTCATCGCTAATTTCCACTTTTGTGAGTAAGCTATATATTTTTATGCCCAATTATGTAGATATTTTAATTTAATGTCAACTAAGAAAGCTCGCAAGCAAATCTAACTGGCATATTTTGGCTATTAAGTAATGCCTAATAAGTAATGGTTAAGCAACAAGGACTCTCTAGTCACTATCTGTCTTTAGAGGGATATCTTGAGCAGGAAAACTGCTAAAAACTTACTTAGGTCTATACCTTTGGTTTTGAGAGCAGCTGAATGAACTCGCGCAAGATTTTGACATATTGGGCACCCGCAACATCAACAACGTTATCGTGACCCGCACCATCAACCCATAAACAGCGCTTTGGTTCATTGGCAGTGGCAAAAAGTTGCTGTCCATGAGCAAAGGGAACAACATTATCTGCCTTCCCATGGATCACTAATACCGGGCAATGAACATTCCTAATCTTGTTAATATTGTTGAACTTGTCAAATGGCAGAATCGGGATGAGCGTGCGGACGCGAAAAGCCGTGGTAAACGCACTTTCCAAAATTAGACCAGCAATGGGTTTGCGAGATGCCAAATCAACAGATGGCCCTCCACCCACAGAGCGTCCGTACACAATAATTTGCTGAGATGGCACATCCAGCTTTTGGGTCAAATAATTATAGGCGGCATCAATATCGAGATAGGCATTGCTCTCTGAAGGCTTACCCTGACTAGTGCCATAGCCGTGATAGTCGTAGGCGAAGACAGCAAATCCTTGATCGTGCACCTCCCTGCGCACCGGCAACAGATCTAGTAAGTCTTCCGCATTCCCGTGGCTGTATAAAATTGTGTAGGTGGCACTCTTGTTGGGCAGATAAGCAGCGGATATCTGGACGCCGTCAGCAGTAGTGATTTTCAAAATCTCGCTACTGTCCTGATAGCTAGATGGCTGGGGCTGAAAGATTGTCCGATCTGAGAAAAAGTAAGCCCACAAGCAAAGACAAGCATAAATAAATATGACAGAGCGCACGAATCTCTTCAAGGAAAATTCACCAATTAGCAGGCGTTTGAGCTTTTGCTTATCCATAATTGTGCTGATATCTAGGTTAGCTGCTGTAAACTTAATTGCTGTTATAAAGCTACGCACTTGCGTGTTGAGGAAGTAACATGGCCTTGGAATATCCTGATGACCTGAAGTATCTGGACTCCCACGAGTATGTAAGACTGGAGGGGGAGATTGCCACGATTGGTATCAGTGCCTTTGCCGTAGACCAGTTAGGTGACATCGTGTTTCTGGAACTGCCAGAAATAGGTGACGCTCTGCAAAAGGGCGAAAGCTTTGGGACAGTTGAATCAGTAAAGGCAGTAGAAGATATGAACGCACCAGTCTCGGGTACTGTTGTGGAACGAAACAACGCGATCGCTGATGCTCCGGAGCAGTTGGCAGAAGACCCCTACGGCGAGGGTTGGTTGTTGAAAGTTCGCATCAAAGATCCTGATGAACTAAAAGATGCTTTGTCTGCGAATGAGTATCGTGCTCAAGTCGAAGGGGAGTAGAATTTTAACTCTACAGCAAGTAGAACGCATGTATGCGCTGAGAATCAAGGGCAAGGTTTTGAGTGATGAGCTGAGGGAAAACTCATCACTCACCGCTTAGAGCATGTTTGTCATAAAAAAGCAAAGGCACTCAGTTTGGTAGCTCATGACTTCATAATTTCTTGATAAAGACGCTTTTACTGAATACATATAACTTTTACAAGCTGACTGCTGACGACAGAAAAATACTGTTGCAAAATATTAAACAGTAGCGTCGGGAGAGTAGCTTGTGGTAAATGATACCCGTTATGCGGAATCTAGGGGTCAGCAGCTAGGAGAAATAAAGATGGAGTCGATTTCTTTTGCAAGGAGGCACATTGGCCCTAGTCCCGATGAAGTCCAGCAAATGCTTGAGGTGTTAGGAATCCCTACCCTTGACGACCTGATCGACCAAACGGTACCACAGGCAATTCGGAAAAAGCTTTTGCTCCAGCTTCCTGCTGCCCAAACCGAGTACGCAGCCTTAGCCCAATTAAAAGATATTGCCTCTAAAAATCAAGTGTTCCGGTCGTTCATAGGTATGGGCTATCACGACTGCATCACTCCCCCTGTGATCCAGCGCAATATCTTGGAGAATCCTGGCTGGTACACCGCTTACACTCCTTATCAGCCAGAGATTGCTCAAGGGCGATTGGAGGCACTGCTGAATTTCCAAACTGTAATTATAGACCTAACAGGCTTGGAGATTGCCAATGCATCTTTGCTAGATGAGGCAACAGCAGCAGCAGAAGCCATGACCATGAGCTATGGCCTTAGTAAAAATAAGGCAAAAGCCTTTTTTGTATCCCAAGCCTGCCATCCCCAGACGATAGAAGTCGTGCAAACCCGTGCTCGACCACTAGATATTGATGTGATTGTCGGCGACCATCAGACCTTTGCTTTTGAGCAACCTGTGTTTGGGGTACTCCTACAATATCCTGCTAGTGATGGCACAATTTATGATTACCGGGGCTTTGTGGAACAAGCTCATGCGATTGGGGCTTTAGTCACAGTGGCAGCAGATCCATTAAGCCTAACTCTGCTGAAGCCACCAGGAGAATTTGGGGCTGATGTTGCTGTAGGCAGTACCCAACGTTTCGGCGTTCCCTTGGGATATGGTGGGCCTCATGCTGCTTACTTTGCCACTAAGGAAGAGTATAAGCGGCAGGTGCCAGGACGGATTGTGGGCGTATCGAAAGATGTTCATGGCAAGTCTGCGCTGCGTCTAGCCCTACAAACTCGCGAACAGCATATCCGCCGCGAAAAAGCCACCAGCAATATCTGTACAGCTCAGGTGCTACTAGCTGTCATGGCTAGTATGTATGTGGTATACCACGGGCCAGCAGGACTTAAGAATATTGCCCTGAATATCCATAAACTGACAGTAATTCTGGCAGAAGGGCTGAAGCGTTTGGGTTACAGCATCGGTTCAGAACGTTTCTTTGATACTGTGCGAGTAGAACTAGGGGCACGTCCTCTCGAAGAAATTCTCGCCCGCGCCCAAGCTCATCGGATTAACCTACGTATTCTGGATAAAACTGCTGTAGGTATCAGCCTAGACGAGACAACAACAATGCAGGAATTGCAAGACCTCTGGCAGATTTTCGCAGGTGAGGCTGCCTTGTCATTTAACGTTGAAGAATTACTCAACCAGGTTGAAGCTGACTCTACAAATCAAAACTCAAAACTCAAAATTCAAAACTCTTTAGCCCGCACCAGCAGCTATCTTACCCATCCAGTGTTTAACCGCTATCACTCGGAAACAGAGCTGTTGCGCTACCTGCACCGCCTAGAAACCAAGGATCTGTCGCTGACGATATCCATGATCCCTTTGGGTTCGTGTACGATGAAGCTGAATGCGACTGCTGAGATGATGCCAGTGACATGGCCTGAGTTTAGCAAGATTCATCCGTTTGCGCCCCAGTCGCAAACGCGGGGTTATCAAGTTTTGTTCCAGCAATTAGAGACATGGTTGGCTGAAATTACCGGCTTTGCAGGAATTTCTCTCCAGCCCAACGCTGGTTCTCAAGGCGAATACACAGGGTTGCTGGTGATTCGCAAGTACCACGAAAGTCGGAGTGAAGGGTACCGGAACGTCTGTTTGATTCCCCAGTCAGCCCACGGGACAAATCCTGCTAGTGCAGTCATGTGTGGATTGAAGGTGGTGGTGGTGGCCTGTGACATTCAGGGCAATATTGACCTAGATGACCTCAAAGCTAAAGCCGAGAAGCACAGCCACGAACTCGCTGCCTTGATGGTGACTTATCCCTCGACTCACGGCGTCTTTGAAGAGCAAATTAAGGATATCTGTGCTGTTGTCCATGCCAACGGTGGAGAAGTTTATATGGATGGGGCAAATATGAACGCCCAAGTGGGAATTTGCCGTCCGGGAGAGATCGGGGCAGATGTTTGCCACTTGAACTTGCACAAAACCTTCTGTATCCCCCACGGCGGCGGCGGGCCTGGAATGGGGCCGATTGGAGTGGGGCCTCATCTGGTGCCCTTCCTACCTGATGTGTCGGTTCTCAGTAGTCAGTTGTCAGTGGAAAAGGAAAAACAACAGACAAAGGACAACGGACTGACAGAATCGGTTGGTGCTGTTTCCGCAGCCCCTTGGGGTAGTGCCAGCATCCTACCAATTTCTTGGATGTACATCGTCATGATGGGTGGCAAGGGTTTAACAGAAGCAACTAAAGTGGCGATTCTCAATGCTAACTACATCGCCCATCGATTAGCGCCTTACTATCCTGTTGTTTATAAAGGAAAGGCGGGTTTGGTGGCTCATGAGTGCATTTTAGATTTGCGATCGCTCAAAAAGTCCGCTGCTATTGAAGTGGAGGATATTGCCAAACGCCTCATGGACTACGGCTTCCATGCCCCAACCGTCTCCTGGCCAGTGGCAGGTACGATCATGGTGGAACCAACAGAAAGTGAATCTAAAGAAGAACTCGACTGTTTTTGTGATGCACTGATCGCGATTCGCAAGGAAATAGAGGAAATTGAACTGGGTAAGGTGAATGCTCAAGATAATGTCTTGAAGAATGCACCCCATACTACAGAAGCTCTGATCGCGATGGAATGGCACCACCCCTATACCCGCGAACAAGCGGCCTACCCCGCACCGTGGACTCGCGAACGCAAGTTCTGGCCATCTGTCGGGCGCATAGATAATGCCTTTGGCGATCGCAATTTTGTGTGCTCTTGTCTGCCAATAGAAGCCTATTCACA
>CAZZWA010000167.1:0-4343 GCA_964657555.1 uncultured Microcoleus sp.
GCAACATCAT
This sequence comes from uncultured Microcoleus sp., assembly GCA_964657555.1. GTDB lineage: Bacteria > Cyanobacteriota > Cyanobacteriia > Cyanobacteriales > FACHB-T130 > CAZZWA01. Next base: position 11 of record CAZZWA010000167.1, read on the forward strand.
TTTTAGTTTTCTCTTTTGCTTTAATCATAACTTGTTATTAAAACTTCATTAATTTTACCCCTTTTGAGGGCATTGGAATTAATTGCTCTTGTGGCTGCAACTTTCTCAATTTTGTACTCCTGGTATAGTTCTAAAATAAATTCTGTACAAGCATTGCTAAGCACAACTTTGCAGCCACTATCGATTAATTTAGCAAAAACGTTTTTAAGTCGCCTTTGCTCGTCTTTGTTGAAGCAGTTAACATCATAACCAGTAAAAGATGCAGTATCTGAAATCGGATCGTAAGGTGGGTCTAAATATACAAAATCTCCCTTTCCAGCATCTTTGACTGCTTCTTCAAAATCAGTATTTAATATTTCAATATTACTATTATTAAAATATTTATTGACTGCCCGTAAGACAGCTTCATCTAAAAAATTTGGATTTTTGTATCTACCAAAAGGAACGTTAAAATGACCTTGAGAGTTAACTCTAAATAACCCATTGTAACAAGTCTTGTTCAAATATATAATTCTAGATGCTCTCTCAACCTTATTGCACATCTCTTTGTATACAGCGTCTCGATCTCTATCTCTGAGTTTATAATAGTAATCTTGTTCATTTTTATGTTTTCTTAAATCTTCAATTAATTCATCTACTGAAAATTTTATAACTTTATAACAGTTTATTAGCTCTGCATTGCTATCATTAATTACCGCTTTTTTGGGTTGCAACTCTAAAAGGATGGCTCCTCCTCCTAAAAATGGTTCATAGTAGGTATTGTATTTTTTAGGTACATATTTCTTAATTTCATCTACTAGCTGTCTTTTACCTCCGGCCCACTTTAAGAAGGGCTTTACTAATTTGTTTGTACTCACAAAACCACCTGTGTAGCTATTTATTCTATCACCAATTAACTTAAATTATATCATGTTATGGTACGTTTGTACCATAAAAACAAGTTTACTAGATTAATCCAATGATTGATACAGTCTATAATTGGTCACTTGTCGTTGGTGCTAGACTAAATTTAAACCAACAAAAAACGGTGACATATGTCTACTGTACTCATTCAGCTCTTGCTCATCGGTTTAGCTGCTGGCATCGCTGGCGGCTTATTCGGTATCGGCGGTGGAGCGATTATGGTACCAGCAATGGTGCTGCTGTTAAATATGGATCAAAAGCTTGCCACTGGCACTTCTATTGCTGCTCAGATTTTGCCAATTGGCATCCTTGGAGCGGTCGTCTACTATCAAAACGGCAATTTGAATATTAAATATGCTATATATATTGCAATTGGTTTGATAATTGGTTTCTATTTTGGGGCACTCTTTGCCAACCAACCATTCATTACTAGTGCAGTGATGAAAAAGCTCTACGGCATCTTTTTACTGGTTATTGGACTGCGCTATTTGCTGTACCGATAACTTTAGTGAATTCAATGTATGTAGACAAAAGTTCGCATTTCTTGACTATTAGTAAACTAAGGAAGCTGTTCCTCAACCTACAGCAATTTTAGTATATCTTTTGATAGCAATAACTATGTGCGGAAGATTTAGTCAAAGTAAATCATCTGAAGCAATTGCCCAAGCATTTGAGGTGGCAAATGTGCCATTCCTAACACCTCGATATAACATTGCACCCACACAGTTAGTAGCAACAGTGTTGCAGAAAGACGATACAAAAAGGCAATTTCAAATGTTGCACTGGGGTTTAATTCCTAGTTGGGCAAAAGATCCAAAAATAGGGGCAAGAATGATCAATGCTAGGGCAGAGACGGTTGCTGAAAAGCCAGCTTTCCGAGCAGCTTTTCGGCAGCGACGCTGTCTGGTGCTAGCTGACGGTTTTTACGAGTGGCAGCAACAGGAGAAGCAGAAGCATCCATTTTATTTTCGCATGAGTGATGACTATCCTTTTGCCTTTGCTGGTCTCTGGGAGCATTGGGAAGGGCAAGATGGTAAAGTGATTGAGTCGTGTACCATTTTAACAACTGAAGCGAATAAACTCGTGTGCCCCATTCACGATCGCATGCCAGTCATTCTTGCTCCGCAAGACTACGATTTGTGGCTAGCTCCAAAGGTGCAAAAATCCGAGTTGCTACAGCATTTATTGTGCCCATATCCAGTAGAAGATATGACAGTTTATCCAGTTGGCATGCAAGTGAATAACCCAAGCAATGATCATCTGGAATGTACCAGAAATGTAGAGGCAGTAGCTAATACTAATTCACTCTAAATTTCCTATAAGTGAAGAGCAGGGAGAGTGATTTGTTGTATGTATGTACTGAGCAAATTTATGAGTTAGAGCCTCAATAAACAGAGTTTTAATTCTTCTCTAATCTTGCCCCAGAAATGGGTTGATTTGTGCCATCGCCAGCAAACTTAACCCAAATTCTCCGCTTGTGTAGGGCGCGATCCAATAGACTTTCTAAATCAAAAGAATGGATTGATTCCATTTCATCAATCAGACCTTCTATGCCTTCAATTTTTCCAGCAATTGTGTCAGAGAAATCTATATTAATCTCAAATGATGCTGATAAGCAACCATTCCGAATTCTCCCCTCAACGACAGCTTTCCACATCGGCTCATAGTCTAGCCAGATGTATTTAGATGCATCGAAATTCATATTGGGGGACCAACTTTTTCCGATGTACTCAAATACACAAGTTCCTGGCTTGAATTTCTCCAGGCTGTCCAGCTCATTGGTGTCAACTGTCTTGCTATCTGGCTCGCTACTCTCAGAAGATGCATTTTGAATCACTATCTTGGTAGCACCTAAATCTGACAATATCTGAATCAGTTCTACTTCTCTCTCATCAAAAAGTAGAAAATAGTAAGAGTCTATTGGGTAATAATAGTTACTTTTTACGTCTAAAGGATGCTGTCGATAAAGTTTCCCAGCTATAGGGTGTCCAGGTAAGAACTTGACTTCAGGTGAAAGAGCTAAAATGTGAACTTTATCAACTAAAGTTTCATACCAAGTGGTCAGGTCAACTTTATTTAGCCCTTGGAGAAGATGAAGTGAGTCTCGATTTCTTTTTTCCGGCTCAATATCAGTCGTTGGGTTATCTACGCTTATAATAGCACTGGCAGTCCAAGTTATTGCGGTCGTCATGCTAGGAAGTGAAAGGGCTGACAAAAAAGGTAGCGAGTTAGCATTTCCTCCAGTCATGGATGCCATAAGCCCGACAGCTTTTTTTAATTCGAGTTCAGCTCTGGCAAACTCTACTTTTTCTCTTCCCGCCAGTGCTACATCAAAAAAATGCTGGATGTTATTAACAGGTTCATCAGAGGTAAGAATGTGGAGTAAAGGCTTGTGGGGCTTTGAATGACTTAATTGTTGTTCCTGAAATTTCATAATCATGTCAGTCTCCTATTGATAAAGTTACTTAAGCCAATACACTAACATGCCTGAATATCAACCGATAGTCGTTTCTGGGACGTGTTCTATCGTTAACCCTTGGGATAACTGAGAACCCTTGTTACATTGAAGTTGGCATCCATCGAATTTTACTCTAAATCAACCAGGCAAATTCGGGTTATTCTGGTTGATTTTTAGCACTAGCAGATGAAGAGAGGATTTGAATTGGGAAATCAGACACCACCCCGATTCAATCTGAACGCTCAAGCTCATTGCAATTAGCTATTAACAGTTATCGCTATCTGTAATCTGTATAAAGAGTCCGCCAAGGCAACTTTGAGGAGTAGCGAGATGGGGTGATGAGTGTACGTCTTCCCCTTGTCTCGCGCTGTCGCGCCGCAGCGCTAGAGTCCCAAATCTATCTCAACCAGTCAATTTTCGGTTGGTGAGCTACTAGGTTTACGGTGCTTTGGCGTTGTATGGTAAGATAGTTGTGGTATCGGTATGTGCCGATTCAATCTGTGCAGATTCCAGATGTTCGGCTTCACTGAGATCTGCTCCTAGCAAAGAGGCTCCTTTAAGGTTGGCTCCTAACAAGGAGGCTCCCATGAGAAATGCCCCTTGTAGGTTAGCTCCACTGAAATCTGCCCCTAATAGATTAGCTCCTACAAGGAATGCTCCTTGCAGGTTAGCTCTTCTAAAGACTGTCCCTTGTAAATTGGCTCCCATTAAGAATGCTCCTTGCAGGTTGGCTGAACTGAGAAATGCCCCTTGCAAGTTGGCTTGTAAAAGGTCTGCTCTTTGCAGGTTACATCCTTTGAGAGATACGCCCGGCAGGTTGGCTGAACTCAGTAATGCCCCTCCGATATCTGTATTATCTAAATCAAGCCTGTAATTTTTCGGGTCTTTATTCGCATCGCGTCGTCCGAGCACAGTTAGGGCTGCTTGAATATCAAAGGGAAGCTTTCGTAATTGCTCTGTGTCTTCTGCCTT
>CAZZWA010000167.1:4443-11934 GCA_964657555.1 uncultured Microcoleus sp.
GTTGTCATTGCTTCAAGCCGAGTTTTGATAATTTGATTTCTCAGCTCAATCAATTTTTCTATTCTCAAACGGTTATAAAAACTCTCTGAAAACTCACTTGGCCACCCCCCGAATATTAAGACAACGATGGTAGTTATAAATGCTAAAAGCAGGAAAATAAGTAGCGCTGTTTCTACTTTCAACCATTCTTTCGGTTCATGGGTTTCATTCATATTCATGTTCCTGGGTCGTAAATACTGGCTACAAATTTTCAGAAGTATCCAGCGATTGAAGTTGCGCCTAGCTAGCTGGTATTTTGGCAAAACGGAGAAGCTTTTCATTACCCTGGAAGGAAGTTAGTCAGCAATCTGATCGCCCGTATGCCCAGCGCCACTACCAAACCACCAACAGCTAAGATGCTCAAAGGGCGGAAAATGCCTTGTAGCTTACATAGCGCTCGCTCCAACTCATTATCATAGTATTCACTCACTCTTTGGAGAGCAGCGTCAAGATGGCCTGTTTCTTCCCCTGTATGAATCATTTGCAGAGCTTGGGGTGGTAGCTTGCCTTGCAAGCTGCGACTGAGGGTTCCTCCAGTGCGGAGTCCCTTAATTGCGCTACCCAGATTGGCCGCCATTGTCGGGTTGAGTATGCGATCGCGCACTAAATCTACAGATGTTAACATCGGTACGCCGCAGCTCAAAGGCAAAGCTAACTCAGAAAAGTCAAGGAGCGATTGTGCCTGCACAACCTTATTCAATATAGGAAAGCTAACCGCCAACTTGTACAAACTTCTGCTAGGATAGCGAGAAATCACGATGCTTACCCCAACCAAAAGCAAACCTAGTCCGAAAGCGTGCAGCCAAAAGCGCAGCCGTATGAGACCGTAAGGATTGGGGTTGAAAATAACTGCTACCACGACCAGCAAGCTCCAAACAGTGGCGATCGCGGACATCCAGACTGAGCGGTAGATTCGTGCTCGCCGCTGCTGTGTCAGAGCTGACTCAGCTAGTCTCTGAAAAACCTTAGGTAATGCGCCACTGTATTCGGCTAACCGGATCAGGCTGCGCGTCCAACCGTCAAAATAGCGGGAGTCAAGAGCGATCGCTGCCGCTAAATTCTCACCACCTCCTACAGCAGCTTTGACTTTTTGCAGATAGCGTCTGAAGGAAGGATTTCCAGTATTCCCCAGCAGATTTAAGCTTTGCTGTACTGACATACCAGAATTGAGCAAAGCGGCGAATTGTTGAAAAAACTGAGCTTTTTCCTGAGCTGTCAATTTGGTTTGTATAGCCTCTATGGTTATTCTATTAAATGTTAAATTGAACCTTCTGTTCACTCAGTAAGTCTAAAAAATATAAACAAAACACTGGTGGGGAGAACCGAGTGGTGTCAACTTTACCAATACCTGTGCTAATTAGTGAGCAACCTAAAGACAAGTCCGAGCACGACTGTGACCATTACCTCATAGAGCAGTGTAAAAAGGGCAATCACCACAGCTTCCGCCAGCTCTACCGGAGACATCAGCAACGTGTGAGGTCAATCCTCTACCCACTCTGCGGTGGCTCGACTCTGGATGATTTGGTGCAAGAAGTCTTCTTGCGTGCGTGGAAAGGATTACCCAAACTCCGGCAGACAGCCCAATTTTCTACCTGGCTTTATCGCATCGCCTGGAATGTAGCATCTGACCAACGGCGACAGTTTGCTCAAGCTCATGAGCATCAGCAAACCCTTACCAAAACGGTGCCAGTTCAGCAGGATGCCCCAGACATAATGCACCTCCACTACGAGGATTTAGTGCAACGCGGACTCGCTCAACTAAGCTTTGAACATCGTGCTGTATTGGTTCTGCATGACTTAGAGGATGTGCCGCAAAAAGAGGTGGCCCAAATTTTGGGCATTCCTGTTGGAACCGTCAAATCTCGGCTGTTCCATGCGCGTGATTCCCTGAAACAATTCCTTCAACAACAAGGAGTTCAGTTATGACCAAATCTCCTAAAGATGAGCAACCTCTGGTAGAGTTTCTGCGTCAAAATGCAGGTACTCCTCCTCCAGCCGCCGCCAATTTAGAAGTGCAGATTATGCAGGCAGTGGTGTCTTCACCTCACCAGCAAACACCTCGTCGGCGGCACCTATGGGTAGTCCCGCCTGCACTTGCAGCTAGTCTGCTGCTGACTTGGGCAGCCTATCGTGCTTTCGGGCCTCCTTCTCCATCCCCAGACACCATTGAGGCGTTCATGACAGACAACTGGGATAGTGTCGTAGCCGGTGATGAGACAGAAGTAGATTTATTTTCAGTGCATTAGCATTCGGCTTTTAGCATTGAGCAATAGTTAGTCTGTCTAGATAGTTTTGATAAGTTGTAGCCATAGAAATCCTGTGCCTACTTCTATATAGAACCGGGCGATCGCGCCTGAGTTGCCTCTACACATCCTGATCAGATTTTAATTGACAAACTAATAGCAGTTCTCTAGCTATCTTAAACTCAAAATCAAAACTAAGGAGAGAATTTTTGTGTTATTACGTCGGATCTCGATTTTAGCTGTTCTGGCGCTATCTCTCGGTAGCACAGTAGCCCTAGCAGATGCCAATAAGCAATTCAACCGGAAAGAGACTCAAGTCCAGTCTAGTCAAGGGTCAGGAGCGCACAACAAGGCACAGCTCATGCAAGAGCTTGGCCTTTCCTCACAGCAAGTAGACCAAATTCGGGTAATTCGTAAAAAATATAGAGGCCAAATCGCACAACAGCGCCAGGATCTCAAACAAGCCCAAGCAGACTTGGAAAATATGATAGCTAGTACTGCCTCTACAGATGAAATTCGCCAAAAACACAACCAGATTCAATCACTGCGGCAGCAGCTTGAAGACGCGCAGTTTAACAGTCTGTTGGAAACGCGAGAAGTGATGACACCAGAGCAACGCATTAAGTATGTCCAACTGATGCAGAGTCGCAGGACAAAATCTTTGAAACCCCCAGTGAACAGAAAAGACTCACAAAGTTAAGGATGTGCTTAAACTGAACTTTTTTTGGTCAAGATGTGTCTAAAACTATATAAAGCAATTGCATTGACACTCAAGCATGGTTGAAAGCAAAGCAGTCTAATAAAAAAGGAGAATTTACCATGTACTTAAACAAATTTGATGTTTTTCAGGCATCGATAATAGCTCTGGTTTTGGCAGTATGTGCAGTGGCAATTCCGGCGATGATTCAAGCTCCTACAGGCCAGCAGCCAGTTTCTCAAACAAGAGTAAACCTATCTCTCTAAACAATTAAGTAGTAGAGATCGCCTTGCTGTCATAACCAGCTGATTATGGCAAATTTTGCCTAAGCAGCTCTCTGTACAGAGTAAAAAGACACTGTTGAGCCACTTAGATTTCTCGTTGATTGCAGTTGAAAAGGTGAGTCTTAAATAAATACTAACCTCTGAAGTCTCACCTTTCTAAATTTCGACAGCAAGCAAATAAACTGATGAATTTCTCAATTTATTGTTTAGTTCTAACCAAATGTTACTTCTATGGACTTGAAGCCAAGATACTGGGTATTATCTATTTTATTATCGTTGGGACTGCTTAACACTAGCAGCTATGCAGCCGGAACAGCTACTGACCCAAACGTCCTGCACATACTTAATCGTCTGAGTTTTGGCCCCCGCCCTGGGGATATTGAGAGAGTTAAATCAATGGGTATAGACAAATATATCCAAGAGCAACTTGCGCCAGAATCTATTCCCGACTCTCCTGAACTCAAACAGCAGCTCGATAGTTTAGAAACTCTGCACAAAACTCCGGTGGAACTCTTCCAAGATTACGGTCGCCCCCCAACCTTACCAGGTCAAAAGCCAACCAGGGAAGAGATTAGGGCTGCTCGTCAGCGATCGCGAATTATTGTAAACCAAGCTATGCAAGCACGGTTGTTGCGAGCTACGGAAAGTTCCCGACAATTGCAAGAAGTGATGGTGGACTTCTGGTATAACCACTTTAATGTTTTTAATGATAAGGGCTTAGATCGCCTTTGGGTAGGAGCCTATGAAGAAGAAGCCATCAGACCTTATGCCCTCGGTCAGTTTCGGCAACTGCTAGAAGCAACGGCTCGTCATCCAGCGATGTTGTACTATCTGGACAACTGGCAGAACACGGCACCAAATAGCCCTGGAGCAAGGGGTAAGGGGCTCAACGAGAACTATGCTCGTGAGTTAATGGAACTGCATACTCTAGGGGTAGATGGAGGCTACACTCAGCAGGATGTGATCGCCTTAGCCCGCATCTTGACTGGTTGGGGACTGCGTAACCCTCGGCAAACCAATAACCCTTATGAGTTCTATTTCGACGACAAGCGGCACGATTTTGGTGACAAAGTTTTCCTAGGACACACTATTAAGGGCAGTGGCCAAGCTGAAGTAGAGCAAGCCTTAGATATTTTGGCCAAAAGCCCTACCACTGCACACCACATTAGCTACCAACTAGCTCAGTATTTCGTTGCTGACCAGCCCCCGGCGAGTTTAGTGGATCGTCTTGCTCAACGCTTTCAACAGACAGATGGAGATATCCGTGCTGTCTTAGATACCCTATTCCACAGCCCTGAATTTAGTGACCCCAAGTTCTACAACGCTAAGTTTAAAACACCCTTAGAGTACATTGTTTCTTCTGTACGGGCGGCGGGAGTTCCTGTCACTAATACCAAACCAATGACCACCTTATTACAACAATTAGGGATGCCCCTCTACGGTTACTTAACTCCAGACGGATATAAAAATACTCAAGAGGCTTGGCTGAACCCGGATGCTATGACTCGCCGTTTGAGCTTTGCCACTGCCCTAGCTAATGGTAACTTGCCTTTGAATGTCCCTTCTCCTGAAAACAGATATAAAAGCAATTTGCCACTTACTCCAGAGCCAATATCGAATAACGAGCCTATGCCCACAGCGAGCCCAATGATGCCTATGATAGAGCAGATGATGCAGCAGATGATTAGCCGCGATCGCCAGCCTGAGCCCGTGAATGGCATACAGTTGGCCAATACCCTAGGGAATAATTTTTCTCCCCAAACGAATAGCGCGATCGCATCCAGCGCCCCTCAAATGAGAGCAGCTCTCATTTTGGGCAGCCCAGAATTTATGCATCGTTAGTCATTGGTCAGTAAGTGCTACACGCTTAAATGGCATATTCTTCATGTTGTTTGTCTGTTGTTGAAACTCTTGTTAGATATAGGTTTGACAACTGACCAAAGATAACGGGCTAGGAAAGAATACTAAGGACTAATAACAGATGAACAGACGTCAATTTTTACTACAAGCTGGACTCGTTTCCACCTCAGCGATTTTATCGGTTGGCTTTCATGGTTGGGCAGCGAGAAGTGCTGTTACCAGCAATAACCCCAAACGGTTAGTTGCGATCTTTTTGCGCGGCGCTGTGGATGGGCTGAATGTGGTTGTCCCCTACCAAGAAGCTGCCTATTATCAATCTCGACCTAAGATTGCTATCCCTCGTCCCAATGAGAATGGGGGCGTATTTGATTTGGATGGTCAGTTTGGCTTGCATCCGGCACTAGCTCCCTTAATGCCTTTATGGAAGCAAGGCAGCCTAGCGTTCGTCCATGCCGCAGGCTCCCCCGATCCCACTCGTTCCCATTTTGACGCTCAATTCTACATGGAGACTGGCATTCCAGGGGCTAAAAATCTGCCTGATGGCTGGATGAATCGGTTGCTAGGTGTTCTACCAGGGCATACACCAGTCCAGGCAATAAACTTGGGAAACACAACTCCACGCATCCTAGAGGGTAAGATTGCTGTTGCTACCATGTCTCTGGGAAGAGGTGCAACCAGTCGTTTACCGTTGGATCGGCCTCAAGTCAGTGCGGCTTTTGACCGTCTCTACAGTAGTGATGATGGCCTCAGCCAAGCCTATAAGGAAGGAAGGATGGCTCGGGAAGCACTGCAAAAAGACCTAGATGCAGAAACGAAAATGGCTAATAATGGTGCACCACCTCCTAATGGTGTTGCCAGCGATGCCAGACGGCTAGCACGGCTGATGATACAAGATCCTAGTATCCAATTGGCTTTTCTGGGACTGGGAGGTTGGGATACTCACGTTAACCAAGGCTCAAGTCAAGGGCAACTGGCGGGACGCTTAAAATCTCTAGGCGAGGTCTTGGCGAGTCTGGCAGACGGATTAGGCCCAGTCTATAAAGATACTGCCGTTGTTGTCATGTCAGAGTTCGGTCGCACAGTGCATGAGAATGGCGATGCCGGTACGGATCACGGGCATGGCAATGTGATGTGGATTCTGGGCGGCGGCATCAAGGGCGGCAAGGTGTACGGGCAGTGGCCTGGCCTATCGGATTCTCAGCTGTATGAGAAGCGAGACCTAGCTATTACCACTGATTTCCGGGATGTGATCGCTACTCTATTGCAGCGTCATCTACAGCTGGATGAGGAGAAGATTGGCAGAGTCTTCCCTCAGTATGCAGCGAATCAAAAAATTGGTGTGGTGTAATGGAGTAATTTTCTAGGGCAAGATTAGGTGTAGCAATTAGCAATTTAACCAACGTTTATTTATCCTCACCCGCTTACATGTCTTCTAACTCAACTCCTTTGGTTTCCTTAATAAAAAAGAGAATGAAAAAGAATGAGATAGCTGCCGCAGTTGTATAGAGACCATAGGCAGTACCCAGCCCGAAATATTTCATTATGGGAGGAAATGTCGTGGAAACGAGGAAATTCGCAATCCATTGCATTGCAGCAGCAAGTGAAAGTGCAGCAGCTCGAATCTTGTTATTAAACATTTCTCCCAACAGCACCCAGACTACTGGTCCCCAGGAGAAACCGAAGCAAAACACATAGAGGTTGGCTGCTAGGAGAGCTACAATACCCGTTGCTCCGCTTAGAGTAGGGTTGCCAGCAGCATCCATCTGCGCGGTTCCAAAAATAGCAGCTAACGTTCCTAAGGTCACAGTCATGCCGAGCGACCCTAGAATAAGCAAGGGCTTGCGACCAAATTTATCCACGAAGGCGATCGCAATCAGCGTAGTAATAATGTTGACAGCTCCTGTGATCACCGTAATTGTTAGGGAATTTTTTTCGGAAAACCCGACTGTCCGCCACAAAACGCTGCTGTAGTAGAAGATGATATTAATGCCAACAAATTGCTGGAGTACAGATAAGCCGATTCCGAGCCAAACAATGGGCAGCAGTCTGCCATTTCTCCCCAACAAGTCAGAAAGCCTAGGTTCGCGCTCTCGAAGCACTGTTTGCCGAATTTCTTCAATTTTTGCCAGCACGTTACCTCCCAAAATCTTGGTCAGAACGCTAGCAGCTTCTGGCTCCCGTCCTTGGGCCACTAAGTAACGGGGGGATTCGGGAATTGTTAAAGCTGCCATCCCGTAGAACACGGCTGGAGGGACTGCTGTCCAAAACATCCAGCGCCAAGCTGCAACCCCAAACAAAAACGGCGACGCTGCTGAACCTGCTGACACAGCGATAAAGTAGTCGCTCAGTAGAGCGATGAAAATTCCTA
>CAZZWA010000168.1:0-11792 GCA_964657555.1 uncultured Microcoleus sp.
AACAATGAACAATAAACTACCAGCTAGACTTAACTACACCAGGTAATAGACCTTGGTGTGCCCATTCGCGCATCACGTTGCGAGAGAGGCCGAAGTCTCGGTAATAGCCTCTGGGGCGACCAGTCACCCAGCAGCGATTGCGCAGACGGCTAGGCGCACTGTTGCGCGGCAGTTGCTGTATTTGCCGATGAATTGCCAGCTTCTGCTGTTGGGAGGTAGCAGTCTCAAATTGTTCCTGCAACTCTTCCCGCTTCGCGGCATACTTTGCGACAGTCCGCTGGCGTTTTTTCTCCCGCTCAATCATGCTCTTTTTAGCCATGTACTCTTCCAGTTGTTACTACTAAAACACCACTCTTCATTTTAGCGAATTGAATTAACCCCTGGTTGTTCTAGCTGATCTTTGTTGCTTAAATCTGTTCCTGAGCAACTTCATCTGTTTTTAGATTGCCCTGTGAGGGGAAGTGGCGATGCTAAGCTCGGTAGAATTTAACTGGGAGAGATTAGCGCAAGGGCATAAGTCGGCAAGGGCACAAGCGTCGCATTCTGGCTTCCGTGCCTTACAGACTGCCCGACCGTGATAAATAAGCCTAATTGACCAATTTTCCCAGTCTGGCTGGGGCAGTAGTTGCATTAAATCGCGTTCTATGCGGATGGGATCTGTGTGCTCTGTCAAACCCAGACGGTTGCTTAAGCGGTTTACGTGGGTATCGACCGTCACTCCCATGTTGAGCCCATAGGCATGGGCCAAGACGACATTAGCAGTCTTTCGCGCCACTCCTGGCAATTCCAGCAGTTTTTCCATCACCTTTGGCACCTGTCCGCCAAACTTCTCCACAATCATGGCACAGGCACTCTTAATATTTTTAGCCTTGTTGCGATAGAAGCCAGTAGAGCGTACCAGGATTTCTAGTTCTTCCAGTGCCGCACCAGCAAGGGCACCTGCATCGGGAAACCTAGCAAACAATGCTGGTGTTACCTGATTTACCCTCTCATCTGTACATTGAGCCGAGAGGATGGTTGCCACCAACAATTGCACTGGTGTCTCATAGTTGAGAGTACAGATTGCCTCTGGATAGAGTCGCTTCAGGCGAAGCAGAATCTCCAGAGCCCGTTGCTTCTTAACTGACAGCTTACGAATAATGCTCACCGGAACAACTTCTGAACCCCCTCCAGGTTAGCCGTATCGCGGACAATCAAAAAGAGTCCCAACCCTAACAGTAGCATCAGCCCAGTCTGCATCACCCCATCTTGAATACGGGTTGGCAGGGGCTTACCGCGTAAACCTTCAATTAACAGAAAGGCCAATTGTCCACCATCCAATGCTGGCAAAGGCAGAATGTTGATGATAGCCAAGTTGATGCTGATTAGAGCCGCAAACGGATATAAATTATTGGCGTCTGAGCGGGCTAAACGAGCACCCTCGTCCACAATTCGCACAGGACCGGAAACTTGGTTGGCTACTTGTCCAAAGTTAGTGATCAACTGACCGAAGCCCTGTAAGGTCATTGTCACAATTCGCTCAAATTCACTGGCAGCAGCACCAAATACCTTAAAAACACCTTGGACGGGACGCCTTACTGGCTTACCATTGTAAGTTAAGTTGACTCCAATTCTACCTTGACCATCCGCTCCAGATGCAGGCGTGACTTCCAGAGTGAATTTTTCATTGCCGCGTTGAATCAAAAGCTGAATTGGCTTGCTGGGACTAGTCTTAACGATTTGCTGAAAAGAGTCGCGTTCTGTGGGAGAGTAGCCAAATTCTTTACCGTTGGCAGCTAAGATTACGTCCCCTGTCTGAATACCTGCTTTAGCTGCCACCGCAGGAGGAGCAAGCCGGATGCCAATTCTGCCTTGACCATCAATTCCCGGTTCAGGCGTCAGGCTAAGCTTAACTGTTTCGCTATTGCGTTGAATAATCAGCTGAATTGGCTTACCAAAACTCGTTTCAATTAGCTCCCCTGAAGGGTTGGTCGTTTTGGGGGAGCGGTCAAATTTTTGATTGTTAACCTCTAAAATGACATCCCCTGGTTTAACCCCTGCCTTAGCTGCTGCACCGCTTACCTGACCAACTTCTGAAATTAACTGGTTGATCACAATTCCTGGCTGGCTGGCTTGTGGTATGCCAACGACACCAAATTGTACAACTAGTACTAAATAGGCAAAGATTAAATTGGCAATGACACCAGCGCTAATCACAATTGCTCGGTCTAGGACGGGACGGTTACGTAGCAAATTGGGGTCGTCAGGGGCAATGTCGCTATCAGGGTCATCATCGGGAAAGCCAACAAAGCCACCTAGGGGAAAGGCTCGCACAGCATACTCAGTTTCTGAACCTTGGTACTTCCATAGAATGGGTCCAAAACCAAGAGAGAAGCGATTGACGTGAATCCCCTGAAGACGAGCCGCCATAAAGTGGCCAAGCTCGTGTACTACGATCAGGATAGCTAAGACTGCAATCACCGCAAAAACTGGCATATTAATATTTAATTCAGATTAACTACACACTTCTTCATTCTACGTTTTTGCATCAGGTAGCTGAGGAGATTGGGGATTAGAAGAGGAAGTCACTTGGCCAAATCTTCTTTCTCCCCTTGTCCCCACTCCCCATGCCCCTTTAAAGCACTTCACGCCCTAGATAAGGTTGCAGCACTTCCGGTATCCTGAGATTCCCATCTGGTTGTTGATAGTTCTCCAAAACTGCTGCCATTGTTCGCCCCACGGCTAAGCCAGATCCATTGAGCGTGTGGACAAATTGAGTTCCCTTCTTTCCAGCCTCCTTAAAGCGGATACTGCCGCGCCGTGCTTGAAAATCACCAAAGTTAGAGCAGCTGGAAATTTCGCGGTATTTTCCAGAAGAAGGCAGCCACACTTCCAGGTCGTAACACTTCGCTGCACCGAAGCCTAAATCGCCGGTACATAACTCTAATACCCGATAGGGCAACTTCAACGCCTGCAATATCGCCTCGGCATTCCTCACCAATGATTCATGTTCCTGCTCTGAGGTACTGGGATGGACAAGTTTGACCAACTCAATTTTGTTAAATTGGTGCAGTCGGATTAAGCCCCGTGTGTCCCGCCCATAGCTACCGGCTTCCCGCCGAAAACAGGGAGTGTAGGCACAGTGATAAATAGGCAACCCAGAGGCATCCAGAACTTCATCGCGGTAAAGATTGGTCACTGGTACCTCAGCAGTGGGGATAAGCCATAGGTCATCTTGCTCGCATTTGAAGCTTTCTTCAGCAAATTTGGGCAGCTGATTTGTAGCAGTGAGAGATTGCGTGTTGACGAGAAAGGGGGGGATGACTTCCACATATCCAGCTTCGATTTGCCGCTCAAGCATGAAGCTAATTAAGGCTCTTTCTAAGGCAGCACCAGCACCAATGATAGTGACAAATCGGGTTTGAGCCACTTTAACAGCGCGCTCAAAGTTAAGAATCCCCAGTTTTTCGCCGATCTCCCAATGTGGCAGAATATTGGGATTTTGAGGCAGGTATTCGTCACCCCAGCGGCGGACTTCGACATTTTCCGCTTCACTTTTGCCAATGGGTGTGGACTCGCTGGGCAGGTTGGGGAGTGATAGCAGGAGTTCATCTATTTGAGATTTCAGGTCTTTTTCTGGCGGCTCTAATTCAGCAATCTGGGCTTTGACTTGGTTGCCCTCCTCCCGCAATCCTTGAATTTCTGGGCTATTGGGGTCACCGCCAGCTTTGATTTTTTGCCCTACCAACTTGCCTATTTCGTTGCTACGGGCTTGCAGCTGACTTCGCTGCACTTCCAATTCTCGTTGCTGCTTGTCTAGCTGTAAAATCGGCTGTAGGTCATGCTTACCGATGCCGCGACGATTCAGTCGTTCTTGGACAGCTTCTGGATTTTCCCGTATCTGCTTAAGGTCTAGCACAGATTTTCCCTAGGGTTTGTTGGCAATAAATCAGGATACACTGCGATTTGCTTTTCTCGGATGCGCTTTAATTGCTATAACGTTATGGCACTACCGCCCAAAGTATAGGTTGGCATCTTCCTACTACTTGGCTGTGCTGTTAAGCAACCACAGGGAAATGCCAATACCAGCGAAGTGGGCAGTAATGGAGTGAGTATTTGCCAGTACCACAAAAATATCCAACGGTTGAATGAATTGTCTCAGGTTAATGGCCGGGTTGTAGATGGACTGACCTTGAGCTAGCGATTTTGCCAATAAACTGCCGGTAATCGCTTCTGCTCCTAAGACAGATAGCAGGAGCCCTACCAAACTGACAAGTAATCCGAACCGTAGAATTTTGATGGTTTCCGCCTTTTTAGGGCGTAAGTTGGGATTAGGCTCTTGCAGCTGCTTGGAGAGCCTAGTGTAGCGAAAAGCTTGATAAATACTGCCATACAGCACCAAAAGGCTGCATACTGCGAAAAGTATGCCGCCCCCAGTTCCTGGATTGTTTGCAGCAGTATCAGGAGTAGTCGGTACCTGAGCAGACGTGACAGCAAACAAAAAAGTCAGGCTGGAAACAACGGCTAGCACTAATTGAACCCAGAAGCCAATCCAGCCGGTTATGCGAAGGTTGTAGGCGACTCGCTTGATGGCTGAGGGAACTGAGGAGGTATTGGGCATCTCTGGCATGGATGTCTAAAACTGGCTGGGGTGATTGATATATCCAGGCAACAGCTATTCTTTCAATTGTCGTCTTTGGAAAGACAATTTTACTCTCTGTGACCCCAGTTTACTAAGGAGTGAGAGGTTCTGGGAACCTTGATTGATCAGCAGCTTCTGCATATTACGATATGTTGTATTATACTACATTAGCTCTGGCCATCTGCCTAGAACAAAAACGCCTGAGCACCACTCTGGCTCAGAAGAATGCGCACAAAATAGAAAATTTTTTGATGAGCGAGAACTTTTGAGCAATTCTATCGTCTAATAGAGTGGCGGCCTTTTTCACTGCCTCCCATGTCCTTCTTGTGCCATTTCCTTAGGAAGCAACAAGATGAAATTTTTGGGACAAACTTTGAGAAAGCATTTGGCTTGCGGCACCTATGCCCTTGCTCTGGTATGCAGTTTGGTGGTCTACCAAAAAAGTGTAACTCCCCATCGGCTATCGGAAGCGCAAAGACACGCTAACGTGGACTTAACTCAAGATCTAGAGCACACACTCAGTAAATACAGCGATAGAGCCGTCTTGAGGTGGTTCTATAGCGCTCTAGCTCAAGTCTATCCAGGGAAATCATCTACTCATCATGTGAAAAATTCTTCTGGCAGTCACACATTCAAAACTTCCAGATAGTCAAAAAACAGGGTGACTAATACTAGCGTTTGTGCCGAAGCATAGCGATCTCTAGCTAAAGCTATGAGTACCCCGAAGTTGAATCAGGGAGCACTTGTCACGTTGTTTGTTTCCTAGGGGGCACATTTTGATGAAACAGGGGAAATCACTCATGAACTTAGGAGAAGTCAACCTCAGAGTTGAATGTCTAAAATTAATGGCTGAGGGTGCTAGTGTATCAGTCGCGCTGTTTCCTGTGAGTTTTCTGTGTATACAAA
The DNA here is from genome assembly GCA_964657555.1 of uncultured Microcoleus sp. GTDB lineage: Bacteria > Cyanobacteriota > Cyanobacteriia > Cyanobacteriales > FACHB-T130 > CAZZWA01. The sequence goes on from CAZZWA010000168.1 coordinate 5,528, forward strand.
TACATCGTTAGTTTGGCAAGATTCTGCCACTCCTATGCATTTGGCTAGGACGTCCATTGGGTTAATCAGATGAAATTTGAGGATATCTATCAGTTTTTTCAAGACCCTCCTCCCACCTACCTCAACAAAGAACTAGCAGTGTGTTATGTCCTGGCTGTCTTGTTACAGGGAGAGTCTTACGGGACAGAACTCATCCAGCAATTGGAGAGGGATTATCCAACTTATCGACTTTCTGACACTGTCCTTTACAGCGCACTCAAGTTTCTTGAAGAAACAGGAGCGCTTGCGGGCTACTGGAGAAAAGTTGAAGGCCGAGGAAGGCCCCGTCGGATGTATCAAATTCGTCCGGAGTGGGATTCTCAAGCTCGGGAGCTTGCTAGTCTTTGGCATGAATACGTCGCTGAGGGCAGCCCCGTAGTTAGCACTTAGCCCCACTGGGCACTAACTACTAAGGGCTAAAAACTTGTAAATTAGTAGCAAAGGATGCTTGTCTTGATTAGAAATCCGTGACTCAGACTATTCTCTCTTCCACATTGCTGCTGACGCTGTTGTTGGCGGTTGGTCTATTTTTCTTTATTCGGGCCTCCGTTAAAGATCGTATACAGCAAGTGAAGCTGATTGCTGAACAACCAGAAGAATCTCTTTTAGGACAGTTGCAGCAATACTTTGCCAAGCGGTCTTACAAGGTTACTGCTGTGGACGCGGCTCAAAATCAAGTCACTTTCCAAGGTTTTGTCCGCCCCAGCTGGTTTCTGGCAATCTTCTTAACCCTGCTGGCGGGCTGTGGCCTTCTTTGTCTGGTTCTGGTTTTGTCTCAGTTGTTTCCCCAAATGGGCGGACTTTTTCTGGTATTGATTTTATTGGCACCGGCATCTGGGCTCTTTTACTGGCAAAAAGCTGGACGTCCAGAGCAAGTTTCTCTCAGGGTGGAAGCTTTAACCAGTGAAGGATCTGGTGGACAAAGCATGATTACTGTGACGGCCCACCGGGATGAACTAGCCGAGCTGCAACAGGCATTGCAGTTAAAGCCAAGTGAATGAAGATCTTGTCAAGGATAGGAGTAGGCAACCTACCCTTATACAAGCTTCCTAACTGGAAGGAAGAAGGTAGAAGGATGAATGAAGATATTCTTCATTTTGCCTTCTACCTTCTTCCTTCCATTGTGAATCGTGGCCTCTTCAGTCTTCAGCTGCTACGAACCGCAACTGTAGGCTTTTCAATGGTGTTGTCTATTACCCTGAGACTCGGAAACAGGAAATGATTTTCTTCGGCGTATTGAGCACCGAATAGCCCTTTCTCTGCCCAGAAGTAACGGTCGGTTGTGTGTTCGTTCCGCTTCACAAGTAGCAAAGCGGGTGGAAGGATGCCCTCTGACTGAATAAATTTTCGCGCCGCCGTTACCGGTTTATCTTCGCCACTTTCGATACTATACTGAGGCACATGCTCCAGAATTCTGCGTCCTTCCTGGCGACGGCGACTTTTGCGCTTGCGTCTTCTTGCCAACCTATTTACCTCCTCTTTAAGCCAGCAGTTGTAATGGTAGTTACAAAAGCCGTCGCCAGTATATCCGCTTGAGTTTGAAATTTCAATGACCCTTCATTCACTGATACAAATCTGTGAAGAGCCTTGATAACAAAGGCAAAGAGGCCATAATGAGGCTGGCAAAATTAGATTTACTATACAAAAATATAATAAATTTAACATAAAGTAACATTAGCCATTAATCGTTAGTTCTTTTAACCAATGAGGACTTTCTGAGAAATCTTGCACCTGTGCGAGCATTGGTATGTGCCCTCTAAAAAGTTATTTACTGCACAAAGTTCGACATTATAGGTAAAGGGACGTTTCTTTCACAGCTTGAGTTTGTCAAACATCTAACATTAACAGCATGTTCATGCCTGCCAGTTCAGAATTTGTTGCTTTGTGCCAATCACAGGTGGCACTGTTAACTCAAGGGCTGGAAGCAGCTTTGAGCATTGTATATTTGACGGCAGAACTGGTAGAGGGAGCTGCATCTGGACTAGTTCCGATCGTGGTTTATCCTGAGACAGCTGTTGTCTGGGAAGCAGATCGGGCTTGGTCGCCCTCTTTCCTGGAAACAAGCTATTTGTTTGACCCGACTCGTCAGTTACCTTCAGCTGCAATACCGGGAATTCCTGAAACGTCCCCCAAAGCTCCCGCTCAGCCTCAGATAGGTGTAAACCAACAGGACTGGAAAGGAGAGGTTCAGCAGCAGCACCAAATTGTTTTACCCCTAATGCATGAGGGTGTGGTGATGGGGTTACTGGTGACCAGCCGTGAAGATCGCCCCTGGAACGAGGAAGAACGGGCTCAGATTGAAAAGATTGTCAGTACTCTGGCGATCGCTTGTGTCATCGATCAGCGTCGGGCATGGCTAGAACACCAACTGGAAGCAAAGCAGCGATTTCTACTCGCAAAGCGTGATCTGCTAGACGATCTACTGCACCAGTTTCGCAATCCCATGACAGCAATCAGGACTTTTGGCAAGTTGCTCTTTAGACGGTTGCGACCAGGAGACGCCAACCGTGAAGTCGCCAACAGCATCATCCGGGAGAGCGATCGCCTGCAAGAGTTGCTGCAACAGTTCGACAAAGCCATTGATTTGACTGAAGTTGATACGGCACTAGGTGCCCTCAGACCAGCCACTCCTAGGGAGTCGGCGTCAGGGGTCTCTCCCTTGCTGTTATTGCCAGACAGCAGCAAGTCGTCTCCAGAGTTTACTCCTTCCTGCTCAGTAGTGGCAGTGTTAGAACCACTTTTGGATTCTGCTAGGGCGATCGCCCTAGAACGAAATTTGGATTTAATTGCTCAAATTCCCCCAGACTTACCCTTGGTGCAAGCTGATGCTAAGGTCTTGCGCGAGGTGTTGAGCAATCTGATCGACAATGCTCTGAAATACACCCCCCCCAGTGGAAAGGTGATCGTCCACGCCGGACAGATGCGCATATTGCCTCAAGGCATCAAGCAATCAAGCATTGCCATTAGTGACACAGGCCCTGGTATTCCCACAAAAGATTTAGAGCATATCTTTGAGCGGCACTATCGTGGGGTTCAGGCCCAAACAGGAATTCCCGGTACTGGATTGGGACTAGCGATCGCCCGAGATTTGGTGCAACAGATGCAGGGAGAAATTGAAGTTATCAGCCCAGCTATGTTCAACTGGGCTACTTCCTCATCTACTAACCAACCAGTATCAAACCCCTCCCGGTTTGCCAAATCTCCTGGGCTGGGAACAACCTTTGTTGTTTGGCTGCCATTGGTTGGTAGTCATTAGTCAAGGAAGAGAGGACAAAAGGAAGTTTCTTTCGCCTTCCCTTTGTCCTCTTGCGTCATTAATCCTTGACTTAATCAATAACTAAAACCCTCTTTTCCGCTTCAGCCGTAGAGACGTTCTGGCGGAACGTCTCTACAAGGTGAGAGCAGATTGCCTAAACAGGGCGTAGTCAGAGTCGGTGAGATGAGGACTATTTACTGCTGAATAACTAAGTCTTGGCCCAAATTCAGATTCAAATCTGAATTTGTATCTACCGAGATCAGACTCACTGACTTCTTATCCAGGAGACCGCCTAATATGCTACCAAGCCCCGTACCGATCAAGACTTTACCGTCGGTAATGTGCCTGTTACCAGTCACAGCAGAAATTCCAGCAGCAGCAGCAGAACCTAATGCGGCATCCTTCAGGACATTAGTAATGCTGATCCCCTGACCAACTTGCACGGTTTTTGTAATCGGTTGAGAAGCGGCATTAATAGACAGCTGCTGACCATTTGTCAGAGTTAGCTGCTGAGCAACAAACTGAGTGCCTCCTCCTGTCGCTGGCTGTAGCTGACCGCTAATTTGACTGCCAGAGGGAATGAGTACTGTTCCATTAGATGAAGTGATATTTGATGCCACTGTCACCGTCAACGGTTCCTTTTCAGTGGGAGTGACGAGAATTGTTTTATTGCTGTACTTGACTGGAATGGTAGTTCCAGCAGGAATTACTAATCGACTGACTGTTGGCGCGGGTGTGTTGCCATTGAGAGCCACAATGTAGGGTGAGTTAATTGCCGCCGCGTTTCCAGAACTAACTAATGCTTGGTAGATAAAAGCTGCTACCTCTGCCCGTGTAGCATTCCGACCAGGACTCAGCGTATTAACATTGGGATAGTCCACCACAATTGACTTCTCACTGGCAGCAGCAATGCTGCTACGAGCATAGTCAGAGATGCCAGAAGCATCGCTATAGAATTGCAAGTCTGTTGCCACAGGATTGCTGGCTGAATAATTTAGACCATTCGCCAACGACACCAGAACTTGCTCGCGGGGAATCTTTTGTTCTGGTCTAAAGACATTGCCGGGATAACCCGATAAAAATCCTATTTGATAGGCGTTCTGAATTGCCGAGGTTGCCCAGTAATTAGATGGGACATCAGCAAATTGGACAGAGTCGCGGACTTTACTTTTCTGAAAGGCTTTCCCTACCATTGCGGCAAACTCAGACCGTGTCACTGGATTTTCAGGCTTGAAACTGCCATCAGGATAGCCCGCGATGATTCCTCTTGACGACAGTGCTTGAATAAAACCTTGAGCCCAGTAACTTGATGAGACATCAGAAAAACCAGCCGGTTGGGCAACAGCAGGTGCAGGTGCCAACATCGGTGCTACAATCGGTGCCACTGTACCTGATGTCAGTCCAAACATTAATAGTAAAGCAGTTCCAGATTTCCAGCGTTTTAAGTTAGACATTAGTATTTTTCTCCACAATTCGCATTCCTTTAATTAATTAGACCAGGCAATCTCTGATATGTTCCTATAAATCGCAAAACAAATATTTTTTTGTTGGAAGCGACAAATCATATAAATAGAACCATTTTGGGCTACAAAGTTCTAAAATGCCTAAGGGTAAAGACGTTAGACAGTGCCAAATAGTTGCTTATGTTAGGAACTAACATTCCGATTCTTGAGCTGTCACATCTGTTTTTTTAAGGCTGGAAACCAAGGAACTGCCAATCCTCATCCCAGTCATAATTTTCCGATTGCTAATTCTCAACGTTTAGAAATAATAAGTGTGACAGTTGAGGATGCGGAATATAGCGTGGAAACAATTTGTTCGCTGTTGGCGTGTTAGAGGCAAGAAACCCAGTTGCTTCCTGGAGATGTCAGAAGAAAAACCGCGTTTCTCAAGGCCCTGCTAATCGAGGCTGGAACTCAATGTGCTAATGCTGATCAAACCGGGGGTAACGCAAGTCATTGGTAATGGGTAAAAAACCATTATCTATTACCTATGACTGATGACCGCGTACCAACGTCGGCAAGTAGCGGTTCCTTTCCTAGCTAGAAATATGGGGCTTGAAGAGCCGACTTTCTGTAGTATATGCAAAAGGCAGATATACCTAGAGGTATATCTGCCTTTTGCCTGTCTTAATTTCTGCTTTTTTCCATTTGTCTGCTCTTGAAGCCACTGGAGCTGCCTTGTCAATCTTCTAAGGAGAAGAGCAAGGGTTAGGTCTGATGGCCAACCCATCGCTGGTAGAGTTTTTGAATTGCTTTAAGAGCGGCGCTATGGCCAGATCTTTGAGAGGCAGTGGCTGGAGCAAGAAGCTGTAATCGACTCAAGAGTCTAGCTTCCTCAGTGGCAACATCGCCATCGCTATAAATCAAAGCGCTAATGGCTTCAATGAGGTGCTGATAATCTTCTGGGGTGGAGAGATTGCCTAAATACTCTTGCACCCAGTTATAGCACTCGTCTGGCTGCACAGGTCTGAATTCATACAATAAAGGCATAATCTCAGGGTCGTCAGCAACTCCCTTTTCCTTCGCTACTCTCTGAAGATGTTGCCGTTCCTCTGGCTGAATTTTGCCATCAATCCAAGCAGCACCAATAAGAATTTTGACAAGCTGTTTAACACTAGAATTTGCTGCCATTGCTTTTTTCCTAATTTCCCGAACAGATTAACTCACTCATAGTAGAACGCATTCATCAGCGCTTGGGTACCGCCGTCATCCACCGTCCATAGAGAAGCGATCACCGCCCTCACCCCTGCCAGTTGCATCTCAGAAATCGTCTACGTCACAGAAAATCTGGGTGACATTGAGGAGAGATACAATAGTGGACATTGCTGAGACACTATGCTTAATTTTTGCTTTTACTACAGTCTTAACCTAATTTTTGTCCCTCTTTCAACTCGTCAAATTCACTTTAAAGAAGTAAGTGGGTGGACATGATTAAACTGAAGAGCTGGCGTAGGTTGGGTTGAGGCAC
>CAZZWA010000169.1:0-11748 GCA_964657555.1 uncultured Microcoleus sp.
ATCAAAGTCACTGATTGATTTTAGACTGTTACTGGGCAGAATAACAGTAAGAGAACTCGACAAAAATAAATACCCCTTGTTTTGTCGTTATTAGTCCTTAGTATTTAGAACTAATGACAGCTATAACGAGATGACAATTATTTATTGTGGGTTCCCTAAAACCCTTACACAATCTAAACATAGATAAAGCAATGCGTCCCAAAAGTTTTCTGACAACATTGGTGATTCTGGGAGTGCTATTTATCGCTCTCGGCGATCGCGTTCTGCCCAAACCTCTAAGTACAGCAAGCCTGCGAGCCCGGACGACGGCGGACAACTACTTAATGGGGCTGTTTCCCAAAAAGCGGTTTAGAAATCCCAATGAAGGAACGGAAAAAGCTGTGCAGAAATTGGATCAAGGGGGAGCTGGGAGCCAGAATAATCCATAAAGGGGACAGACAAAGAGTTAGGAGTCTGGAGTAGGAGTCAATTCAAAACTCAAAACTCTTATACCATTTTGCTAAATACCCACTACAAATCACTTCTTCTGCCTCCCGGCTCGACCTTACATAGGAGATTTAAAGTGAATTGGTATTACATCGCACCCTAAACTTTTTTGAGCCAGCTGAACATGGCACGTAAATCCTTGCCAACTTCCTCAATGGGATGTTCTGTTTCCTGACGCCGCATTGACGTAAATCCAGGTTTGCCAGCTTGGTTTTCTAGCACGAATTCACGAGCAAATTGACCTGATTGAATTTCACTGAGGATCTTGCGCATCTCAGCGCGGGTTTGGTCGTTAACGATGCGGGGGCCACGGGTATAGTCACCATACTCAGCAGTATTGGAGATGCTGTCGCGCATTTTGGCCAAACCGCCTTCAACAACCAAATCAACAATGAGTTTGACCTCGTGGAGGCATTCAAAATAAGCCAACTCTGGCTGATACCCAGCTGCTACCAAGGTTTCAAACCCAGCTTTGATCAGGGCACTCAAGCCACCGCACAAGACAACTTGCTCTCCGAATAAATCCGTTTCCGTTTCTTCTCGAAAGGTTGTTTCCAGAATCCCAGCGCGAGTGCCACCAATGCCTTTGGCGTACGCCATTGCGCGATCGCGTGCTTGCCCAGATGCATCTTGATACACAGCAAACAGACAGGGTACGCCTTCTCCCTGTTCGTAAGTCCGCCGTACTAAATGTCCAGGCCCTTTAGGTGCAACCATCACCACATCGACGAAGGGTGGGGGAATAACTTGCCCAAAGTGAATGTTGAAACCGTGGGCAAAAGCTAGGACTTTTCCTTCTGTCAAATACGGCTCAATTTCATCCTTGTATACTGTTTTTTGCACCTCATCCGGTAGCAGGATCATGATCAAGTCTGCTGACCGGGCAGCTTCAGTGACGGTATGGACAGTTAAACCAGATGCCTTAGCTTTCTCAACTGACTTACTCCCCGGATACAGCCCTACAGAGACATCCAAGCCACTATCTTTGAGGTTGAGGGCGTGGGCGTGACCTTGAGAACCGTAGCCAATAATGGCAATTTTTTTTCCGGCTAGTAAGTCTAAATTAGCGTCGTTGTCATAATACATCCGGGCCATAGGGGCATCTCCTTCCAGCAAGCGTCATGATTCACTGCACAAACTTCTAATTTTATCAGAGTCCGGCAGTGTGCCCATTTTACACCCATTAAGATCGTGTTATACAAATGTAAAACGCCGTAATACTAGCGCTAATGGCTAATTGTTTAAGAGTTTTAGCCATCCTTGAACCAAAGCGTCAGGTTATGTTCGTGGATAGTGTAGCTGTAGAAAGGTCTTAAAGTATTTTGGTCATAATATAGCGGATTTCAATGAGTCGTAAAACAGAATTTACCTCAAACTGGCTCTCTGAAAGGAGTAGCTTTTCACAATTCAATTAGACTGGCTATATCGAACATTCAGACAGCACATCCTTGAATATATTGATAAATTCCCCAAATTTGCTGCTTTGAGAATTTCTGCGGTTGTCATAAGTATTACTGAGATTTAAAACACAATTAATATCTTAATCGTCTTCAGGCTATATATGACTAGTATATTGAGCTGAGCCATTCACAATCAAGGTTAGTGTTAGACAATTGTAAAACACTGTAAGACTTCAAAATAGAGCTGATGATATAAGTATTTGAAAGGATTAAAGGACATGACAATTTGTAAAACTTTTCTTAAAGGCTATCTGAGAATTGGCTAAAAAATATATAGTTATTATTCACCATTTTGATACCGATATGGTTTTTAGAATAACCTGATAAGCTTTTAAAAATATGAGTTTGGAGAATTTGTAGATTTTTAAAAAAAGCAATTGAGCAAAAGGCTGTAAATATGTATTGGCAAGCTTGCTAGTTAGGCTCTAGACAGCAGAGGAAAATTAGGTTAAATTGTGTGAAGATTGCAAGTATGACGGTAGTCCCTTTGGGTTAGCCGTTAATTATGGTGCCTCTACAAATTGATAAATTGTTGAAACCACCGCCTGGAAATAACCAGGCGTTTTTGCTAGATAAGTCCTCTTCCTGAGTAGGCAGCGATTGAAGAGTGCAGGGGGAGAAACCCTATATTTAAAGGTAAGAACTTCTAGTCAGGACACTTTGTTTCTGAGTGCTAGGTGTGTTGAGACAGAGTTATCCCTAAATAAATGATGCCGTCGGTAAAAGTGAATCGCATATCTCACCCTCATCTCTAACCTCTCTCCACTAACCCGATGTTCTAGAATGCGGGTTGATAGTTGTGCCAGCATCTAACTTTTTTTGATGATCGCCGCTTCTTGTGACTTTCAGCTTGGTTTTGAGTTTGTAGCGCACGGTGGCATGGACGACTTTGTAGGAAACCTCTATTCCATGCTCTTGCTTCAGCCAGGTTTGAATTTCCCCATAGCTGCGAAAGGCTTCTGGATCTTGTAATCGCTGTTGCAATGCCATCATTGCCAATTGCGGAATGGCACGCTTGCGACCTCCACCTTTGTTTACAGCTAGGAGTCCCGTAATGCCAGAATGACGATACTTCTGCAACCAGCGCTGTACAGTGATTCGGTCTCTGCCGATCGCGATTGCCAACTCTTTGACTGTCTTTACCTGACCAATTTTGAACAAGTATAGAGCTTGCACTCTTTCTTTCCGGCTGGCAGTTTTTTGTTGAGCTAAAAGGGTTTTGAGTTCTTTTTGAGTCTCTATAATTTCAAGTTTGCAAACCCCTGTCATGTCACTCGCCTCCGGCTCCACTTTTTTTATTAGTCTATTTTAAGTAGAAGAACCGTTTTTGTTAGAACTAGCCGCTACAATTTTTGAATTTAAGGTTGCATTGCACTGGCGAGAAAGTTTTTTCTAGTACTTGGCATCTAGACAGCATGGGTAACTTCGTTGATTAAAAGCTGCATAAAGTCCATCTCCACAGATGAATCGAGGAATTTACCGTTAGTAGGATGATTATTTGTTTGAGGTTTTCTGAGGCGATTCAGTGTCAATATATTCGCGCCAACGACTAATTCGACCATCTTTGAAGTCAACAACGATAGCGTCGTTAGCTTTAGATCGAATACCCGTAGCATTTTCCTTGTCTTCCCAGTCCCACTCTACGACAGCCTGATTGCCATCAATCATGATTCTTCGGATATTAATCTTTACATCTGAATAAGCGGATGCATAATCGGCAACCACTTTCCGAATCTCTGCCTGTCCTCTCCAGCGATCGCCAGGAACAATGAATTCTCCATCCGGCACAAATAGAACGGCAAAGGCATTGGCGTCACCTGCCATCCAGGCATCACCTGCTTGTTTTATAACCAACCGAATCTCTTCGGGTTTCATAATCAGTGACCCTCTTTTATTAAGGCAGTCTGCGGCGCTGCTCGGGACTAAGAGCACTGGGGGTGCCTGATGATTTGGCAACACCGCAGATGTGACAGGCACAGTCAGGCTACTTAGTGAAATGAAGACCGTTAAGATGGCATGGGCGCAGATCCGCACAACCCTCCCACAAAAGCATTCAATTCCGAGTTTCATCCTCACCTTGTATGGCTGTAGTCTAATGCGGTTCTGCCAGGGCAGCTACTACTCTACCGAGAATAGCTGGTTTTCTGCTGCGAGTTCTACTGATGAGACTATTATTCATATCACTTAGTAGAAGGAGCGAATGCGGCAAGCATCCTCCGCAAAAGTACAATCAAGCCTCCAATGAGCCTCGTTTTCAATCCTCCAGTGTTTTCTGATTGTCCGACCTAAAAACTGAGCATCACTAGTTAAAGAAGTCAGATAAAACTGAAACTCACAAATAGTTTTATTCCAAAGATGACGAACCGAGACAACCATAACAACACTTTAGAGTCCTGCCCAAAGTCGCGGTTGGTAAAGTTCACCAATAGCAGAAACTGGCACAGACCAAATTGAGCTAATTTCAGTGTGATGATGTCCTTTTTCAATACGTTGCTCATCACTGAAATCAATGCCTTGAAATTGCATTATGGAAGCATAACCATAACTCTCATTTCACTTATCCTGCTCGTGAGTCAAGTACAATTTATACTTAGTTGCGTATCAGACTTTTCCCTTTAATTCTCAAAAAGCTTGCTCATAAAAGATTTTTGGCAGCGATCACTCGATCTGGCGATTACTTGGAACATCCACGTCATACACCAATTGGTATTGGAGTATCAGGGTGGGGCTGGTTAAAATTGCACTACAAGAGTGAAGGGCAGTAGCGAGATTGAGAGACTTAAAGGGGAAAGTCAGGTTACTTATACATATTCTGCTTTATCTGTCAAGTTAGAATTATACCAAATTAGATGAGCTTACTGTGACTTTGACAAATTCCTTAGCTCTGTCCAGCTAACCGACAGTCAAGCAGCATACTGGATCTTGTAAGCAACTCAGGAGGTTATTTATGAGTCGATCTCGATTTTGGGAGGCCCCAAGCCGCGTCCTAACTCTTGGGAAAGCAGTGATACTAGCAACTCCGTTGCTCTTGTGTCTAGCTTTTCTTAGCTGGTCTCCACCAGCGCAGGCAGCTAACCGCATTAGTCCACGGGTAGAACAGCAAGTTTTGCAAATTATTCGCGAGCACCCGGAAGTCCTGATCGAGTCCGTCCAGGCATACCAGCAGCAACAACAACAGAAGCTACAGGTGGCACAGCAAGCCTTTTTGCAGGGGCTAAAAACCAATCCTCAGGAAGTACTGGGTAAAGCTCCTACTATTGGAACACCTGAGTCAAAGTTTGTGCTGGTAGAATTTTCCGACTTTCAATGTCCTTACTGCGCCGAGGCTCATAAGACCCTGAAGAAGTTAGTAGCAGATCATCAGGGAGAAATTAAGTTAGCGTTTAAGCATTATCCCCTGCCAACTCATGCTCAAGCCATACCAGCTGCTAAAGCTGCTTGGGCAGCTGGTCAACAGGGCAAGTTCTGGGAGTACCACGACGTCCTGTTCGCCCAGCAAAACAAATTGGGTGAGGAGTTGTATCTAGAGACTGCCAAAAACCTAAACCTAGATTTAGAGCGGTTTAACCAGGATCGGTATGGAGATGCTGCCGATGCGGCAATTGGGCAGGATGTTCAACTGGCACAGACTTTGGGAATTAACGGTACTCCCTTTTTTGTGATTGCTGGGGGAGATTTTACTGGGGCTGTGCAGCTAGCTGATATTGAGGGCATACTGGCAAAAGCCAGCAAATCGTAAGCTAATTTATGCATCAAGTTCGATTCTGGGGAACGATCGCCACCTTTGCTTTATTAACTGCATGCTCGACTCAAAGTTTTGAGTCGAGCCTGATGGCGGTTAACCCCTTGCCCAACACTCCAGTGTCTATTAAGTTGGCAAGGGCAAAATACCTTTCTTCTTTGGAAAAACAAATCGTTGCTGAGACGAATCGGGCGCGGGCAAATCCACAAGCCTATGCATCTGTGCTCAAAAATTACAAGCGGCGTTTTCAGGGCAAGCAAGTGAAAATGTCTCGCAGCATCTTCCTACAAACCAAAGAAGGGGTGCCAGCAGTTGATGAGGCGATCCGTTTTCTGCGAACCACTCGTCCTCTATCACCACTGGGTGTATCTAGAGGTTTATCCATGGCTGCCAAAGAGCATGTCAAAGATCAAAGTGAGACGGGTGCCGTCGGACACGATGGCAGTGATGGTAGCGATCCCTTCACCAGAATGAACCACTACGGTGTGTGGCAAATAGCCGCAGGTGAAAACATCATGTATGGTTCAGAAACGGCCCGAGATGTTGTGATGCAGCTGATAATTGATGACGGAGTTGAGGATCGGGGTCACAGAATCAATATCTTTAACCCGACTTACCGAGTCGCAGGGGTTGCTTGTGGCCCGCACTCTAAATATCGCGAAATGTGTGTAATTGAGTATGCTGGAGCATTCCTTGAGCAAGGTGGAAGCCGTAGAACTCAGCGTTGAAGTCAAGGGACAAGGATTTCCTATTCTCTGCTTACACGGCCATCCCGGTCATGGCCGCTGCCTCTCTGTGTTTACTAAGCACTTATCACAGCGGTTCCAGACTCTAGCTCCAGATTTACGGGGATATGGCAGTAGCCGAGTCCATCAGGATTTTACGATGAGCGATCACCTGATCGATCTCGAAGCACTTCTAGACCGTTTCCACATTGACAGGTATCTAGTGCTGGGATGGTCTCTAGGGGGAATTCTGGCGCTGGAGTTGGCGATCAGACACCCACATAGAGTGTCTGGTCTGATTTTAATTGCTACAGCTGCTAGACCCTGTGGCAGTCATCCCCCAATCAGCTGGCAAGACAATCTCTATACGGGGCTAGCTTCGATTCTCAACCGCCTGCACCCAGGGTGGCAGTGGAACATTGACACGTTTGGCAAGCGATCGCTCTATCGCTATCTGCTCCAACAACACACGCCCCGCGCTTACCGTTATCTAGCCTTTGAAGCCATGTCAGCCTATCTGCAAACCTCTAGTGCTGCAACACGGGCTCTCAATACAGCTTTACGGACTGGATACAATCGACTGGAAGACTTAAAGCAAATCCAGTGTCCTAGCTTGGTGCTGGCTGGAGCAGCAGATCGGCACATCACTCCTGAGTCGAGTCTGGAAACTGCTCAATTACTGAAGGAGTGTCAGTGGCATTGCTACACCAACACTGCACACCTGCTACCTTGGGAAATTCCGGAGCAGCTACTACAGGACATTGACTACTGGATCAGTCAGCATCCTCAAGTAGTCAGCCACCTTTACACTTAAGCTAACATTTTATACGGCTTGCATTCGCAATTTTGCCAGTGATGCTGTACCGGATCGCTTTATGCGATTTACGCTCAAACAAGCGGATCGCGTCAGTAAAAACTTGATCTTTCGCCCTCAACTTGTTGGCTGTTGATGTTGACTGGGAGTGGATTGAGTCAACCGTCAACAGCCACAACGAAAAGTGCAATCCATTCTTAGCTGACAGATGATCTTTCGCAATACGCTGATTGGCTGCAACCGCCCAAAAACTTAAGAAGGCTGACCGCTAAGAACTGGCCTGGTCTTGCGGTCAAATCGCTCCCCCGAGTCGTCGTAGATGGTCAGTTTAGCTGGTTTACAGCGCTTCTCAACAGCGGAAACGCCTTTAGCTCCTTCCTGTTCCAGGTCTTCAAGATATCCAGGTTTAGCCGCCGCCGCTTCCTGGCTGCTGAGAAAGGGGCCGAAATAGTAGGTGCAGCGGGGGTTTTCCGTAACAATCTCAACCCACCAAGCGAATCCAAAGAATTGGAGAATGCTAATCAAGAACTCTTTCATGGTTTTTGCCTGTTTTATGGTATGGGAGGTTATATTACTGTTTTGTTATTTACACTTTGTTATGCTCTGTCACCTTTCTTTTTAAAAGTATCCATGGAGATACTGTCCAAGTAAAGTGTATTTGACCATCGCTGACGATAGATTTCATACAAAGCCATACCTGCGGCGACTGAGGCATTCAAGCTGGGAGTTTTCCCTTGGAGAGGAATGGAAACTAAAAAATCACAACAGCGCTGGGTTAGTAGACTCAGACCGTCACCCTCTGAGCCAATAGCTAATACTATCGGCCCAGTCAACTTAACTGTGTATAGGGGTTGACCATCGCTGGCGGTAGTACCGTAAATCCAAAAGCCAGCTGCCTTTAATTCTTCTAAGGCACGACTGAGATTAACTACCCTAGCAACTGGAAAAGTTTCTAAAGCTCCAGCTGCCACTTTCATGACTGCTGATGTAATCCCTACAGCTCGGCGTTGAGGTATTACCAATCCTTGGGCTCCCAAAGCTTCTGCTGTGCGAATAATTGCCCCCAGGTTTTGAGGATCAGTAAGAGCCTCCACTGCTACCAAAACCGCTTGCTCTGAGTTCGATTTGGCCCGTGCAATTAAGTCGCCCAAATCGCTGTAAGCGTAAGGTGACACTTGAGCCGCTACGCCCTGATGATTGGCTCTGTGGGTAATTTGATCCAGACGTCGAGGTTCAACTTCGTCTATTACCGTTCCATTTTCCTTGGCTTGCTGAATCAAAGTATGGAAGCGGGGATCGTAACGTAGGTTGGGAAGAATCCACAGCCGGTTGAGCTGGCGCTGATTTTCCAGAGCAGCCAAGACTGGATGTCGCCCGTAGATCAGGTCAGTTTCCTCATCAGAGGAGATAGTTATTGATGGAACAATAGTTTGCTCCATACTAGGCTTCTCGTGGTCTTGTCCACTTGGGGAACGAATAGATTTAGGCCGTGGGACAGAGCCCTTTCCAGAGGAAAGACTTTCCCTTAAAGAAGGTCTTTCCTTGTGCATCCCACGCTGGGGCCGAGGAGGCTTCCTCCGAGTAGGCTTACCCGGACTGGGGAACCGACGGTCTTGATCTGGCATAACGTTACGATTTTCTGACTTAGGGAATGGGATCAAGTTTTAGGTGTGCCAGCAGCTTAGTTAAACGTTGAGGGTCTGTGAGATAAAGATATCCCATCAAAGTCTCTAAGCTGCTAGCTTGCTGATAAATTTCGGGATCAATCCTTCGGGGGCGTCCCCCGGCAGCATTGCGTCCGCGCCGCAAAATTTCTAATTCTGTACTGGTAAGGTAAGGTTGGAGATCCTGTAGACAGCGTGCCTGACTTTCTGCCCGTACTTGCGCCACTACCATTTCATGATAGGCTTGCGATCGCTTGGGCGGCAGCAGATAACATGTCCGGACATAGAGTTCATAGACGGCATCTCCTAGATATGCTAGCGCCGTGGGTGACAGTTGCTGCATTTGCTCCAATGAGCCACTGGCGGCACTTAGCTCATTTAATCTCTCTGCCGCCCAACTCAGCGTTG
Source organism: uncultured Microcoleus sp. (assembly GCA_964657555.1). Lineage (GTDB taxonomy): Bacteria > Cyanobacteriota > Cyanobacteriia > Cyanobacteriales > FACHB-T130 > CAZZWA01. Next base: position 9,300 of record CAZZWA010000169.1, read on the forward strand.
AGTTAGTCTCCTCTTGCTCCGGTAAGTTCACATTTTTGCTCTACCTCCCAGTCCAGATCCTAGCCTAGCCCAGAATTTTCCCAAGAGCTATCCTCAGGGATCTCTAATAACATTTAAACTATCCCAATATCTATATGCCTAGACCTACAGCGGTTTTCATCTGGATACACCACACCTAGTTACTCCTCATCCCTCCTTACCCAGGGGATGCTCTCAGGCGGGGGTCGGACTGTAGTGCACCAAGACAAAAATTGCTGTAAAATATAGATCAGTCTGTTTGTAATTAGAGCACAAGGGCGGTTGCAAACTCACCCTTGTACTCTGATTGACATCAAGTCAAGCAGGCTTGATATTCTCTAGGGCCACTTCTACAGAAGGCTGCAATGAGAGAAACTGTTCTAACCGAACTAGCTTTACTGTCTGAGTCACACGGGGATTAGTGACAATTTGCAAGCTACCCTCTGCGCTTTGAGCCTTCTTTACCAGCTGCACTAGAGCACCCAAACCAGAGCTATCGACAAAATCTATCTTGGAAAGGTCTAAAACAATATTTGTTGGCCCTTCCTCAATATACTTGCTGACTACCTTGCGAAATGTTGGCTCAGAAAATGCATCCAACAAACCTGTAAGGCGGAATAGCTGGCAGTTTTCCCTGACTTCTCTGGTGCCTCTTAAGCTGACTGTCAGGGTTAGTGGCTCAGGAATAAGACCCTCCTAGCTAGATCTTTCTCAGTTGAGGCTTCAGTATATAACACAATTGACTCTAGCAATTCAGTCTTAAGTAACAATTTGTAAACTAGCTGTCTAACTTTCGACTGGATTGCCACTGTGAAGGAAGAGGGCAGAAAGAATCAGGAAAGACAAGGAGGGGGACAAATAGGAGTGGGGGAGACAAGGGAAAGAGCACTTTACACAACATCGCTTCCTTGTCCTCTTTGTCCCCTTGTCTCTCTAAATGTTGGCCTTGGCATGGCGATGTTCTTGCATGGCCTGCACAAACTTGTCAAACAAGTAGTCCGCATCATGAGGACCGGGACTGGCTTCTGGATGGTATTGTACGGAGAAGAAAGGCAGAGATTTGTGTTGTAGCCCAGCCACCGTGCGATCGTTGAGGTTGAGGTGAGTAATTTCCACCTCTGAGTTTAAGGAATTCGCATCAATAGCAAAACCGTGATTTTGGCTGGTAATCTCTACCTGTTGATGTAGCCCTGCTGGTTGATTTAAACCTCGATGACCAAATTTGAGCTTGAACGTCTCTGCTCCCAGGGCATGACCCAGAATCTGGTGCCCCATACAAATGCCAAACACGGGTTTCTGGATGTCTAATAGCGCTTTAGTAGTCTCGATGCCTTCGGTGACAGCAGATGGATCGCCGGGGCCATTGGAGAGGAATATCCCATCTGGGTCGTATTTAACAATTTCCTCTGCTGTTGTATTGACTGGCACAACAACGATCCGGCAACCATAACTGGCAAGGCGTCGCAGGATATTCCGCTTGATGCCAAAATCAATCGCCACAACTGTCAGGGGCTCACCTTCAGACTTCTTGGTTCCAGCGCTGAATTCCCAAGTTGAATCTGTGGGTTCAGACCACTCGTAAATATTCTGGGTTGTGACTTCACGAACCAGATTCAACCCTGCCATGCTGGGAGCTGCCAGCACTCGTCGAAGTAATTCAGATGGGTCAAGAATTTCAGTAGAAATTCCGCCGTTCATGGCACCGACAGAACGAATTTTACGGGTGAGAGCACGGGTATCCAGTCCGTAAATCCCTGGAATGTTGTGTTGCTTGAGATAGTTAGGTAAGGATTGGGTGGAACGCCAATTACTGGGACGCTTGCAGATGTTGCGAGCGATCGCCCCCTGCACTTGAGGGCAAGTTGATTCTTCATCCTCTAGGTTGACGCCAGTATTGCCTAACTCTGGATAAGTGAAGATCACGATCTGGCCGCAGTAGCTGGGGTCAGTTAAGACTTCTTGATAGCCGGTCATTCCAGTGTTAAACACGACTTCGCCGATTGTCGTTCCTGAAGCACCGAAAGACCAGCCTTTGTATAAGGTTCCATCAGCAAGTACGAGCAAAGCTGGTTGAGCAGAAGAAGGCATAGACAATCTTGAAAGCTTATTTGCAGCGATGTTATTATCGCACGGCTGTTAAAAGTTAGGGAAAAAGAAACGCTTACCCCAGGCAAATGTAATCCTGGCACGGCTCGATTTGGATGGTGCCGCGATGGGAGTCTCTGTGGAAGTAGTGCGCTTCTTGTCGCAGTTCGGAGTGGCTTACGGAAAAGAAGCCTTAGGTCTCTTCCTCAACTACATTCAGCCTTTTACTGGCGATGAAGATTCTGACTTCATTTTCGAGCTATTTCAGAAGTATCCCCTTGATGTCCCAGTCAGCCCCAGCCGATTGATTGACCAATGGCGGGGAACTAGCAGTGTAGCTGATGTA
>CAZZWA010000170.1:0-5163 GCA_964657555.1 uncultured Microcoleus sp.
AAACAAGCAGGAGCCTGAGTAGGCTTTTGCTTTTCCATCTCGGCTAATCGGCAATAATAACTTATTAGGATGCTCGCCACCACTCTTTTAATACTTATTGACTTAACTGCTATCGGGATGGATTTTAAGAACAACAGTTTCTGTTGAATATTCAGTTGAGTTAGATAGTTACTTTTTTGTCGTTCATTCACTGATGGAGTTCCAGGATGATTACAAAGTCGTTTAGATATTTTGTTTGCATGTTGTGTCTAGCTGGAGGCTGGGCGATCGCGATCGCTCCCGCAACTCGTGCTGATATTCCCATTACAGGTGGGACTGCCAGGGGTAGCGCTGCCTTCTTTAATAAAGCAACTTCCTCTCAATCTACAGGTTCTACTACAAGTTCCAATTCAAGTTCTAATGCAGCTCCAGTTCTGTTTGACGCTGTCGTCCGCCAACTCCAACTGGTAACACCAAACGGAACAACAAGCACTGCTCGGTTTAGGGCACTCGCGGGCGGTTTCAGTCAGGGCACAAGCAGTAACTCAAACGATCCGTATACTGGTGGCACTATCCTTCTACAAGGTGGGCTATCGGGGGTAGCCTTCTCACAAACTGGTCAACCCGTATTTTTCCAGAACGTACCAACAAACCTAAGATTTACTCTCAATTCATACAATCCCAGCACATTTTTGGGAGGCTCGCTGATTAGCCCCAACCAAGGAGTTTCGTCTCCGCTGATTTTCCTGCCAATCCAAAATGTGACCCTGTCTTCTGATTCTGCGTCTAAGTTTACAGCTAATACTGGAACTTTGAGCGTTGGTTCCTTTGATGCAAAGGTGACAGGTGATTCTATTAGTCTGCCTGGAAACCTTCAGTTAAGCGATGCAAGCAGCTCTGCTCAGATTTCTAATGATTCTGTGGGAGCAGTCACCAAATTTTTACTGCAAAGCCAAGGCAATACGACTGGTTACTTAACCGCAAATTCTGGCCAGATCACTTTTAGTACCACAGCACTAAATAACAATAGCAGCACTGGCACGACAACAGGTAACACTGGCAGCACTGGTACGACAACTAGCAGCACAAGTAATGACGGTACTGCCACAATTAGCTTCCAAATTCAGAGCACCGATAGCCAATCTGGCCAACAAACTAATATTTCAGGCACAACAACTAACAGTGGCGCACAAATCAACATCGGTGGCGCTAACCAATCTGCACAGACTGGTTCTCAAACTTCTTCTACGACAACGACATCATCAAGTAGTTCCCAATCTTCCTCCACAACAACGCAGACTGGTTCCCAATCTTCTAACCCAATAGCAACAACATTTACAGTTCAAGGCCAAGGCCCTGGCATCACTACGCTATATGGTAACGGCACTGTTGGTTTTGCCAGCGCTAGCAGCAAAGTGCAGTATAACTTTCAGCAAGCTGGTGGTGTTTCACTTCAAGGTCAGACGACTAATAGCCCTGTATCGTTCAGCGTTGGTACACCTGCTACCGGCGTCAGTACAGTCTACAATGCTAACACAAGTACTAACAGCAGCTCTTCTATCAACGGTGGCAGCTTCAACAACACTGGCAATTTTATTTCTGTAAATAGCGATCAGTCCTACACAGTGATCGAGAACAACAATGGGTCTTTTACCCAGACAACCGTCAATACGATCAACGGCGGTGGCACGACTGCTACTGGCACAACTAACGGTGGCACAACCAGCGGTGGCACGCCTGCTAGTGGCACAACTGGCAGCGGAACGAGCAATAATGGGTCGTCCTCCAACCAGACGATTGCGTTCAACACTCTAGAATCCTTCGCGTATGATGTGGACGCTTTCAGTCTGGGGTCAAGAGCTAACCGTCGTGATGTCTCTTATAAAATATATCAGGGCGGCTCTCAAAGAGAGGTAGAGGTTGAGCGGGGTAAGCGAGATGGTGATTATTTGCTAGTTGAGTATGAAGGTCGTGATAATCGGGGTCTCGCCCTAGGCCATCGAAAGAAGGAGAAAGGCAAAGCGATCGCCGCCTATCGGGAAGTCGGGCCACCCTGTCGGGTATTCCCTGGCTTGACAGGTCTGCGGCAGATTTCAGTTAGTGAGGCTTCTTCTTCCAGCACCGGGAGCACTACGCAGCAGAACAGCTCAGGTAGCTCAAGCACAACCAACCAAACTGGTGGCACAGGTTTAACTCCTACGACTGGCAAATAGTAACTACCGCTAGTGGTCTGTCAACTTGTTTTTGACGGGTTTTAGGGGTAGTACCCCCGTATCTACCCCCACCCCAACGTTTGGGGCATCCTTCGACAGGGCTCAGGAAACCACCACGGGGGGATTGCCCCTACAAACTCTCCCATCAAATTAACCTAGAAAAACCGCTAGGTTAGATTGCGATCGCATAAGTACAGCGAACTGATTGTTAACATTTATTGACTCTATTTAATAGGGTGGGCAGAATCTGTCCACCCTTTTTCTGATTCCTTTCTGATACCAAATTCGCAGATTAGAGACATTCCACCAGCAGATTTCTATAAGGTTTCGTAAACTTCTGAAAAAAGGGGCATTCAACCGGGATTGGGTATGATTTGCGACTAGATACTGACAATACCTGACCACTGAACTTTTTTCAGCTTCTCTCGACGATAAGAGAAAAAACGCTCTGGTTCCTGATAAGTACAGTGAGGCGCGATCGCCACCTGTTCCGGAGCAATTCCCAGCAGTTCCATCTGTAGCGCATTCACCCGCCGGATATCCAGCCGTACTCGCCCTGGCTGCGGATCTGGTATGAGTGGTGAATCTGGCAGCTGCTGCAAGGCATTAAGAATTAATTCTGGTTTTTCAGATAAATCTTTATGGGGTATAATGCTTGCCCCAATTTCAACTGCCACATTAACAGACACCTGATAAACCTCACCAGCGATTGCTGGCCCCATAGCAATGCGAAGATTTTGGAGTTGGCTGCCGGAGGAGACGAGTCGGGCGATCGCTTGAGGGACAATCCTAGTGGCAGTACCGCGCCAACCAGCGTGAACCGCAGCTACCTGTCCTGTCTGAGGATCAGCAATCAACACTGGCGTGCAATCTGCACTGCAAACCCACACAGCCTGCTGTGCCTGCTCTGTCAGAATGCCATCCGCTGGCTGTAGACCATCACAAGCTGAATGCACAGCACCAGCAGCACCTTCTATCTCCGAAGGCGTCAGTACTGTGTTGCCGTGAACCTGTTTCACTCGGTAAACCTGAGCATCTGGCTGTAGCACCCCTACCAATTCTGCTGGATACCGAGGCCAAAACTGTTGCGTAAAAAAGCCGTGTTGCCACAGTTCCAGCAAACTGCAAGTCAAATAAGGCAATCCTTCCCAAGTGCGCCAGTACCAGGTATGCATGGAAGTCTGTGATTTTCCTTCGCCCGAATTCAAAGCAGTGTGGGAAAACTGCACCATCTCTTTAGAAAACTCCTGAAATCCCAGTGAGATTATGCTAACTTATGCAACAATCAAGTAACTTGGCAGCAGTGGCATTTAATCAGCAACAGCTTGAAACATTATTAGGAGTCTACGACTCTCAATTCACAGAGTTTTCACTCCATATTTTTGATAGCCTGCCCTCCACAAACCAGACTTTGTGGGAATTGATTGATCGAGGAGCAGTACCGGGAACAGTGGTGATTGCTGAGCAACAAGTAGCTGGACGGGGTCAGTGGGGACGCCAGTGGCAATCTCAGATCGGTGGACTATACCTTTCTATGGCTGTTGCTCCCAACCTGTCAGCGGCAAATGCAGCCCAGCTCACGCTCTGTAGTGCTTGGGGAATAGCCACAGCACTGCGATCGCATGGCATCCCTGTTTTGATCAAGTGGCCCAACGATCTGGTACTTCAAGGACGCAAACTAGGGGGCATTCTTACAGAAACCAGAGTACATAAGGGGCAAATTACCACGGCGATTGTGGGTGTGGGCATCAACTGGGCCAACCCAGTCCCTGAAACCGGCATCAACCTGCAATCATTCTTCGTAAAACCTGCCCCGACAATGCAGCCAGTTACATCTCTGGAAATGCTAGCGGCAATCACTATACAGGGTCTGTTGTCCGGATTCCAACAGGCAAAGCCGGAAAATATAGAGACCCTACTTTCATCTTATCTGGAGATTCTCAGTGTCAGGGGACGAGCTGTCGTTGTGGATGGGCATTCAGGGGCGATCGTGGGCATCACATCCACGGGTGAACTGCGAGTCCGCCTGCATTCATCAATTGCCGACTCGGAAATTTGCCTAAAGCCCGGTACAATCAGTCTGGGCTACGATCTACTGCCCGCGAGCAGAGATTAAGCTTTTGGGAATATAATTCTTTGCCAAATTGCTGCTCACGACCATGTGAGCCACAAGTAGTTTTGCAGTCCTTTATTCGGGGTTTGTGATTATTACTACCGACCAATGTCCTCTTGACCAATGACTATTGACTGATGACCAGTGACAAAAGTGAGTGAGGAGTATTAAAGCGGAAATGACAAGAGAAACCTCGCCTGGTTGCACCCTGTTGAGCGTCTTTTACCACCATCCCAAGCTGATGCAGGGGATTGGTGTGATTAGTAGTCTTGGAGTTCTCAGCAGTGGTATTGTTTGGGCGCAAACCGATGTCAGTCCAGACACTTTAGGTACGCGCATGACCCAGCAGACAACTCCTAGAGCAAAACCTGAGCGGGAACCAGTTGTTGTCGAGCGCTTAACTCCAGAGCGCGAGCCTGAATCGGCTGTTGTTCGTCAGCGCCTTGCTCCAGAGAACCAACGGACGGCAGATACAGAGCCAAAACGCCTGAGACTTCGTTCACCTAGCTTGTCCGAACCAACTCCTCTCTCGGAAGAGACACGCCCCAGCAATAGATTCAGTGCGAATGAAACTAGGTCTACTCGTGTCCGCGAGACGAATAAAGCTTATGGCAACAACAGTGTGATCGACTCCACCGATTACAGTCTTGGAGCAACAGCGAGAAGCAACTCTCGAAATCGCAGCTACGATGCACCAGATGCTGTTGTATTGTCGGAACGGTCAACAGGATGTCGAAGAGTATTAGGGAGTGGACAGGGACTATCCAGTGGGATTTGTGGCAGTGCAGCCGGAGTGGCCTCCGAAAATGACTACAGCGCTAGTAGATACCGTCTTAGCCGCCAGCTAGAAATTCTGGC
>CAZZWA010000170.1:5263-11731 GCA_964657555.1 uncultured Microcoleus sp.
CCAATTCATTGTCCAGCCAGCCTTTCTTCAATACCAATATTCCCCTACCTGTACCCTCATCATTAGAGGGCAACATTGGCTTCATCTATCCCTTGTCAGTGCTTGCTCCCATTACCTCGATTTTTGGCTGGCGGGTGCATCCAATTACGGGCGATCGCCGATTTCATGCTGGAATCGACTTGGGAGCGCCTCTGGGAACACCTGTTCTCGCTGCTTATGCTGGCCAGGTAGCGCTAGCAAACTGGATGGGCGGCTATGGTTTGGCCGTTGTTCTCCAGCACAGCCAGACTCAACAAACTCTCTATGGGCACCTCTCGGAAGTGTTTGTTCAACCAGGTCAGTGGGTGGAACAAGGAACTGTGATTGGTGAGGTGGGCAGCACTGGTAATTCCACAGGTCCTCATCTCCACTTTGAATGGCGGCAGATGACAACAGAAGGCTGGGTAGCAACAGATCCAGGCACTCAATTACAGTATGCTATGGCACAAATGTTGCAAGCCTTGCAAACAACCCAGGCAACTGCACAACCAGGTAGTTAGTCATTAGTCATTGGTCACTAGTGCAGCGCGGCAGAAATAAACCATCGGTTTCCTCTCCCGCGCTGTCGCGCCGCTAACGCTAGAGTCCCCTCTTTTTACTGAAGTGGTGGAAAACTTTTGCCGTCATGCACTAGTGACCAATGACTCTTTAGAGATAACCGTGTTCCGCCAAGAATAGGGGTGTCACTCCATCCATACCGACAGCGATTGAAGCCTCTTCACCAGCAATGACTGGTGCTCTATAGCCCAACAATTTCTCCACATACTTGCCCAAGATATCGGCTTCTAGATTTACTAAACTTCCGGTTTGTAGATAGGAAAGGTTTGTCTGAGCATAAGTGTGAGGAATCACCGCAGCTTTAAACCAGCTACCAGATGGATCGCAGTCTGCTACTGTCAGGCTCACCCCGTTCACAGCAACGCTGCCTTTGGGGACGATGTAACGACTAATATGGTGTTGCCATTGGTTAGCGAGTGATGCTGGTGCCGTAAAGCACAACTCCCAAGAATTTGCCGTTTGCACTGATTCCTTTAAGCAGCCAATCCCATCAACATGGCCAGTGACAAAATGCCCTCCTAGCTTGCTGCCAACCCGCACAGATGTCTCCAAATTAACGTATGCTGCGGCTCTTGAGCTGTTTCCCAGGGTTGTACGGCTTAGGGTTTCCGGAGAAGCCGTTGCCACAAAACCTTGGAGCAAAATCTCCTCTACAGTGAGGCAAACCCCATCCACAGCGACGCTGTCGCCAATGGCCAGATCCTGCAAAAGTAGCTCAGATGAAGTCATTGAGCAGGAGAGCTGGAATTTGTCTCCTCCCAACGGCTGAATTGTTCCAATTGTTTGAATTAATCCGGTAAACACTGATTTGGATTGAAATTAGATAATTAGGGCTTGAAGGTCAGTCATTGCTGTTCATCTGCACTCTCAGACAAAGTGACTAGCCTTACCTGAGTTTGATTAAGTAACAGGTATCAATCTGTTATACCTGCTTGGAGGGTGTATCCCACTCTCTCTCGTCAGCGCGGTGGCTTGTGTTGCGAGCAGGCAACTTCAGACAAAAAACAGCAGAAATGCCAATTTGGGCGGCTTTCCGGCTAATAGCTCATGTTAGAGGGTCTATTTTTTTGTGAAAATATCAGCGCAATCGCTCTAAGACTAGGGCATACTTGGAGTACAGCTTTATTGATCCCAACTTAACCAGATCTTCACAGCCAACAACTTGGTCGCTTGATAAAGTAATGACAATCGCACACACTGTTTATTCCGATCCGAAACTACCCTGCACCAGTTTATCACTTCTCTTGACTTCCCTATTGCCTACTCTACTTTAGAGGCCAAGCTAATGATTGAAATGAAAGTTGCTGGAATAGCATTAGATGCCGTCTCGCGCAGCCCCATTGTACTGCTGAAAGATGCTTCGGATCGACGTGCCTTGCCCATCTATATAGGTCAAGATCAGGCCAAGGCAATAATTAGTGCTCTGGAGAAACAGACACCTCCTCGACCTCTTACCCATGACTTGCTGGTCAATATCTTGGAGGTAGGGGACATGGTCTTGGAGCGCGTGATCATTCACTCGCTTCAGGACAATACCTTCTACGCGATCTTGTGCGTGCGTCAGGGTGAAGTCAAGAAAGAAATTGACGCTCGCCCTAGTGATGCGATCGCCGTCGCTCTGCGCACAGGCAGTCCCATCTGGGTGATGGAAGAAGTCATTGCCGACGCCTCCATCCCTGTTGATCGCGATGCTGACGAAGCAGAAAGGCTGGCATTTCGAGAATTTATCTCTAATCTGCGGCCACAAGATATTATACAGCACGGTCACTTCAGCGGAGAGTAGCAATTTGAAATTAGATTTTTATAGAGGGAACAGACTAGCAGTCTACCGAAGACTTTTAGACTGGCGCTTACATGCCTAAGGCTTTAGTAACCTGTTAGCTAAGCAGCACGTAGTGCAAGAGCTAGCGCTATCCAAAATTGAGATGCTCTATCGGCGACTTGGCAAAACAAATCTACATATCTCAGTGTTTTCACTAGGGACGATGCGCTGTTTAGCGTCAGAGGAAAACGCTGTACAGACAGTAAATCGAGCCGTCGCTCTGGGTATTAATCACCTGGAAACCGCTAGAGGTTACGGCAAAAGTGAGCAGTATCTAGGTGCTGCAATCCTAGGAGCGCTCCGTGAGTCGCTCCTATTAAGATCTCGCTCCCAACTCTACGTCACGACTAAACTACCGCCGACGCCTAATGCTGATAGCATGCGTCGCTGGATTGATGAGTCACTGGAACGCCTGAACCTAGATTATCTAGATTGTCTGGCGATTCACGGCCTCAATACCTGGGAACATTTGAACTGGGTGAAGAACGTCAATGGCTGTATGCAGGCAGTACAGGAAGCTGTGGCAGATGGCCGAGTGCGACACGTTGGCTTCTCCACTCATGGGCCACTGGAGGTGATCGAAGCAGCCATCAACACGGAGCTGTTTGAATTCGTTAACCTCCACTATTACTACTTCTTTCAGCACAATGCACCAGCGGTTGAGTTAGCTTGCCAGAAGGACATGGGAGTCTTGATTATCTCACCAGCAGATAAAGGAGGACAGCTCTACACGCCGCCTCAAACTCTGAGAGACTTGTGCCATCCTTTCTCGCCTTTAGAATTGAACTATCGATTTTTGTTAAGTGATCGCCGTATCACTACACTCAGCGTAGGGCCAGCCCACCCAGATGAACTAAATCAGCCTTTGAGTGTTGCCAATCGCGATTGCCCCCTCACTCCTGAAGAAAGTAAGGCTTTCCACCGCTTGCAGGCTCATTTGACAGACACCCTCGACTCAGACTTGTGCCGTCAATGCTACGCCTGCCTCCCATGCCCAGAAAACATTAACATTCCGGAAGTTTTGCGGCTGCGGAATTTGGCGGTTGCCTACGATATGACTGAATATGGTCAGTACCGCTACCGGATGTTTGAGAACGCTGGTCACTGGTTTTCGGGAATGAAAGGCGATCGCTGTACCGAATGCGGCGACTGTCTGCCCCGGTGCCCGCAAAATCTCAACATCCCAGAACTTCTACAGGACTCTCACCAACGGCTTAAGGGTTCAGCAGGGCGTCGGCTTTGGGAATAAGTCTGACCTAAGCTTATGTCACTGAAATTCCCAGTCGCGTTATTTCATGATTTGTAAGAAACTGTTTCTGGATTGCAGTTATTACCTTCGGTTTTAATTTCTATGAAACTTTGATGCTGATAGTACTTTTGTGCTGCCATTACCATCCCCAAAAATCCCCAAAAGATTACACCAGGGCTGCCAACGATGTAGTTACTATTAACCATCATGCTTAGGAAACTGATACTAATGGCACGGGCAGCACTCGCAAAGGGATCAAGGTGCCCCTTATAACCTTGGAACATATTAAAGAAGATCAGGACTATTCCACCCAAATAAGGGATGCCTCCCAACCAGCCTAGTGTAAATAAAGCGTTTAGAATGCCGCTGTCACCAAAACCACCATTGCCTATCCCCTTACCCAGAGGCTCCATCAGGGCGTCGTTAAGAGCTGTATCATACATTTCCTTTCTTGCTTGATAGCTCGCATCCTGCTCAACATTAGATATCGAGCTGACGCGGTCATTGATAATCCCGGAGAAGGTATCTATGCTAATCAATGGAGCAATACATATTCCTATTACCAGCATGGTAATGATTAAGCGCATCTGTAGGCGTGGCTTTAGAGAAGTCGTATAGGTGACAAGTCCGACAAACCAGCCCCCCCAAGTAGTGCGTACCAAAGTTAGCATGAAAGCTAAGTAACCAAATGCTGAAGCAGGAAAGCGTAAAATTGCTTGGCTATTGAGTAATAACAGTAAGCCTGCTGTCATGGTAGCGCCAAAGTGCAGTGGGGATTGCTGTGTGCTCCACACACGTATCTGGAAAGGTGCGGGTTGTCCAAAGCAGTTACCACCTATAGCTATAGCGTTTGTAAGCCAGAACCTATCCCAATCAGGTGCTACCACGTATTGCACCACTCCATAGACTCCCATGACTAAAACACCCCAGAGGAAAGAGCGCTGAATGTTCTGCCGATAGCTAGGATAATTTCGCCAATTCACAAATAAGTGGAATCCGAAGAGCATAGGGGGTAGCCAGTCCAGAAGCGCTCGTGCAACTTCAGTAAGTGAATCTTCAACTAATCCCACGAGAAAGCCATAAAATACACCTACAAAACAGAGAATCAAGGGTAAGCCGCCCCAGCGATACGCTCTGGGAAGGTATTGTAAGAAGGTAGCTAAGGTCACCAGTGTTACCAGAAATGGTGATAGTAGCATCAGACCCTGCGTATCCCAGATGCCGGTTCTCCAATCTACAAGACGACGGAGGAGCGGCGTTATAAACCATAGCCACCAAGTGAAGCCTACGTAGAGAAGGGGATATTGCTTGTATAGAAACACACCTACAACCAAAGAGCCCATGGGAAAGACCAAGCGCAGAAGGTTGCTAGTACCACCAGTGAGAAGGCATAGTGCCGAAAGCAGAAATAGTCCCAGTATTGCCATCCAGGCGGCTGCTGGTTGCAAGCCCAAGTGAAAGCCTTCTTTAGGGAAGCTGCTTGAATCTATCTGCTTTTGAATCACTCAGAACTCCGCTACGAAAGTAAGATGTTAAGGATTATAGCTAGTTGCTTTATCTATTAGATGCTCGGTATCCTTTGTGTCCAAAGATTCAACCTTTTCTCTACTAATGTATATGTTTTTGAGAAAACAGATGTAATAGATAGTACAACGAACAAATAAATGAATATACCAAAAAAGGTAGTGTAACGCTTTAAAAAGCGACTCAGGAGCAACACAATGAGGTAAGCGAATGGTTGGTGAATGAGATATAAAATATAGAAATCTATATTCTTGAGTTTCCTAACAAAAGGTACTTTCAAGAGTAACTTGGATAGATTGGCTCCCAGAATCATTAAACCACAAGTAAAAAATATACTACTGAAAGGATACAAAAACGTAAACCAATTCATCACATTACCAGCGAATACTGCTAGTAGTCCTCCGAGCAAAGTGATGGGATTAAATAAAACATTTTGGAAATTAAAGTTAGAGTCACTTTGATACCAATTACCAATAACCATCCCTAGGGAAAAGTTAAATATTTCAAAAGTAATAATATAAAACCACACATTTCCTTGCCAAATATTCTGTATATGTAGCCCATAAAATATAGTAGTAACTAAAAAGCCGAAAAATAGAAGGAACTTACGGCCAAACTTGGTTAAAAGCCAGAAGAAAAATGGGAAAGAAATATAAGCCCCTAATATTGCTGGAATAAACCACCAAGCAGTAGCAAAAAAAGTTGGATTACCATTAGTTTCCCAAAAGTCTATTAAAAATAGATGACTGAATAAGAGGCTGAGCCATTGTTTATCTATCTTATCTTGTAGTTGAGCTTGTATGGGAGCAAAAAAAGGAATATGAAGTAGATTGACAACTAGATAAAAACATAAGAAAGAACTTATCATAATTATGACTATTAAATAATATGGTAAAAGAATCCGTTGCCAGCGACGCTTATACCAACTCAACCAATACTCTTTAGCTTGATTTGGCCATGCAGTTAGCTTAAGTGTCAAGGAAAAGCCACTGATCAGGATAAAAACATCAAGCGCTTCCCAGCCAAATCCAAACAAAATACCAACAAAATTGATCAAACCAGTGGCAAGGTTATTCTGGTTATCTAACATAAAATAATCAGGAAAGTCGTGGAGAATCTGAAAACCTTGATTATTGTTTTTATCGCTCCAAATAAAGCTTCTAAAGTTTTCTGGCAGGCTTGTGTTAGCAAATAAATTTGCATGCATGCAGGCACGCAGCCAATGAAGACCAATAATTTCTAAAGCACAAAGCCCCCTTAACATATCTAGCCAAGT
>CAZZWA010000171.1:0-11526 GCA_964657555.1 uncultured Microcoleus sp.
TCTTCTGCGTCTATTTGACAATGAATAATGGAAAAAAGCCATCTAAACTCCCACCACCTCCGATCAACGTCTTTGAACGTCTTCGAGCTACTGATGGACTCCTGATCAACGCCGAACGTTGGCGTCGAATGCATGAGTACCACCGACAACGGCAAAATCTCCACTATCAATCGCTGAACCAACCAGGAATTGTTTGTGGTTTAGGGGTGCGGTTGATTCCTGCGCCTATGGAAATACTGCCCCGATATCGAGACAATCGGTGGCTAGAGATTCAACCTGGGATTGCCATCGACTTGGTTGGCAACCCAATTGTGATTCCCCAATCGGTACAGTTTCGCATTGCTTCTGAGCCTGCTACAGAAGCCCCTTTAATCGTGTACTTAATGGTCAGTTATGTAGATCCGGAAACACTACACCGTCAAGCCCCAAGTGACTTTGTTCAAGAAACTTTCCGGATTGATGAAAAAGCTGGTTCACCAGGTGATTTGGAAGTGGAATTATGCCGAATTCGCCTGCAACCTGGTGTTGTACATCTGAAGCAGCCTACCGATGTATTCTTCCCTGGCGATAACGCATTAGATTTACGCTACCGTCCCCAGGCTCAAGCTCGTCCTCAGGCGACTGTGCGGATCGCCCAGGTGACTCATAGTGACATTGAAACTAATGAGCACATTTTTGGGAATCTTTCTTACCTGCTCCAATCTATTGCTGGGCTTTATCCAGCTTTACAAGGAGCTTTGGAACCAGGGCAGGTGACTTTGCAATCAGCCACAGCCAATGGATTAGACTATGATTTGCTTTACATGACCCGTCAACAGTTACTCTCTCTTAAACAACCAGAAGTTGATATTCTCAAAAATTATATAGAAACAGGTGGTGTGCTGCTATTAGAGGCTAGCACAAAGGGAACAAAGATTGAGACTCTCCGAGCAATCAGGCAAGAGTTACAGGAAGCATTAGCAGAAATTGAGCTTAGCGAAGCCGAAGCCTCTTTAGAGGAGCCAGAAATGACTCACTCTGAGTTAGCTGTGCCAGAAGCAGATGAGCTAGGAAAAATTCGACAGGAATTGCAAGCTGAACTAGAGGCAATAGAAGCAGATCTGGAAGCACAATTCCGTGAGTTCTGTCTGATCTGCACAAATTTTGCCCAGCAGTTAGAGACACAGTTAGAAAATCTGAGCCGACATCATCCCCTAAGAATACAGCCCTTTTTGTTTGCTGCTCTCCCCTGTTTAGAGGACGAGCCTATTCAAATATTAACTGGAAAAGGAATTGTTTTAGTTGTCGGTGATTTATCATCTGGTTGGGGATTAGATGAAGATCTGGCTTTGAACCGCTCCACGATTCGTAATGCTCATGAGTTTGGTATTAATATACTGCATTTTGCTTGGCGAAGACGACAATTGACGCAGGTGATGCAGGAGGGTTCTGATCCAAGTGCACAGCAGCAAGTCAACAATAAAAGTGTGTTTGATAAGTTACTCGAATAGGAACGACAGACAATTGGGGTTTCGATAGGGGCTGAAGATGGTTTATTGTTTGTTGTCTTAACCACTGAACTATGAATTATGAATAAATTACCAAGATTACTCTATCCACCTGTTTGGCCAATTGCTGTCAAGCTAAATGCCATGCTGCTCTTAGCAGTAATCCTACCTATAAGTATTTTAACTTACTACAACTTTCGGCAAGTTCGGACAATTGAGGAAAACAACGAATACCAAAACCTAGAGAGGTTAGCTGAAAGTACAGCCAACCATCTCGACCAACTGATGAACAACACCAAGTCTGTTGTGCTTCAGCTTAGTACCAGGAGCGATACAGTAGCATTTCTCTCTACGGCTTCCCAGGCGCGGGAAGCTCTTCGCCCTCCCTTACAACAAATATTAAAGAACATTTTAAACTCTAACCCCAACTATGAAAATCTGTTTCTGATAGACAAAAAAGGGCTCGTCTCTGCCAGCATTTCTCAAAAGTTTCTAGCCACAGATATTTCCTCTCAGAATTATTTCCAGCAAGCAATACAAGGAGACTTCTACATTTCAAATATTTCACTAAGTTACATAGCAGGAACGCCAGGTATTTTCTTTGCAGCTCCTGTAAAAAATCCGAGTGGCCAGATTTTGGGAGTGGCAGTTTTGAAAATAAAAGCAGAGTCTATCTGGGCTATTCTTAATAATTCACGTTTGGGTGCTCAAAGAAACTCTCTCCTAGTTGATCGGTTAGGGATCATTATCGGTAATCAGAATAATTCTCTACTTTTACACAGCTTGGCTCCTTTATCTGCGGAAGCGATAAAGCAGGTTAGAGCTGAGGCAATTTATGGTGACAAGGCAATTCCCAGCCTGAATATGCTCGCTCTAGCGTCAGCCATGCTGGCAACAACGACCACAAGTCACACCCGCTTTTATTCTCCGGTTCAGCACGCTGAGCAAATTATTGGCTGCGCACGTTTGAAAAGTCAATCTTGGATAGTAGGAGTAGAACAACCCGCTCAGCAGGTTACAGGACTCCTGCACGATCTGGCTGGGCAGAATATTTTAACTGCTATGGTAGTAGGAGGTATAACGTCTGTTGTAGCATTATTTCTGGCTCGGAAAATCGTTAAACCTATTAGTGCCCTTACCCAAGCAGCACAGAACCTAGAGCAGGGTGAGTTCAATTCTGACCAGCTAATTAAGATGTCTCACTCTGAAGATGACGTTGGGAATCTGGTATCTGTTTTTCTAAAGATGACCGAGACACTCAAGACCCACGAGAATAGATTGAAGCAGGAAGTTACAGAACTCCGCACAAAAATGAAAAGAGTGCTTGAGGTATCTAAGTCTAAAAATCCCCTATATCTTCATCAATTACGGCAAAAGGTGAAAAGCATCCGCAAGAAAATAGAAACTTATTAAGGATATTGTATATAGAAACAATTGTGAACTGAATGATTAAAGAGGTTTACATATGCTTTTAAAGGGTGGCATGGCAAGGCATCTCATTAATGCTAGTATTTCTACACAGGTACTTAAGTTCAAACCAGGTGAAGCCCCAGCCGTTTTTGAAGTTACGGTAATTAACGATAGCAATCTCTTTGCCACATTCCAGTTAGAGGTGCTGGCACCTGGAGCAGATCCAAATGCAGGAACGGATTGGTACAGTTGTTATCCGCAAGTTTCCACAAAAAAACCACCGGGCGATCGCACTCAATTTCAGATTGCTATTAGAGATACGCCTGTTCCGGCTTTTGCAGGCACCATCAACCTGACGGTGCGAGTTTTCTCTCTAGAACTGCGGGATGAACAGCGACTCGTTCTCCGTCTGATCGTTGAGCAAGGAACGGCTTTGCTGTCTTTAAAGCTTGAGCTGCCTGTGCAGTCTTTTATAGCTTATCCCCGTGAAGTTGTAGAAATTCCTGTGCGCGTATACAACCCAGCTCCACAATCTAAAGATACTATCCTCAAGTTTGTCGGATTAAACCCCTCTTGGCTAAACGATGGCGCTGAACGACAGCTGCACCTGAACCCTGGTGAACAAAAAGAAGTCCGTTTCCGATGCCAACTCCCCATTCCCGCTCGCATTCCCAGTCAGGTCTATCCGTTTACGATTGAGGCTATGCATCGCTATAGCCCTGTATCTACAGTAGCAGGAACCCTTGAAGCTCTGCCTATGGGAGAGGTGCATTTCAGTTGCACCCCAATCCAGCACCACATCCCAGTCAAGCAGGGTTGGATTCCGACTTGGCAGGATCATCCCGTGAACTATGCCCTCCAATTTGAAAATCACAGCAACCTACACCAGCAGGTGAGTGTTAACATTCGGGGCAAACACCAACGGCGATGTACACTACAGATGATGCCAGATCGAGCTAGTCTTGACCCTGGCGCGACTGTTCAGACCAGCCTGGTCGTTAGTAAGCGGCGGCCCTGGATTGGTAGACCCCAGCAACTGCTGTTGGAGATTGCCCCCGTGCTGTCAGAGTTGCGCCTGGGCAACGCGAAGCCTGCTACCCAAACAGTGGAACTGCACGTTCTACCAGTTTTTCCTGGTTGGTGGCAATTAGTAGCAGGATTTCTACTGCTGGCGCTGCTTTTATGCCTGTGGTTCTTACAACCTGGTGTAAGTCACGCTGGCCCTGTTAACTCTGTACACTTTAATGGGCTAGGTAACCAAGTCATCAGCGGTTCAGATGATCAAACAATGCGGAGTTGGTCTGTTCAAGGCAATCATCTGGAATCTCAAGGGATTTTAGCACGTCTAAGTAAAGCTGTGCGTGTACTTCGCTATCGACCTGTGGATAACAATTTAGTTGCTGCGGGCTTAGAAAATGGCCAAATTCAATTATGGGACCCGTTGTCTGCACAGAACCAAAGACCCGTAGAAGCTTTTGCCCAACAGCAGGACGACCGTGTCCTCAGTCTGGCATTCACCAAAGATTCGCGCTATTTATTCAGCGCTCATGGCAGCGGTTTAGTTCTAAAGTGGCAGCTAAACCAGGATGTGTCAAATAACTTTGGCGACAAAGCTCCTAGTTTGCAAAAGAAACTGGACTTTGCAGCTTATGCCCTAGCATTTGTGGGTGAGGATGAGCAAACTTTAGCGATTGCCGGACGATACAACCAATTATTACTGTGGGACTGGTTCGATAACCGCAGGCTTCGTCCTCTGTCCTATCCAAAAGGAGGTCAGGATGACTACATCTACAGCTTAGCAACGGCTCAGCAAAAACCCTATCTGCTAGCAACAGCAGATAATCAGGGAACAATAATGCTATGGGATCTGCATCAATGCATAAGTGAGAATGTGGACTGCAAGATTGTGGATCAATGGCCGCGAGGGCATGGTGGTAGACCAGTGCGCTCAGTGGCTCTGAGTGCCGATGGTTGTTATTTGACGAGTGCAGGAGATGATGGGCGGGTGATGCTCTGGCCCTTGACAAGCGAGGGCTTACGTAGCCCTCAATTCACTGAGGGTAAAGAAATAGTCCGGCTACCAACTACAATCAATAGCGTTGACCTGATTGCAGTCAAATCAGATATCCTGATGACTAGTGGCGATGAGGAACATCGTGTTCGGTTATATCGGGTGAGCAAAAGCGATTCGGGCTGTCATTAGGAAAACAGCTACCAACTTAAGAGGGGACACTTGGGTAATGGGTAATGGGAAGACGATAAATATAGTTCTTCTCTTTCCCAATGACCAACTAAAGACCCTCATTTAGCAAAAGATACTGTATTCTATAGGACTGCTGATGACAGAAAAGCAGATTAGTCCAGGTTTTTTGGGGTCAGAATCAATCGAGCCTGAAGCAAGTGAGGGTTTAATCTCTAATGTGCTTGAGTTGCCCGAATCCCAACGTCGGCTCCTCAATTGGATGATCACTCAACGAGAAGTCAGCTTGAGAGAAGTGGCAGCACACTTCTCTCAAGATGAAGCAGCAGTCTTTAATCTCATGAACATGCTCATCCGTAGTGGCTTTGTGCAAGAGAGCAACATCGCTGGTGAGCCCTACTATCGGATTGACCCTGCTGCTGAAAGCAGAAGTCAGCCATCTCAGAACCTCTGGCAAAATTCAGTCACAGGAAATCCGCTAGTGGTGATCACTAACCCCTCTGGTGATTATGCTGTGAGATCAGGTTCTTCCTTTGACCTCTGCGTCACCATCAGTAATCAAGGGGGACAAAGTGCTGTTATTGATGTTTTTATTGATGAGGCATCCCAACCAGTTCGGCAATGGTGTAATTCTCCCTACGAGCGTATAGCTCTTGGTCCGAACTCCAGTGGTGAGATTATTTTCCAATTTCAGGTACCAGTCCAGATTTTACCAGGCATCTACAACTACCTGCTGGTTACTGATGCACCACAGCACTACCCCGAGGCTCCTCCCGTTCGGCATGCCCAGCGACTCCAGGTTTTACCAAAGACGCAGGATGTTGAACAGATTGCCGATCCCACCTTTATTCTGCAACCATCTACCAACTCTACAAACCCTGCAATTCTCCGACCTAGAGAAACCCTGCAAATACAGGCGTTAATTCATAACCGTTCCGACCAGGTAGATCGATTTCGTCTCACCTGTCCAGACGTAGACCGAAGCTGGTTTACGGTACGTTATCCAGAAGGTTTGGAGACACAAGGACTCGTCAGTCAAACTGATGGCTTGGCTCTCAACCCTGATGCCAAAGGTCAGATCCAGTTGGAATTGCATCTGCCACAGGATATGGATGCAGGACGTTACTTTCCGACCGTCCGCCTCTACTCTGACAACCATCCAGACTTGGTGCTGATGGATGTGGTGTACCTACAGATTCTCCCTACCTACCCAGTTACTGTAGAACTCCATACCCTTTCTGGTCGAGCGAGAGGTCAGGCAGGACAGTACGAGATCCTGCTAACTAATCAAGGAAATATTGAACGGGAAATCCTCCTCAGCAGCCTAAGTACAGATGATGAGGAACTTTGTACTTATAGCTTGACCCCGGAACATGTGGTACTTCCGCCTAAAGGTTCTGCTAGCGTAGACTTGCGAGTGAAACCGACCAAATGGTGGCGTCGGCCCTTTTTCAGGAAACAGAACCTCAACTTCGCGATCGCCCTCGAAGACGCCCAGCAGTTACCCCTCTCCAACGCGCAGCAAGCAAGTCAGCTCGTGTGGGAACCTCGTCCCTGGTGGCAACTACTACTTATGTTGCTCTTAAGCTTGGGGTTAACTGCAACCCTTGTATTCTTAATCTGGTGGTTTTTCTTCAAACCCTTAGCTTCATCACAAATAGTAGAATTTGGCTCTGAAGCCAACGTTTATCAGGCAGGGGAGGCCGTTCGTCTGAAGTGGCGAATCCGCAACCCTCGTCAAATACGGACACTACGGATCGTAGGTCGCTCGCCTAATGGCATTATTGTCAGTGAACTCCTATCCTTTGATTTTAGTCAAGGTATCCCTCGTGAATTAAAGAGCCTTTGCACTCTCCAAACAGAACTAGTCTGCCGGAATGTGGGAACAGATGCTCGTAAGCCTGGTGACTATATTTTTGAAATTCAGGTATTTCCATTTCAAAGGCTCCTTTCTGGAAGATCTGAAGTTCCTTCAACCTCCCTCAAGACCGATACAATTCAGATTCAGCCCTCAAAGCTACCGAAGATTATCGAATTTGACTCATCACTCCCAAATCCAGGCTCACAAATCATTTTGCACAACTGGAAAATCATTAACCCAGATAAAATCCAAGAATTACGTCTCATTGGTCGTGCCTCTGATAAGTCAGTTAATAGTCCATTACAGCGTTACGATCTAACTCAGGGTATTCCAGAACAACTGAAGTCATTCTGTACAATTTCCGAGGAATTAATCTGTCAGAAAGTACCCACACAAGCTGCCAAAGCAGGAGAATACATTTTTGAATTATCAGTGGTTCCCAAGCAAGGACAAGGGGAAGCATCAGATACAAAAACGGCAAATACCATCAAGATTGAACCACCACAAGCCAAAATTCTCTCCTTTAAAATCAATGGTCAAGAGGCTTCAAATTCATATCTTGTACAACTTAATCCGAAATATGCAGTTGAAAGTCTTACTGTGTCCTGGAAGGTAGAGAGCGGCCCAGATAGTAAGGTTGAACTCCTACCAACTCCTGGAAGTGTCACATTGGAAGGTTCGATATCCTATCCTCTTGTGCAAAAACCTGGCAGCCAAAACATTACGCTTCAGGTAACAAATGCAGCCGGACAAAAAATTAGTAAATCCGTTACGGTTGAAGTGTTTGATGCAACGGCACCAACTGGAACCTCCTCTGCCCCAGTGCGGATTCTGGCCAAACCATCTGCTTCCCCTTTCCCGCAGGTAGGACAACCTGCTGCCCCACTCAATCAACCTGCTCCTTCAACTCAGGCACCTGCTACTCTTAACAGATTACCACCCGTTGCTCCAAGTCAGTTACCTAATGTCCCGGCTCAACCAGCCGCTTCCCCAACATCGGTGCCTGCTGCCCCCAGTCCCACCTCGCCCTCACCCTCAACACCGGAGCCTGCTGCCCCTAGTCCCACCTCGCCCTCACCCTTTCCTACTGATTCACAGTCCCCGTCTGAGCCAGAGTCAATATCCCCTTCGGATGCCCCTCCTCAACTTGGTCAGTAGAGTCAATGTGGCGTTGAAGTTTGATCCAAAAAGCATCAAGATACAAATTTAAAAATGTAGAGCACTTCTTTAAATTGAGTGATATATGGCTAATGAAATGAGGAATAAAACAGCCAAAAGAGAAATAATTAGAGTGATTATTTGGTTATTTTTTATGATTAAAGTCATCAATTATCAAACCCAAAAGACCAGGCGCTTTGCCTTTTCTTCTTTATCTTTGTTTCTTTTTATTTCCTACTTTATCGTTTTTATTTCTTCATTTCCAAAAAGCTTGCTAGCTCAGATCAACGGGGTACCTTCTCTCCCGCAGCCACCACAGCTACCGCAGCTCCCACAGTCAGGAGGAGGCACAGCTCAACCACCTGCTGTCACAACCCAACCAGGGGCAGCGCGGGACTTTAATTACTGGGCAGACTTATGCCACTTATTAAAAGATCAAAAAAAATACGCGGAAGCTCTTGCTGCTTGTGATCGGGCGATCACCCTCAAACCCAAAAATGCCAGTATCTGGATTGGTCGCTTCGACTCCCTATTTGAAACCGGAAAGTACGCAGAAGCAGTTGCAGCAGCAGATCGGGCGCTCCGCCTTCAAGCTAAATATTCCTTAGCTTGGACTGATCTGTGCCGAGCGCTAACAGAATTAGGCAAGTCCAAAGATGCGATTGTCGCTTGTGACAAAGCACTGACAGTGAATAGTAAATGGGAGGACAGCTCACCAGCCGTTGCTTGGTACAACAAAGGGGTAGCGCTCAAGCAATTAGGACAGTTGGAAGCAGCGAGCACGTCTTTCAATCGTGCTCTAGAACTCAACCCCGACTATTCACAGGTTTTGGCTAAGCGTTGCGGAGTTCTATTAGAATTGGGGAAAGATGAAGCAGCGCTTGAATCCTGCGAACAGGCACTAACAGTGAATAGTAATTGGGGGAATAGCTCCCCAAGCCTTGCCTGGTACAACCGAGGCTTGATACTAGAGAAACTGGCACAACAGAACACAGCAGCGATCGCTTCTTGTCAGCAGAGTAGAGAAACAAATCCGGAGCCTGCACAAACTTTAACGGGGATGAATAATCCAGAGGCTGCACAGACTTCAATAGGGACAAATGAGGATACACAGACTTCAGAGCAGTCTTGTGCAAAGATCAAACAAGTTAGTAATTACGAGCAAGCTGTGGCTGCTTATGACCATGCGCTTGCAATTGACCCAAACGATGCAACTACCTTAACTAGGCAAGGCTATATATTAGGAAAATTGAGACGGTATACAAACGCATTGTCCTCTCATGAAAAAGCTCTTAAAGTTAATCCTCAGTATTCCCTGGCTCTAGTAAATTATTGTGAAGCTCTCAACCAAGTGAACAAGTTTAAAGATGCCTTAGCTGCCTGTAATCAGGCTCTGAGCGGGGACGGTCAATGGGGTGACAAGAGTATTGCTTACACTTGGAGTCAACAGGCGATCGCCCTTGAGGGACTGGGAAAAGTAGAAGAAGCATTGGCTGCTGTTGACCGTGCAACCGCTCTCAAACCTGACTATGCTGAAGCTTGGAATAACCGAGGAGTCATTTTGTGGAGTCTGAAACGGTACGAGGCAGCAATTGCTTCTATCGATAATGCTATTAAATTCGATCCTAACTACGCTCGCTCCTGGTTCAATAAAGGTAGAATCCTACGGGACTTGAAACGCTATCAAAAAGCGCTTGATGCTTACAACCAAGCTCTAAAAATCGCTGTTAACCAAGGTGATAAACTTTTCCTAGCCGATATTTGGGCTAATCGCAGCGTAGTGTTGTGGTACTTAGGCAATCATCAAGAAGCGCTTGATTCTATCAAACGCGCAACTGATCTTAACCCTAACTCGGCCCAAGGTTGGTATAACCAAAGCATAGTACTAATCGCTATGAATCAGTATGAACAAGCAAACGACGCTCTCCGTCAGTCAGCTCAATTAAATCCTAACAACATCTCCGTCTGGATAGCTCAAGCCCAAACACTCCAGAGATTGGGTAAAGATCGAGAAGCTGTCACTGCCCTCGACCGAGTCACTGGAATTAATCCTAATTCCTTTGATGCTTGGCATAACAAAGGCTTGCTCCTGGTGAATTTGAAACGTTATGCAGAGGCGTTAACTGCTTACAACCAGGCAACCAGAATTAACTCTAATGACTCCGATGTATTAGTAGAGAAAGGCATGTTATTGCTGAAGCTAAAACAGCTTCAGGAGGCAGTGTCTACCTTTGAAAAAGCTTTGGAAATTAATCCAAATAATATCGTAGCCCAGAAGAACAAAAACAAGGCACAGCAGCAGTTGCAACAAAGGAATCCTCAAATAAAACCGCCCGTGCCGGATGCGGTCAAAACCAGTTGGTAGAGTAGGATGAATTTCTGGTTTGGCAGCGTGAGCAATGAGTTCCTCACACAGCCCATTCCCCGATCAGCAATCGCATAGACTTGTGTGCGTGCTGACATCCCTTGGTCAACAGCAGTGCCTACCAGATGCCAGACAATCTCTGGAGAGGGAGACACAGTGATGCGGGGACGATTGCCAACGTAAGGGCCAAGAACCAAGAGACAGAATGCGGTAAAGACATTCCAATAAGGTTCGGATAAGATAATTTACCTACTAATCACCTTTGTAGAGACGTTCTGCTGGAACGTCTCTACTATTTTTGGACAGTAGTCAAAAAATATTTCACAATTTTCGGGAATGGCATCCACCCCTGTTGAATTTAATATCAGCGAACAATAAAGAGGTTTTTTCATCAGCATGCTGAAATGAACAACATTGTGCGCTAGGTAACAAGAGATATTCGCTCGACTATTCGAGCATACCTCTCTATACATGCTTCTTGGGCATGGGACAAGAGAAAATTCTAGATCTCTCAATTACCACGTTATTGAAGACAAACAGGAAGCAAAAAAAGCTTCCCAATTATCTGGTGCAAACGCATTTAGCGTTAACTGCTCTAGGAGAGCAGTTGTCTACTAACTGACGCGATCGCGCATCGTCATCGGTGCAATATTAAGTTCACCAATCTGTTAGCTTACAAGGACAATAAAAGTCATGAATTCTGAAAAAGTGGAACTGTTGACATCTGATACCGAGCCGAATCTTGAAGAAATGGAACTGTTAAGACTTGAGACTGAGAAGCAGCTGAATGTATTTCTGACTAACTTAACCGAGGCGAGCAAAAAGCACAATCTACCAAAACCTGATTCTCTAAGTGTTAAGATTGAGCTTAATAAGAGTCACAGTTTGAGTTGCGGCTATAATGTTAATACCCGGACTATCATTTGTACGTGGTAGTTTGCCTTCTATACACCATGCAGCTAGAGGCGTGTACATATAGTTGTGAGACCCAGAGTGTTATATGCACTCCCTAATCCACAAATTAGCAGTTCTAACGCTTCGAGCT
>CAZZWA010000172.1:0-3957 GCA_964657555.1 uncultured Microcoleus sp.
CCTCCCCATCTCCAGATTGCGCTGCAACTGGTCAAGTTCAGGGGGGTTAGTAGCCGCAAGCCATAGGGTTTGTTCCCAATGGTCTAAAACGGCAAAACACTCAGGTTCATACCAGTAAGCGACTGGAAACGGTAGGGGGTCTAGATTCCATTTAGGCAATCGTTCAATCTCCCAGGCGAGGTCATAGCCCAGCCAGCCCAGCCAGCCGCCAGTAAAGGGAATTTCGGGAGCCAGGGACTTAGGAAGTTGAGGAGTAGAGCGTTGCAGCAGGCGGCGGAGGAAGGGGAGAATTTTTCCCACTGGTGGTGTCCACAGCGCCTTGACTCCATCTAGAATCCGGGGGGCACCAGCACACAGAGAGTATCGAGATAACGAGTTTTGAGATTGAGTGGAATCCGGGCTTTCTAAGAGGGTAGCGATCGCCTTATCTGTAGAGATTTGAGTCGCGTCTCTACAAGCTGGTTGGGGCATAAACAGAGCAGCAAAAACCTCGGAACCTGTGCGACTTTCTAAGGGGAGCGATCGCCAATACCAGGCTTGGGTTTGGTCGTTAGTCATTGGTTATACCAGTTGTCATGACATCTGCAACATTCAACATTCTCCTAAAAGAGTGGCAGAAAAGCGTTTTGTTTCTTTTCCCGGTTTCCCCGCAAGTCCCTTAATCTTCCGGATACCACTCTACGTGTAGAGGATAATGTAGTTATCATCATGCGGCAGTTGTAAGCTTTGGAATCTAAATGTCTGACCAGTTTAAAATTTTCCTGGTTGTGTTGGCAGGTATTGCTCTAAGCCTGAGTGCTTGCGGTGACGATGTTGGCACTCGCACTCCATCAACACCCACTGCGGCGAACAACTCACCGAGTCCGACACCTACGGCTAGCGCAGGGACGCTAGATTCGCCAGCCGACAACTCACCGAGTCCAACACCTACAGCTAGCGCAGGGACACCAGATTCGCCAGCCCATCCACAAGTGAGTCCGAGCCCAGCAGGTAATATTAATGGGCTAGCGGCACAAGCACAGAGGTCGAACTATAAACTTGTACCCCTTGACAAGATTTCGTCCTCTCACTCTCTAGAAGGTACTGATCCTAAGGCGATCGCGCTGGCTGCATTTAGCGATACGGAAGCTGAGAGAGGAACGCAAGCGGTTGCTGTAGATTATCCGCAATCAGATAAAGCGATCGTCAACATTACCCAAGTCGGGGTTGGCGATGATTCTGTTGGCAGTATCAGGTATCGCGTCGAATTTATGCCGAAATCATCAGATAAAGCCAGCAAGCAGTGGGAGATAGTCTGGGCAGGTGCCCAATTTAAGTGTCGGACTGGGCGCGGACATCAAGATTGGTCTGCCCAGAATTGCCACTAGATTGCTTAAGCTTTACAAAGAGGGCTGAGGAAAAGGGGGACGGACGATTTCTACTTTCCGTTCATTTAATTAAGCTATTCTCTAGAAAAGATTGTATGAACATGCCTGCCAACATTTTAGTGTGGTGAGGAAAGAGACTTGATAAAAATTTTCCCGGAGATAGATTTTAGCGCCCAATGTCCTAGTGATAGAGCAAATTTGGACGTAACATCTGTCATTATCCCTGGAATGCGTTGCCTCGCTGATGCAACTTGTCCTAGCTGTGCCGCTCATTACTACATTGATTTGCCTGTTGGTCAAGCTCTTTGGAGCCCAATTGTTCTGAATCAAGCAACAGCAGAAATTTATAACCCTCTTAACGTCACTTGGTTCAGCACCCCACTCAAGGAAGGATTTCTGAATCCCGTTAACTTGGAAATTGTTCCGATTGTTCGTAAATTTTTTGATGCTGACCGAATTGTCATCGTCAACTGCCTAGATTTTTTGTACGGTCATTCTCTGCTCAAGTTACTCAACGTACAGCGCTACTTGGATAATTCCCCTGAGTTGGGATGCTGTGTTCTCGTCCCTACCCAATTGGTGCATCTTGTCCCTGATGGGGTTGCTGAAATTTGGGAATTTCCTGTACCCCTTAAAGAAGGCAAGAAGTGGTATAGTTCTCTGCAACACTGGCTCACTCAGGAAGTTACCAAACGCAAAGAATGCTTTCTCAGTCCTGCCTATTCCCATCCCAGTAATCGAGTTTATGATATCCGCCGCTTTGTCCGGAATCTGCCTAATATATCGGAGCAAATTAGACAATATCAACCTATAATAATGTTCAGCTACCGGGAAGACCGACGCTGGGGGCGATCGCTCAATCACCAGCAGCGCCATCTACAGAAGCTCTACAACCAACTGAGCGCTGTTTTCCCTGATATGGTTTTCGTGCTGGTAGGATTTGGACAACAAAATCAAATCCGTACTACTGGGGCTAAGTTGATTGACCTGAGAACAGATAAATTTGAAGTGGAGTGTGATCACCTGTGGATGGCTTACATGAGTGCCACTGATTGTGTCATCGGCATACATGGCTCCAATATGCTATTACCCTCAGGGTTAGCTAAAGCGACGGTGGAGTTAGTGCCACGCTCTAGACTAGGTAATACTGTCCAAGACTTTTTATTCCCTGAGATCTGTCAGGATAATCGTGATGCTCTGCTATACTATAGAATGTTGTATGGAAATGAATTACTCTTAAATCTTCAGCCATCAACTGTTACTGATATAGTGGCAAGTATCATTTGTTATGCCTATAGAAATTCAGAGTGGTTTAAAGTTGGCGAACAATCAATAGATCAAGAAATTCTTCAGCTTATTCGCCAAGAAACTGTATTTAAACAAGCTAAAACTTATTTACAATCCCCAGCAAGAGAGCCTTTTTTTAAAAGAAAAACTAAACGAATTTTAGAAATGCTCCTAACTCTACTGGACTAAGAGGAAATAACTGAATCCTGATGGGTGGCAATCCTATCGCCAGATCATATCAAAACTTGGGCGGGTCTAGATTACAGATGAAGAGGGCAAAAGGGAGAGGCGGAGAGTGTGAAAGAGATAATCACCCAAATCTGCAACACCTTCGTGCCAATAAGTCTGTACAATCGCAATAAGTAGAGATGTGATATATCACATCTGTGCTGCCAGTGTTGTTGTCTGACTAACATGAGTCATCCCAGTCAAACAGAGTTAGTAATTGAGGCAGGGCGCACTGAGAGCCAGTATTGGAAAGACTTATGGCGCTATCGAGAGTTATTCTACTTTCTGGCGTGGCGGGACATTTTGGTACGCTACAAGCAGACGGCGATCGGCCTTGCCTGGGCGCTGATTCGACCATTTTTAACGATGGTGGTGTTCACTATAGTGTTTAGCAATCTGGCGAAGTTACCCTCTCAAGGGGCACCCTATCCGATTCTAGTGTTTGCGGCAATGCTGCCCTGGCAGTTCTTTGCGAACGCGCTTTCGGAGTGCAGCAACAGTCTGATTAGCAATGCTAATTTGATTTCTAAGGTCTACTTCCCTCGCTTAATTGTGCCTGCTAGTGCAGTGATTGTCAGCTTTGTGGATTTTCTAGTCTCAGGAATGATTTTGTTGGCACTAATGGCATGGTATAATTTTATGCCTAGCTGGCGCATTGTGACGTTACCAGCGTTTATTACCATTGCCTTGGCAGCAGCGATGGGGGTGGGGCTGTGGTTGGCGGCACTGAATGTGAGATACCGCGATTTCCGTCATATTGTGCCGTTTATCGTGCAGTTTGGCACGTACATATCGCCAGTCGGTTATAGCAGTAATATTGTCCCGGAACGCTGGCGTTTGCTTTACTCGCTTAATCCCATGGTGGGAGTGATTGATGGCTTTCGGTGGGCAATTATCGGTAAGGATGCGCAACTTTACTGGCCGGGATTTATTTTATCTGTAGGATTGGTTGTAATATTGTTGGCTAGTGGAGTCTGGTACTTCCGCAAAACGGAGCGCATGTTTGCGGATGTTATTTAAACTGGGCAGATCGTCCTTGTGTAGTTAATACACATTACAGAGGTGATACATGCTT
>CAZZWA010000172.1:4057-11511 GCA_964657555.1 uncultured Microcoleus sp.
CTCTGGCTTACAGGACTTAGTGGTTCAGGTAAGACTACTATTGCCAGAGGTGTAGAGCGAGAACTCAGCTCTAGAAATTGTCTGGTAGAAGTTTTGGATGGTGACTTAGTACGAACTTGGCTCTCTCAAGAGTTAGGTTTTAGTAAAGAAGACCGGAATACGAATGTTCGTCGGGTAGGATTGGTAGCTAATCTGCTCAGTCGTAATGGAATAGTGACTATTGTAGCTGCAATCAGCCCTTATCAAGCAGTTAGAGATGAAATTCGTATGCTCACAGAAAATGATTTTCTGGAGGTGTACGTAAAGGCCCCACTGAAAGTTTGTGAAGAGCGAGACGTAAAAGGGTTATATGCTAGAGCTAGGGCGGGTAAGATTAGAAATTTTACAGGAATCGATGACCCTTATGAAGAACCATTGAATCCAGAAATTGTCTGTCATACAGATCGAGAAAGTATTGCTCAGAGTGTAGCAAAAGTAGTTACCGAGCTGGAACGGTTGGGTTTCATTCCAGCAAATGTAGACTCTAAAATTTAACTGCTGATTAGAATGACAAACACAGTCATCCGCGTTGAAAACCTGAGCAAAAAGTACATGATTGGTCACCAGCAGGAGAGCCATTCCCAGTATGTGACGCTACGGGATGCGATCGCGGATGGTTTTAAGTTAATTAGTCGGAGATTCTTCAACCGCAAGTTGACGTCTAACACCACTAATGAGGAGTTTTGGGCACTCAAGGATATTTCGTTTGAGATTAGGCAGGGTGAAGTTGTTGGTATTATTGGAAGTAATGGAGCTGGAAAATCGACGCTGTTAAAGATTTTGAGTCGAATTACCGAACCGACAAAGGGACGCGTTTCTATTCAGGGGCGTGTAGCCAGTCTGTTAGAGGTGGGGACAGGCTTTCACCCGGAATTAACAGGTCGGGAAAACATTTATCTTAATGGTGCCATTCTAGGGATGAGCAAAGCTGAGATTAAAAAGAAGTTTGATGAAATTGTGGCATTTGCAGAGGTGGAGAGGTTTTTAGATACACCAGTGAAACGCTATTCTTCAGGAATGTATGTGCGGTTGGCGTTTGCGGTGGCAGCTCATTTAGATCCAGAGATTTTAGTGGTGGATGAGGTGCTAGCGGTGGGTGACATAGCATTTCAGAAGAAGTGTTTGGGGAAAATGGGGGAAGTGGCAACAAAGGAAGGGAGGACAGTACTGTTTGTGAGTCATAACATGCAGGCAGTTCAGGAACTCTGCCAACGTGCCATATTGCTAGAGCGGGGGAATGTCGTTTTGGATAGTCACACGCAGCGTGTGGTTTCAAGCTACTTACAGAAATGGCATGAAAATCTCAAACCACATTACAAAAGATTGTGCCAAGTGAAAATTCCATCTTCTCAGAAAGCCTGCTTGTTAGAGGCGGAACTTCTTGATGCGGCCGAACAATCGTGCGAACATCTGCGCTTTGGTGAACCATTTGCAATTCGTATGCTATTGCAACATTTTTCAGCTATTCCAGCAGTAGCTTATGCTATACGCATTTATGATAGTCAAAATCGTTTTTTGTCGGCTGTAAACACACTTAATGAAGATTTATCTATTGAAGATGAAGGTTTACACGATATAAATTGCAAATTTACCCAGAACATACTAGTTCCTGGAGAGTATTATATTTCTATAGGTTGTTATATTAGACCTCATACAACTGTATATCTAGTAGAACCTTGTTTAAGCTTAGTAGTGCAAGATGTTTCTTATAACGAGAACAAGCCATTCACAATTGTGGGAAATCCAGTATTTGCAATGCTTGACATATTTTGGAATAAAAAATGATATTTAAAAAAACTTTGTATAGAATAAAATTATCATTAAAACTTCCTTCAAATGAGATAGAAAAAAAACTTGACATTATCATGTCTGTGGAAGGTCAAATTTCCTGTTCTGAAGCAAATCAACTTATAAACTTGGCTCAAAATATAGCCAAGGATGCAGTGATCGTAGAAATTGGTACATACCGAGGACGTTCTACAGTTGCCTTAGCATTTGGCTCTATATCAGGTAACCGTAACCGCGTATATGCTATTGATCCACATACTGAATTTCGCGGTGCATTCGGAGGCGAATTTGGCCCTCAAGACCAAGCGGAACTATATCAGAATTTAGTAAAAGCTAGAGTTGGTGATATGGTTGCTGTTGTCAGTTTGCCTTCTGTAGATGCAGCTAAAAGTTGGTCATTAAGAAATGTGGGTTTGTTATGGATAGATGGAGATCATAGTTATGAAGCCGTACAAGCAGATTATGAGGCTTGGTGTAACTTTCTAGTGAAAGATGGAATTATTGCCTTTCACGATAATTATGCCCCTGGAGTTAAGCAGCTAACTTATAAACTTATGGAAGAAGGCAAAATTGTGCCTGTAGGACAAGTCGAGTCCCTTTCTTGGTTTCAACTAGTAGAGCAATGAAAATACGCAACTGCATAGTTCTAGGAAGCGGTCGCAGCGGTACAAGCATGGCAGCAGGTGTACTGAGCAAATCAGGTTACTTCATGGGTGAGAACTTGTACCCTGGTGATGAGGCTAATCCTAAAGGCTATTTTGAGGATATAGAAATTAATAACGTTAATGAGGAACTGCTAGCACAAGTTGTTCCCAAAAGGCCACAGGGAATTTTGGGGGATCTTTTCTTCCCGTCGCGCCTAAGTCAAGATCAGAGATGGTTTGCTAGGATAGCAGTGGGAACTTCTATCCCATGTCCATCTCAAGTGGCAGAACGGATTAGAGTTATAACAGCGCAAGAGCCTTTTTGCTTTAAAGATCCTCGATTTTGCTACACCTTGCCTGCATGGCGTCCTTTTCTGAGAAACAACGTTGTATTCCTCTGTGTCTTCCGCCAGCCAGGGACAACGGCCAATAGTATTGTTAAGGAAGCTAGAAGAAGTGCTGATAATGGTAAAATAAACCTTTATTTTGACTTCGCTCAAGCGCTTAAGGTATGGGAACTGATGTACACCCATATCTTAGAAACTCACTACCCTCAGGGAGGAGAGTGGCTATTTTTACACTATCAGCAATTCTTAGATGGTTCAGGGTTCAAAAAAATTGAAGAAAAACTGGGTATTACCGTTGATCGTAGTTTTGTAGACTCCAAGTTGAACCGCTCAGAAATAACAAAGACAATACCTAACCATATATTATCTATTTACAGTCATTTATGCAATCTAGCTGGATATGTCTGTGAGGATTATAAATGATAATTTCAATTATCATCCCCACCCTAAATCGTGCTAGTTTATTATTTCTAGCAATAGAATCTTTTGTTATCCAAAATTTTCCTGCTGAGCAATTTGAAATTCTTGTAGTTGATAACGGCTCAACTGACAGCACCAAAGATGTGGTTGAAGCTGCGATCGCTTCTCATCCTGCTCATCAAATCCGCTACATTTGTGAGTCAGAACCAGGGTTGCTATCAGGTCGTCATCGGGGAGCCATAGAAGCGAAAGGTGAGATTTTAACATTTGTGGATGATGACATTGAGGCAGCTATCAATTGGTTGCCAGCCATTAAGGAATCATTTGATAACCTCTCAGTTCAAATAGTGGGTGGGCGTAATCTGCCCAAGTATGAAGTTGAACCGCCTGAGTGGCTAGAGTGGTTTTGGTCAACTTACCCCTACGGTAAGTATTGCGGCTATCTAAGCTTATTAGACTTTGGCAATCAAACCCGTGAAATTGATGCTAGTTATGTTTGGGGATTGAACTTCTCTATCCGCAAAAGCGCTTTATTTGAGTTAGGTGGATTTCACCCAGATAGTATTCCCAAACATTGGCAGCATTTCCAGGGGGATGGAGAAACGGGACTGACTCAAAAAGCAAATCAGCAGGGATATAAAGCTATTTATCAACCTAAGGCTTTGGTATTTCATCAAGTTCCTACTGAAAGAATGACTTATGAATATTTTGCTCAACGTTGTTTCTATCAAGGGGTTTGTGATTCTTATACGGAAATTAGAAGCAATAAAGGCAGATGGAAGCAAAGAAGTTTGAGAGATCAGCTCAAAGCTCCTCTAAAATTATTCAAGAAAATTGTCTTAAAGCTAACTAGAGTAAAAACTCAAAAAGATGCTCTGAAAGAGTGTCTCAATCAGGCTTACGCAAACGGATACCAATTTCATCAAAAAGCTGTTCGCCAAAACCCTGAACTGTTAGCTTGGGTTCTTAAAAAAGACTACTGGGATTATAAATTACCTAAAATATAAACATTACCCATGATTGAGCAAGTTATTGACCACAATCAGTTGCTAGCTCTGATTGTTACTCACGAATTTAACAAACCAGGAATTCACTTTTTTACGCCAAACGAACTATCTCAACAGTTAGCTTATATGCACCATCCTACAGGTAAAGTTATTGAACCTCATGTTCACAATCCTGTCAACCGCCAAGTGCAGTATACGCAGGAAGTCTTGTTTATCAAAAAAGGCAAGTTGCGCGTAGATTTTTACAACGACCAGCAGCAATACTTAGAAAGTCGCATTCTAGAATCTGGGGACGTGATTCTTTTAGTGACAGGCGGTCACGGCTTCGAGGTGTTAGAAGAAATTGAGATGATTGAGGTCAAACAAGGCCCTTATATTGGAGATCAAGACAAAACCCGGTTTACTGGCATCACAGGAAAGCAGGCCAAAATTAAAAAGTAGAGAACTAGGGTGGAAAAATTTGTGCGTGCTGTAGCTAGGATGATTAACTTTGCTCTTCAGCCTCTTCAGTTAAAACTTGTTAGAGATGCTCCCAAAGGTTTGGGATATATTTCCGGGGAAGAAACTATCAAAGCTGCGAAAGCCTCTAATCTTTCTGTCAATGATTACATTGTTAAAGTATACGGATGGCCAGACTTTAAGATAGCCCCCGAAAAAGTTATTAAAAAAATGAGAGAATTTGGTGTATTCAACAAAACAATAAGTAGCATCAACATCTGTGAAATAGGACCAGGTTCAGGACGATTTACAGAAGAAATATTGAAAGTTGGTCAGCCAGCTAGTTATGAGATTTACGAAACATCTCAAGACTGGGCAAACTGGCTGGCAGAGGAGTATAACGTTACTGTCCGCAATGGAGATGGCGAGACCCTAAGTTACACAGAATCTGCCTCTATTGATTTATTACATGCTCATGCCATTTTTGTGTACTTACCATTTTTGACAGCTTACCGATACTTTCAGGAAGCAGCACGAGTAACAAAAGCAGGTGGATTCGTCGTTTTCGACATACTCTCAGAAGCTTGTTTTAATGATCAAACGCTTGAAAAGTGGTTAGAATCTTCAGATCGGTATCCGGTGCTTTTACCAAAGAGCCATGTCACTGAATTTTTTACAAGTCAAGGCTTTTGTCTTTTAGGGGATTTTTTGGATATTGGTAAAGTGGGACTCGGAAAATCTCATTATTTGTTTTTTAAAAAACCAGAAATTCATGATTTGAGTTAGTTCTTCCTCCAAATCAAAACCGAGTGTTTTTGGCTGAAAATTATTGTATCAGGGCTTAACACCTGATAGTTTGACTTTGTTGTAACAGTGATGACTCAAAATAAAATTGCTTTTGTGCATTACCCACATCTAGCAAATGCAGCTAGGCTAGAAACTATGTCATTTGCTTTAAATGCTGTGGTATCTCTAGCAAACGCAGGTTGGAATATCGACCTCTATCTGTGGGAAGAACCTTCTAAAAACTATAACGAGTTACTGGCGAATAACATAACTATAAAGTACTTTAAAGAACCACAGCCTAGTCCGCTTAATCGATTTAGGCACATTTGGTTTCCGTTCAAATTTCAGCAGTGGAACAGTTATTGTTGTGTATTTGGACTTGGTCAAATTGGTGCTTACATAGCAGCTTTGATCGCTAAAGCTAACAACTGTCCTTTTATCTATTTTAACGAAGAGTTTCCAAGTATTTGGCCTAAAAGTCGGTGGTCAAAGTTAGAACAGCAAGTCATCAAGGATGCTGCGATGATAGTAGTTCCCGATCTACAACGGTTTTATCCTTTGTGCCAAGAACTTGCTATCAGTCCTACAAAACCTCATGCTGCTTTACCAAATATTCCAATTGTTAAACCCTTGATTGAAGAGATTAGTTGGCATAGTCAATTAGGATTGCCACAGGATTCCATTCCCTTTTTACATGCAGGTACAATTGCTGATTGGGCACAGGTTCCTGAGTTGTTATCTAGTGTTCCGTACTGGCCTAAAAAAGCAGTTTTAGTGCTGCACAGTCGTTCTCAGTCTGGAACTGAAGCATACCGCCAAGAATTGTCGCATCTTGAGGTTCCTGGTAAAGTGTTTTGGAGTTTCAAGCCTATGCCAGAAAATCAACTCAATTCACTTGTATCATATTGTGCAGGTAACTTTGCACTTTACCGAAATACAGGCCCAAATATAGAGTATGTTGGCTTTTCTTCGGGAAAGTTGATGCGTAGTCTCGTATATGGTTGTCCAGTAATTGCTTCCAAACTTACATCTTTATCCTTTATTGCAGAATATCAACTCGGTATTCTAGTAAATCACCCAGTCGAAATCCCCGATGCAGTCAATCAGATTATCCAAGATAGATCGGCATACAAAAGTAAATGTCTGCAATTTTGTAGTACTTACGTATGCTTTGAAAAAGCATGGGAAAAGTTTTGCGAGCAGTTGCAGCAAATTGTGAATATAGATTTGCGACAACCGATGAGCTAATTGCCTACGGTTAAACTTAGAGAATTGCAGCAGAAATTTATAACTAGCTCGGCAATACGACTAACATTCAACTAATAAATTTAATTTAAAAAATAGCTTGATAAAAAAATTACTGCCAAATCTAATATTTTATCAAAATTGCAGAATTAAATTAGGAAAGATTACTGTCTCTGAAAAAAT
This sequence comes from uncultured Microcoleus sp., assembly GCA_964657555.1. Classification (GTDB taxonomy): domain Bacteria; phylum Cyanobacteriota; class Cyanobacteriia; order Cyanobacteriales; family FACHB-T130; genus CAZZWA01. The sequence continues at coordinate 10,955 of CAZZWA010000172.1, forward strand.
AAATAATTAGATTTTCCAAATCCTATCATACCTATGTCTAGGAAATCTCCTAAGAGACAAAATCCTTGAATCCTAAAAAAATCAATGACGTAACTTTTCGGTAAAAGCACTGGATAGCGTTCTCCAGATTCTAACCACTTTTTTAGTATTGCCGCATCAAAACAAGCTTCAGAAAGTATGTCGAAAATGACAAATCCACCTGGTTTTGTTACTCTCACTATTTCTTGAAAATAGCGGCAAGATTTCAAAAATGGTAATTCCCCAAAAGTTGTATGGGCGTGTACTAGATCGATAGAAGCAGACTCTGTATGACTCAGTGTCTCACCATCTCCGTTACGGACAGTAACGTGATACTCCTTTGCTAGCCAGTTCGCCCAGTCTACCGATTTTTCATAAATTTCATAGCTGGCGGGTTGACAAACCTTCAATATTTCCTTTGTAAATCGTCCCGCACCTGGTTCTATTTCACAGATGTTGATGCTGCCTGATGATTGGTTGAATATACCAAACTCTTGCATCTTTTCAGTTATTTTTTGAGGAACTATGTTCAACTCTGT
>CAZZWA010000173.1:0-2923 GCA_964657555.1 uncultured Microcoleus sp.
ACAGGGATACAGTCATCGCCCACAGCAGTGCTGATGTCGAGTGGCGTTATTCAAAACCTCCTGACTATTCCCGTACTAACAAGTTTCTCAATCAAGAAAGCAAACACAATCACCTTGACGGTTCTATGGAAGCGATCGTCCAGAACCTAGTCAGAACATTTGAGATGGAGGCATCTTATAAAGCCAATCCCCAGCAATGGTTATCGATCGTAGCTGATAAGTTTTGCATGAGCACGAATGGTGGGCCAGATTGTACTGCTGAAGATGTAGCAGAGGTAGGGACATATAACCTATTTATCAGTGAAACGCCCGATTACAACCCGAAAGCGGAAACCTTTGAATCATCGGCGAAGCTCTTTCACACAGCCTTTCCAAATGGATTCCTATGGGAAGTTGTGGAGGTTCTCTCTGGCCCGCCAAATGTGACGTTCAAGTGGCGACATTGGGGGACGTTTAGCGGCCCCTACAAAGACCACGTACCAACAGGAGAGGTTGTGGAAGTATACGGCCTTAGCATCGCCCGGCTGAATGATGACTTAAAAATTGAGTCGTTGGAGCATTTCTTTGACAACAGTTTATTCTTAGAAAAGCTGACAACAGGCCAAAAACAAGCAGCAGGTGAAAACCAGGCAACAGGCTGTCCCTTCCACTAGACATACTTCCTTCCCGCTCGAGGAATATGTATGAGGTAGCAGGGAGAGCTGATGGGGTGATGGGAGGCTTCCAGCAATACTTTCCCAACATCCCATCAGCTTAATTTTCCATCAATGAAAGCAATAATGAGCAATCACCGTTAACTGTTGTGCATTCAGGTAGATTTGAATTTTGATCAAAGATTTGCACATACCGAAACTGACTATGCAGCGATCGCTCATTAGCCTCTCCTCCCTATACTTAACATTGCTGGAATTAGTGATGCCAGCTGTTGCCACACCACCTCGAACCCCAGATCGGACAGTAGAGTGCGAAATTTTAGTGGCTGGAGGTGGACTCTCTGGTGCTGCGACAGCTTACGAAGGCTTGCTTGCTGGACGGACTGTTTGCCTGACTGAGATTACCGATTGGGTAGGCGGACAAATTTCATCCCAAGGAACCTCTGCACTAGATGAGCGACCCTCTCAGAGCAAGCGACTTTATTACCCCCGAGGTTACCTAGAATTGCGGCAGCGGATTCAAGACTACTATGGTGAACTCAATCCCGGACACTGCTGGGTATCAGAATCTTGTTTTCTTCCCCGCGATGCTCACAAAATATTGTTTTCTATATTGCAGGATGCTGCCAAACAGGGCAAAGGCACACTCAAATGGTTTCCCAATACTGTAATCAAAGAACTGGAATTCAACCCATCAGGCAATTTGATTGCAGGTGCGATTGCTATTAGCCATCGTCCAGCCTCAGGTACACCACCCCTAAACACCGAACCTCTGTCTCAAACCATCGAAGATTCCTATCGGTATGAGAATTCCCAGAGATTTGAGAAAACGATTGTGCACTTCGTAGCCCAATCTGCGAAATCTACTCAAGAGCCCAAGCCGATTGATTGGTACGTTGTTGATGCTACCGAAACCGGCGAACTGATTGCTCTTGCAGATGTTCCGTACCGCGTGGGAATCGATGCTCGTTCTCCCTTTGACCCTTCTTCCTCAAGTGTGACTGGCGATCCCTACTGCACCCAGGGTTTCACCTACACCTTTGCCATGGAGGCTACCAAAGAGCAGCAAACTCACACCATGCCACCGTTCTATCCTGAATATCAGACTTACTATAGCTACGAGCAGTCCCGATTTACTTTTGCCAAAATTTTCACTTACCGTCGTATTTGGGGACCTCACGAAGAAGATCCAACCCAGAGCGATTACAAATTTTCTCCAGGTGACATCTCTATGCAAAACTGGGGTTGGGGCAATGACTACCGCCCAGGAACTGCCGCAGATAACCTAGTTTACGACCGTAACCAGTTGCAAACCACCGGTCAGCTACAACCGGGAGGATGGATGGGCGGACTGCGGGTAGAAAGTTTACGCCATGCTGAAGAACTGGCTAGAGGCTATTTCTACTGGCTGGTGGCTGGCACAACTGATTCTCAATTGGGTGCTGGTGTTAAGCAGCCATATCCCAACAACCGCTATTTGACTGGACTGGATTCGCCAATGGGGACAGTGCACGGGTTGTCTAAGTACCCTTACATGAGGGAAGGACGCCGCATCATTGGCAGACCTGCGTGGGGATATCCTCAAGGCTTTAGTGTGTCAGAAATTGATATCTCTCGCCACGACTTTCGAGCAGATGATTATTACCGCAACACCCTTTCACCATCAATGTATCGCAGCTTGCAGCTAGCTCTAGCGGGGTTGGAAATACCAGATGTCCTAAGTGGCTACAAGGCTCTAGAGGATGTCAAACTGCGGACTCGTTCCACCATCGACCCCGATTCTGTGGGAATTGGTTTTTATGCCATTGATTTTCACCCTTGCATGACTAAGAGTCCTCCGGAAGCTCCTGGTAACACAGAGCGTGCTGGTGAGCGGCAAGCAGCCAAAGGAGCACAACCCGCTTATCCCTTCCAAATTCCTCTGCGGGCGATGATTCCTCAGAAAGTTGACAATATGTTAGTTGCTGGTAAAAGTATTGCCACTAGTCACATTGCCGCCGCTGCTTATCGAGTACATTCCTTTGAATGGTCATCTGGTGCCGCTGCTGGTACAACGGCTGCTTTTGCTTTGGAAAAGGGGATCGCACCCTACCAACTGGTTGATCAACTGCCCCACTCAGAACTACAACTGAGAAGTCTGCAACGCCGATTGGAGGACAATGGCAACCCAATTGCCTTTCCAAACACCTCTATTTTCAATGAATCGTGGAGTAACTGGAAGTAGATTTTGTGCGAACCCCAGACGAGGGAAGCGGGGAAATTTTCCACAG
>CAZZWA010000173.1:3023-5498 GCA_964657555.1 uncultured Microcoleus sp.
TAAAGTAAAGGGAACCAAGAAAATGAAGCTCCCTCTCCATTTCAGAGAGGGGTCATTTTCGGGATTTTTATAACAGAGCTATCAATTTCTCTCGATCGGCTGCCACACCTCAAACAGATCTTCTTCTATAAAACCTCTTTGACTCTGTTCTGTACCCTGAACGACTCGGACTTTAAGTGTTGGCAGAAAGACACCATTGAGCATCTGATGTCCATAGCCAATAACCTTGCCTGAGTGCCCGTTTTTCTGATGCAGCACATTATCTCCGACTTTCAGCATGGTTTTAATTTTCCCTATGTAGTATTTTTCCGTCTTTATGAGAAAATAGAGCTAAAGCAAGAGCCGACCTACCGCAAGAGAAAGCTCTCTGCTGCTACAATTCTCAAAAATCACTCGAAAGTTTTGTCACTTTGGCAGCAAGACTAGCAAGCCGATATTTGGCGTTTTTGTACAGATACAGGCGCATTGTGACAAAGGAGGCTGGAGTAAAGATGGCTGAGTCTTGAGGCCACACTACTCCAGCTAAAAGCAATTTCCACACGTTGTCGGCCTATTTGGCCTAGCTGATCTCGCCAAGCTGGATTAGACAAAATTCGGTCAATAGCCTCAGCAAAAGCTGCTTCATCTTTGGGTGGTACGAGTAAACCTGTGATCTCTGGCACGACAGTAAACCGCAGCCCACCTACATCACTAGCCACGACTGGAGTGTGACAGGCCATTGCCTCAATTGCCACTAAGCCAAAGGGTTCGTAGTGACTGGGCACAACACACACGTCTGCGGCTGCATAGTAGAAAGGCAATTCATCCTCACTCAGGCGACCAGGAAATTTGACTAGATCGTCTAGAGCTAGTTCTGCTACAAGACGTTCAATGCGATCGCGCTCAATTCCGTCACTTTCACCTGGACGACTGCCGCCAGCAATAATTAGCTTTAGGTGGCACTGATTGCGCCAACTCGATCTTGCTACTGCCTGCACCAGAGTTTCAATTCCTTTACGGGGATCGAATCGACCTATGTAGAGCACCACTTTATCTTCTGGTGCAATTCCTAACTTTTGTCGCGCTGCCTGACGCTGAACCGAACCATATCTTTCTATGTCTGTACCGCAGGGAATCATTTCAATAGCTCCCTTATGGGAAATCAACCTCCTTATGTACTCCTCTTCTTGAGGACTGGTGGCAATAATCCGGTTTGCTGTCTCTAGACAAGCTTTTTCTGTTGCTAATCGTGTTGTAGCTATGAGCGGCATGTTGGTGAGTGTGCGATATTTCACCGATCCCAGAGAGTGATAATTATGCACCTGTATCAAAGGTTGGCGCTTCTTCAGTTCCATACCTACCCACCCTGCCAACCAGTAATTTGTGTGCACTAAGGGATACTGAAACCCTTCCCGACACTGAAATTCCTGGAATGCTTCGACAAACTCTGGCAAATAGCCAAAGAGTTCATCCCGACTCATAAATTTTGCTGGCCCTGCCTTTAACCGGATTGTCCGGCAGCAGGGTTCATGTTGAATAACAGCAGGTTGAGCGGGATCACTGCGACGAGTGAACATATCCACCTGCCATCCCTGCTGCGCCAATGCTAAACCCACTTGACGCACATAAACATTTTGGCCCCCAGCCTCTTCTTTGCCAATTTCTGTAGCTGGGTCACCACACACGGAAATCAAAGCAACGCGGTTCTCTTCAGTCAGGAACATCAGTTGATTGGCTCTCTTGCTACTTATGGTGATAAGCAAAACTAATTATTTGTCAAATGCTTTAGGATAAGGAACGACTCGTCTCCGGTCTCCCGCATTCAACCCCCACCAACCAGGGTTTTCCACCACATCCATCACAAGTACGAAAAAAATATGCGCCTGCCTCAGACGCTATAATCTGGAGCGCTTCAAGCTCTCCCTCATAAGTCGAGAGCAGGTTGTAAATAATACACACAGCTAAGGCAACTGGCAAAAGCAAAGCACTTTGTTCAAATGCTACTCTTTCAGTTTCCTCTCATGACAACAGACTTAGCTGACCGACTAGAACTGACAGACATCTCTCTTTTTTGCTGATGCACCCCACCCGAAATAGAGTCTATTTGAGATAAACCACAAAAAATGGTTTCTCCGTTTCAGTTTTACCTTTTGAAGAGTCTCATCTACTTCTTGAGGAAAACACTGAATTATGCTGACTTATTCGATATCACAAAACAATAGCACTGCCATCTTAAGTTAGTCAAGCTTTCTTAAGATAGAGATGAGTCAAGACTAGATTATGCTGTTTTTCTCATAGCTGCCATAGATATCATCAGCAATTCAGAGCTGAAGACTACTCAAGATCTGTAGCACGTTGAAATGAAGTGGGGTAAACGCCTGCTTCTTCTGTGGGAGCGGCTTTGAGAGGATGAGCTTTAGGTAAGACGATGAGCTGCGCTCACATTTAGGCTACCTTAACAACTCTGATCACAGCGAGTCATCTATTGCTATTAAG
>CAZZWA010000173.1:5598-8942 GCA_964657555.1 uncultured Microcoleus sp.
AGCGATAACCTAAAGTAAGAAGCATGGAACTTGGTCGTTAAAACTGATGAGTTCTTTAGTCGCAGTTGTCATGGCAACAGCTCCCCAAGTGCTAGCTCAAGCCACTTAGGTTAGGCCGCTAAATACAAGAGTTAACAGCTCTATATCCCGATCCGGTAATGGCGTTAACTGCACAATTGCTAAAGGTACTACAAATGTAACAAAAATAAATCTGTTCCACAGCTTTCGGAACTTTTTTGTGCTGACTTCAGACGTGGCGTACTTGAAATTCCACAATGTATCAAGTACTCAAAACAGAATCAACTGCATAACTAGCTTATCTAGTTCTCCTATGAATGGTACAATCAGCACTGACGGTACACAGCTAATGTACTTACGAGCAGCGCTGGAAAAGGACAGGTTGTGCTAATTGCGCCAGTGCCGAGTTGTATCACATAAAGACTCCTGGGATGAATCTGCTGAGTGCACAGCAACTAATCAACAGCTTCCATCCACGTCACACACTGCTGCATCTGGTGAGCGATCGCTTCGGGCTCGGCATGACAGCGCCGTCCATGACTAGGCAGCACCCATTCAAATGAGTAGTTAGCTAGCTTTCGCATCGATTTGATCTGTTCCGACCACGAGTACCAGCAAGCATTACGGAAGGCAGCCAGATGCTGGAGTTGAGACGACCAAGCGAGATGGTCGCCACTGAAGAGGAATTTATGTTTGTAGAGTAGAACTGTGTGACCTTTAGTGTGACCTGGAACTGGGATAATCAACAGATCAGTTGCCAGTTGATAAGGCTCTGAGCCTTGGAGTTGAATTTCGACATTGCGAGTACCAGTGGTGATGTCATCGGTATGGAGGATGCGATCGCACCCGAAACTCTCCTTAAACTTTTGATGATCCGCCACATCATCCTTGTGGGTTAAATACATGTAACGAATCTGCCCCATCTTCTCTAGCCGCTCTACCAAAGGTGGTGTAAAGCGGGGTGAATCTACCAAAATATTACCTTCTGGTCGCTGAATTAAGTAACTCGCTGCGCCGTAAGAGTTTTCAGCGTGGTAGCCGCAATGGTAAACATTTTCAGCGACTAAAATCGGAAAACTCTGCTGGGCGTCTTTAATGTCCTTCGGTTTTTCTGCTGTGCCAATAGAACTGGTAGGACAAGCAAGGAGAGCTTGGAGTGATCGCAGTCTTTCAGCCTCATCCGTTGGTTGATGATAAACCGCAGATTGTTCTCCAGCACGAGCAAACACCTCTGGAGCCATCCAGCGACAGGTATCACAATCAATACAAGTGCTATCGACGTAAAAGTCTCCCTCAACATTCTGAGAGCGACGCTGTTGTAGATGAGCCATAGTTAAACCTAATCGAATTGCTTCAAGGTTATATTTGGTAGGTACTTAATCAGCTACGGGGAGCGAACCCACCGATTGTCCTATCCATTATCGTAGAACCTGATAAGTTGGGCATAAAATCCCATTTTGCAAGTGGCGTGGGGATTTAAGCTCGGCGAAGTCAGGGGGTAAGAATGCCCCCTGATTTAACATTTTCCGTTCGGGCAAGCTTGTTGCCTCGTTCCCCTACCTTTATACGAATCCTCGCGCTTGTCTGATGTAAAAGCCTTGGTACGTCTTGCCCAAACTGCTTTTCCATAGCAGTATAACCAGGCTCTCCTTCGTAGATGGCTGTGGAGCGTTAACTTTTTCTTTAGATTCTACTTAGTCGGCTGCTGTCCTACGTATTTAGTCCTCCAGCCTTCTTTCTCATCCAGAATCATCAACTTTCCTACCAGGAAATCTTAGTGATGGTTCAACGCACTACTCGGACGCTGTATCCCCTCGGTCTGATACTCATTTTTGGGCTTTTGACTTTAGGATTAAGAATTTTTCAGATCTGACACCAGGCAAGTGCTATGTTAAATGAATAGGCTACTGAGGTGCTCAGTCGTCCATTTTAATGCTCTTAGGTGTTGGTGTTTATGCCGAGTTGCGGTTGAGAGTCATCATTTAGAATAAATTCTTATGCGTACTCTTTAGTCAGGATCTAATTCTGCTTAGCAAACTACAATTTTTCTTTTTAAATATAATTTTCCATATAGTTATTAGTGATAGAAGTTACCCCGGCGCTCTACCAGAATTAATGATAGGGGGAGAGTTTACCTTGTAGATACAGCACTAATTAATTCAAGCAGTCGGTGATACTAACTTTGATTCATAGAAGAAAAATCACTATTTTATAGACAGTATCACAGTTGATAGACAGTATCAAAGTAATGAATGAAAATTAACCCTGATCTCTTCTGTCAGCCCCATGATTGATCGCCACCCCATTACCGTCCTAACCGATACACTCGTAGCAGAGGCGATCGCTCTAATGCATGACCACCAAACAAGTTGTGTTATGGTGGTGGATCAGCAGCAGCAATTAGTTGGGGTACTTGCCGAACGAGATGTCGTCCGACTCGTGGCGAGTCGTGCCAAAGTGGAGAAATTGGCAATCGCTGCTGTCATGAATAGAGAGCCGATCACCCTCAAGGAATCTGAAGCTCAAAATGTTTTTGCTGTCCTGAATCTGTTAGAAGAGCATCAGATTGCTCAGCTGCCAATAGTGAGCGATCAGGGTAGGTTAGTCGGGAGCATCAAACGTTCGGCTCTCTGGCAAGTCCTTCATCCCCTGGAAATGCATGCCACAATTAAAACCACTCTGGCATCGCTTCACGAAACTTATCTCAAATTGCAGCAAGCCGAAGTCACAAATACCAGACTTAAACAGACAACAGAGCAAACAGAGGAGGCTCTGGTTGTCGCTAATAACTTATTGAAATTACATTCAGAAAATAGCCCACTGGCTGTGATTGAGTGGGATGAAAGCATAGGGATTAAACAATGGTCAGGACGTGCAGCTCAGATGTTTGGGTGGCACGCTAACGAAGTTGTGGGTAAGAGTGCATTCCAATTTAGATTAGTCCATGAAGAGGATATAGAAGCAGTCAAGGCTGTATTAGCCGAGTTATGTTCTGGCAAATGCGTACATAACACTTCGGTGAATCGAAATTATACAAAAAGTGGAAAAGTCATTTACTGCCACTGGTTTAACTCAGTTGTCCCAGTTGGCACTTCTTTTTCATTGTTGTCATTGGTAGAAGACATTAGCGATCGCACTTTCGCCCAAGAGGCACGCAACACGAGTCAAACACGTCTGGAATTACTCAACACTATTGCCACTAGCATCACTTCCGGTTTGCAGCCTTTGCAAATCATTGAACGCACGGTTAAACAAATGAGCATCTATTTCTCAACCGTGCGTGTGGCTTACTCAACCATCAACAAGAACAACATCTTGAGTGTCAT
>CAZZWA010000173.1:9042-11498 GCA_964657555.1 uncultured Microcoleus sp.
ATTGTCAATTCCGAAGGCGAATACATCTATATAAATGAGGCTTACGTCAAACTATTTGGCTACAGCAGTGAGAGGGAACTTGTTGGCAGGACGTGGCAACAAGTTTATGACCAAAACGAACTTGCTCGATTTGAGCGCGACATCTTCCCTATTCTTTGGCAAGTTGGTCAGTGGCAAGGAGAAACAATAGCTAAAAAGCCAGATGGCACGACCTTCCTTTCAGAAGTTTCTCTGACTGTCATTCCCACAGCTGTGGCTACTCAGGAAGGTGGAGGACTCATTTGTGTCTGCCGTGACATTACAGAGCGCAAGCAAGCAGAGGAAGAGCGCGATCGCTTCTTCACAATGTCCCTCGATTTGCTGTGCATAGCTGGCTTCGACGGCTACTTCAAACGACTGAACCCCGCCTGGGAACAGACCCTCGGTTGGACAACAGAGGAATTACTAAGGGCACCATACTTGAAATTCATCCATCCAGACGACCGTGAAGCCACCGTGAACGAATTTCGCAAGATCTTGGCGGGAGAAAGCACGAGCTACTTTGAAAATCGCTACCGTTGCAAAGATAGCTCCTACAAGTGGCTGCTGTGGAATGCAACTCCCTTACCCAGCCAACGGCTGCTCTACGCCACAGCACGAGACATCACCGAACGCAAACAAGCAGAGGAGATTCTACACACCACCACATCGCGGCTGAGTGCTCTGATTGAAAACCTACAGGCTGGCATTCTCGTTGAAGATCAGTCTGGGCGAATTGTACTGGCTAATCAACAGTTTTGTGACCTATTCGGCATTGCAGAGCCACCCGTCGTCCTTATAGGAGCTGGCTATTCCCAAGCTGAGTCAGCTAAAGGATTATTTGCCAAACCGCAAGAGTTTGCCCTGCGAATTGAACAGATATTACATGAGCGAAGAGTGATCACTGCTGAAGAACTTCTTTTAGCTGATGGTCGCATCTTCGAGCGCGATTACGTCCCTATTTTTGTAGGGGAAGATTATCAGGGTCACTTGTGGCATTATCGAGACATCACCGCGCGCAAGCAAGTGGAAGCAGAGTTGCGCTCAAGTGAGGTGCGGTTCCGTCAGATGGCGGAGAACATTTCTCAGGTCTTCTGGATGGGCGAACCAGGTGGAAACACTGTACTCTACGTCAGTCCTGCCTACGAGCAGATATGGGGCAGACCCTGTGACTTTCTCTACGAGCAGCCAGGAAACTGGCTAGAAACTATTTATCCTGAGGATCGGGAGCGAGTCATTGCTGGCTCTGAGAAACAGCTCCGAGGAGAGTATGACGAGGAGTATCGCATTGTGCGAGCCGATGGCTCGCTGCGTTGGATACGCACTCGCGCCTTTCCGATCCAGAACGAGTTGGGAGAGATCTACCGCATCGTCGGCATTGCCGAGGATATTACAGAACATAAGCAGGCACAGGAAGCGCTGGAGAAAGAGCAACAGCAACTGCGGCAAATCATTACTAGTGCTCCTGTTGCTATGGCTATGTTTGATACTGAAATGCGCTACCTAGCTCACAGTAATCAATGGCTCACAGATTACAGTTTGGCAGGACAATCAATCATTGGCAAAAGCTATTATGAGGTGTTTTCTGATGTTCCAGAGCGGTGGAGGGCCATTCACCGGCGATCGCTCCAAGGAGAAGTTTTCTCCCATCCAGAAGATATATTTGAGCGCCAAGATGGCTCATCATTCTATCTACGTTGGGGAATACATCCCTGGCATAGCACTGATGGCAGCATTGGCGGCATTGTCATGGTAACGCAGGTGATTAATGAGCTAGTAGAAGCGAGGGAAGCTGCCATAGAGGCATTGCGTCTCAAATCCCAATTCCTAGCCAATATGAGCCATGAGATCCGTACCCCGATGAATGGGGTTTTAGGAATGACTGGTTTGCTCTTAAAAACAGACCTTAGTCCAGAACAACAAGATTTTTTGCAGACGATTCGAGTCAGTGCAGAAAACTTGCTGGCAATTATTAATGATATTCTCGACTTTTCCAAACTCGAAGCCGGTGAAATGAAGTTGGAGATGCTGGACTTCGACTTAAGTACTTGTATTGAAGAAGTGATAGATTTGCTCAGCCACCAGGCATCTGCCAAGGGTCTAGAACTGGCTGCTTTGATTGATAGCAATGTTCCCAAGCAATTACAAGGGGATGTGGGGCGTCTGCGGCAGGTGCTTATGAACTTGGTTGGGAATGCCATCAAATTTACTGCCCAAGGAGAAGTCGTTATTCGGGCTTCATTGGGAGTGGGAATCAGAGGACAAGGGGGATTTCATCACACCAATGTTGGTGAAAGCTCTCCCTTATCTTCCCAATTATCAATTACCAGTTCCCAATCCCCTGTATTGATTCGATTTTCTGTTACAGATACAGGCATTGGCATTCCGCCTGAAGCCCAGAAAAAGTTGTTCCAATCTTTTTCTCAAGTGGATGCCTC
>CAZZWA010000174.1:0-11459 GCA_964657555.1 uncultured Microcoleus sp.
AAATCGAAACCGAAAGCAAAAAAGTATGATAACAGCATCTATTGATGTTAACAAAAATCATTCAAATTACGAACCTCCCAATTGGTCTGCATTATTGCAGCAATTGCTAGACGGTCAATCACTTTCAGTTTCTCAAGCTTCCGAATTAATGTATGGCTGGCTGACAGAGGCAATTCCCCCCGTATTGTCGGGTGCAATCTTAGCAGCAATTCAAGCTAAGGAAGTCTCTGTTGAAGAGTTGCTGGGCATGGTTAAGGTATTATACTCCCAGTCATTGCGAGCTACGTTACGGGATATCGTTGTTGGTACTTCACCATTAGTTGATACTTGTGGCACTGGTGGAGATGGAGCGTCAACGTTTAATATTTCTACAGCTGTTGCTTTCGTGACTGCCGCAGCAGGAGTGAAAGTTGCTAAACATGGTAATCGTTCGGCATCGGGTAAAACCGGGTCAGCAGATGTTTTGGAAGCTTTGGGTTTAAATCTGAAAGCAAGCAGCAAAAGAACTCAAGAAGCTGTTGAGGCAGTTGGCATTACTTTTTTGTTCGCACCGGACTGGCATCCAGCTCTTAAAGTTGTCACCCCATTGCGAAAAACGCTAAAAGTCCGCACAATTTTTAACCTGCTTGGTCCGCTGATCAATCCTTTAAGACCCACAGGACAAGTTGTCGGTGTTAATAACCCAGCTTTGATAGAGACTTTTGTCAAAGTTTTATACCGCCTAGGAACTCGCCGAGCAATTGCCCTTCACGGACGCGAAAAATTAGATGAAGCAGGGTTGGCGGATAAAACTGATCTAGTTGTTTTGTCAAACCAACACATTCAACTGCTTGAACTCGATCCAAGAGATTTAGGCGTCAACCCAGCTCCCATTACTGAATTACGGGGTGGGAATGTCCAAGAAAATGCAGAAATTCTCAAAGCAGTTCTTTTAGGTAAAGGCACTCAAGCACAGCAGGATGTGGTGGCGTTAAATACAGCTTTAGCACTGTATGTTGGCGAAGCAGTGCCTGAAACTGGTGATTGTTTTGAAACTTTTGCTAAAGCTGTTGTTATTGCCAAAGATATTCTTCAAAGCGGACTTGCTTGGCAAAAATTGGAACAGTTGGCTCAGTTTCTTCAATGGAAACGAGATTGAAAATTTCTGTCGCCGCCAATTACTCTCTTCCTAAGCGAAGAATATCTACTGTATTTTCGTCTACCAACTGACACTAGACACTTGGGTGATAACTTCATTTGCAGGTGAGGATTGCAGTCCAACTCTACCCCAATTGCCAATGGCAAATCAAAACGTTACATTCCCAGTGTAAAGGGGTAGCCAACGTGTTTACTGACAATCAACCTCAAAGCAGGAAGAGAGTAGCTTCATATTGTCGATTTCATTCTATCTGTAAGAACTTTTTTATTAAGGAGAATTGCTAATGGATACGTCTAGTAGTAGCGGTTTGCCTCAGCAATCGCCCTTAGCGGGAATTCCTGGTATTAACTCAACCCTTGGGAACCTTGGTGGTGGCAGTGTTGATCCCTCCTCGTTTAGCAACCTGCCTTACGGTGGCAACTTATTTGCGGGAGACAATTTGTTCACCATCTTTGGTAATGGTGTCAACCCCCTGACTGTCGGCGACCCATATGCCAGCAGTAGTCCCCCAACTGCTAGTGGTAGCAGCACCACGGTGACTGGCAGCAACCCATTTGCTGGCGTGAGTGGCACCCCAGCCGCTAGTGACAGCACTAGTACCCCAGCCGCTAGTGATAGTAGCCTGCTCCAGCAATCACCCCTAGCGGCGATTCCTGACTTTGATCCAAGCTCGATTAGCGTTAGTGGCAATCCATTTACTGGTGTGAGTAACACCCCAACGGCTAGTGGCAGCACCAGTACCACACCAGCTAGTGGTAGCAGCATACCTCAGCAATCGCCTTTTGATTTGGCTTCTACAGTTCTTGGGAATAACTCACCCGTTACTAGTGGTAGCGATATCTCTTCCTTTCTCCTTAATGTCTTCGGTCAAGGAGGCAGCCCTCTCGATACCAATAATCAGGCGATTATCTTCGGTAGTAGCAGCAATCCATTCGCTAGCATTGGCAACTCATCCACTAGTGGAGATAACCCATTCGCTAATGGAGCTAACCCATTTGCAGCTAGTGCAAGCAACCCATACGCTGGTACTGCAGACAACCCATATGCTAGTGGGACTGCATCCATAACCCCTCAAAACGCACCCGTTGGTCAATTCAACACGGACGTTGGCAGTAATAACGCAACAATTGGGAATGGCAACTGGGGGTTCGGAAGTGACAGCGCAACTATTGGAAATGGCGACTGGAACTTCGGAAATGGCAATGCAACCATTGGGAATGGCAACTGGCTTCTAAATTTCAGTAGCAACAACACAACCCTTGGTAATGGTAACTGGTATAGGAACTCCAGTAACAGTAACGAAACCCTTGGTAATGGTAATTGGTACTTTGGCAGTAACAATGCAACTATTGGGAATGGTAACTGGGACTTCGGGTCTAACAACACAGTCATTGGTAGTGGCAACTGGCTCTTCACTAGTAACAACACAGTTGTTGGTAATGGCATCTTGCTCACTAATAACAACAGCAGTAATGTAAGCGCGTTTGTGCCGGGACTAAATACTTCTGTTGACAGTCTGATTAACTCTCTTGTGGGCAACTTCGGTACATACTTTGTTGATTTAACAGGCAATCTTGATGCATCAGGTCTTCAGACGTTTGACAAAGTCATTCTGTCTAAAGGCATCGGCAATGATAACCCATTTTTGCAAAAACATCAGACCGTTCCTGAATCTGGGCTTTCAGCAGAGTTGATAGTACTGGGACTTGCACTTTTATTGTGGTCAAGTTTCAAAAAAGGGTTTCCGTTGCAAAAACATATCTTTCGCATCGGTAAATAATATCTAATTCGGCTAATTAACCGGATAAATATCCTTCACTCCCCAAACCATTATCCAGCATGGCGCGACAGGGATAAACAGCGAATGATGAGCCTTTATTTTCCCTCTCTTGATGGGGATTATCCGGGGGTGAAGGAGTTTTTTACGGGCATTAAAATGGATTTGATACAAGCACAAAGTCCTGTAAAAAAGTGTTTTTGTACGTAAATTTTCTAGGCATAGCTAGATTTACTGGCTATTTATCTGGGTATGCTTATAGACTCGGAACCAGACTGTAATTCTAGCTGCTTAGTGCTCAATCGATTTTCAATTCTTGGATTGACCCCCTATGTTTTTTGATTCCCACTGCTACATAACCAGAGGCGGCGTTTACATATCTCGCTCCGTGATTGAGATTCCACTGGACATTGCGACTGAAGAGATTTTGGCGCGCCTTAATTCCCAACGGGGAGGTTTACTTGCGAGCAGTTACGAATACCCAGGGAGATACAAAAGATGGGCGATAGGTTTTATTAATCCACCGCTTGAACTTGCCACCCGCGAGAACTCTTTTACGCTTACGGCACATAATGATCGCGGGATGGTTCTTCTTCCGTACATAGCAGATCGCTTATACGAGCAATCTCAACTTCAGGAAGTCATATTAGAAAAGAGCCATATTACTGGCTTTGTCCGCTCCACAGAGCGATTCTTTACAGAAGAAGAGCGCAGCAAGCAACCATCTGTATTTACTATTATCCGCGATATATTACAAGCTTTCTACAGCCCAGAGGATGAAAACTTGGGACTGTATGGCGCTTTTGCCTACGACTTGGTCTTCCAATTTGAGTCAATTCCCAAGCATCAGGAACGCCCTATAGATCAGCGAGATCTAGTACTATATTTGCCTGACGAACTAGTGATTGTTGACAATTATCTTCAACGAGCATTTAGTTTACACTACGAATTCGAGACAAGTTATGGTAACACCGTTGGCCTACCTCGTACAGGTGAATCTATCGACTACAAAGGCGATCGCTGTGCTCTGACTCAAGTATCCGATCATGCACCTGGCGAATATGCCAACCAAGTTCGGCACGCCTTAGATTACTTCCGCAGAGGTGATTTATTTGAGGTTGTGCCTGGTCAAACCTTCTTTGAAACATATGAAGAGTCTCCAGCTAAGCTGTTCCAGATACTACAACGAATAAATCAAAGTCCATATGGATTCATTTTTAACTTAGGTGGGGAATATTTGATTGGTGCATCTCCAGAAATGTTTGTGCGTGTTGAAGGACGGCGCGTTGAGACGTGTCCTATCAGTGGCACAATTAGTCGCGGACAAGATGCCATTGATGATGCCGCGCGAATTCGTCAGTTGCTTAACTCAGGCAAAGATGAATCTGAGCTGACCATGTGTACTGACGTTGATCGCAATGACAAGTCGCGGATTTGTGAACCTGGGTCAGTCAGAGTGATTGGTCGTCGCCAAATTGAGTTGTACAGTCACCTGATTCATACAGTAGATCATGTCGAAGGCATACTGCGACCGGAATTTGATGCCCTAGATGCATTTTTGAGCCATACTTGGGCAGTCACCGTGACGGGCGCACCAAAACGGGCGGCAATGCAGTTCATTGAACAGCACGAGCACAGTGCCCGACGTTGGTATGGTGGGGCAGTGGGATGCTTAACCTTTAATGGCAACATGAACACTGGCCTAATCTTACGGACTATCAGGCTGCAAAATTCGATTGCCGAAGTTCGAGTTGGCGCTACTGTCCTTTATGACTCCATTCCAGAAGCAGAAGAACGGGAAACTCTTACTAAAGCGGAAGCTCTCTTTCAGACACTTCGCTATGCTAAGCAGACGAGTCCCGCAACCTTGTTAAGCAAATCGGGACTTGGCAAGGCAAAAGCTAACTTTGGAAAAAGCAAGCGTGTCTTACTAATCGACTATGAAGATTCGTTTGTTCATACACTTGCCAACTACATCCGTCAGACTGGTGCCACAGTCACAACCTTACGACACGGCTTCTCTGAAGAGGTTCTTGATACTGAATGCCCAGATTTGGTTGTTTTATCTCCTGGTCCTGGCAGACCTAGTGACTTCCGTGTACCAGAGATGGTTGCAGCCTGTATAAAACGACAAATTCCCATTTTTGGAGTTTGCCTTGGATTGCAAGGAATTGTTGAAGCTTTTGGGGGTGAGCTAGGCGTTCTAAATTATCCACAACATGGTAAGTCATCTCGTGTTTTTGTCACCGATCCCGAATCGGGGCTTTTCAAAAACTTACCACAATCTTTTGAAGTTGGTAGATACCATTCATTGTTTGCTCTGCCCAATCAAATGCCCGCAGAACTGAAAGTTACAGCTATTTCCCATGATGATGTAATTATGGGCATTGAGCATAAGACTCTCCCGATCGCCGCAGTTCAATTCCACCCGGAGTCGATCATGAGCCTTGCAGGGGAAGTAGGTTTGGCAGTCATTATGAATGTGATTCGTACTTATACTAAAGGTAGTGACTCCTCACATCTGCTACAAGATAACAGCACTATTTTTGAAAATGTGGATGAACACAGCCAAGCTAATATCAACGCAGAATTTTCAACTCTCCAATCTTGAAATTCATCAAATTCACAGTTTTTGGTAAATCAAGCTCTCCAATGACTATCCATCGCCATCTGTTAAACTTCTCCTTTGCCGACCTTGAACTCAGTGACCAGGATGCTGCTGCTGGTGAAAGTCCGCGCCATATTCTTGAAGAAATTGCGTTGCACAAGAAGCAAGAAATTGTTAAAATGCGCAAGCAATTACCTTTAATAGAGATTCAAGATCAGCTCAATGATGTTTCTTGTCCGCAAGATTTCCTGAAAGCTCTACAGCAAAGCCCAAATTGCCCCAGTCTGATTGCGGAAGTCAAGAAAGCATCGCCTAGTAAAGGAATAATTCGAGCAGACTTTGACCCAGTAGCGATCGCCCAAGCCTATGAAAGAGGCGGAGCCGCATGTCTGTCAGTGCTGACAGATCAGAAATTTTTCCAGGGCAGCTTTAAAAATCTGCATGTTGTGCGACAGAGTGTGGCACTGCCGCTGCTGTGCAAAGAGTTTATTCTTGACCCATACCAGATTTATCTAGCACGGGTAGCTGGAGCAGATGCCGTACTGCTAATTGCAGCTATTCTATCCGATCAAGACCTTCAAGACTTTCTAAAGATTGCTCATGATTTAGGCATGAACGCTTTAGTGGAAGTGCATACTTTAGCAGAACTTGACCGGGTACTAAAGCTTTCAGATCTACGATTAGTAGGGATCAACAATCGTAATCTAGAAGATTTTACGGTCGATTTAGGGACTACACAGCAAATAATGGCAGAGCGGCGGCAGCAATTGCACAGCTTAGGGATAACGGTCGTGAGTGAGTCTGGCTTGCACACACCTGCCGATTTAGCCCTTGTGAGGCAATCTGGTATCCGAGCTGTCTTGATCGGAGAGTCTTTGATCAAACAAACCGATATAGAGCAGGCTGTACTCAGTCTGTTGAATTCCGAGAAGCTAAAGGAACAGTTTGCATGAAAGCTATGGTGATAGCAGGCTTTGGAGGCCCAGAAGTATTTGAAGAGCGAGAAATAAATCAGCCAACACCAGGTAAAAGCGAAATTTTGGTGAAGGTTTATGCAACCTCGGTAAACCCTGCTGATTGTGGGGTGCGTCAAGGGATATTTGGGCCAACGATCAAATTGCCTGCAATTCTCGGCTATGACGTTTCAGGCGTCGTTGAAGCAATCGGGGAAAATGTTAGGGATTTTAAAGTAGGTGATCAGGTCTATTACGCGATCGGACTTTTGGACGGTGTCGGTGCCAATGCTGAATATCATGTAGCCAACGAATCGATTGTCGCTAAAAAGCCCTCAAACTTATCGCATCCAGAAGCCGCTAGTGTACCTGTGGCAGGGGGGACAGCGTGGACTGCGCTCATTAACAGAGCAGACATCAAAATTGGCGAAACTGTGTTAATTCACGGTGGTGCAGGCGGTGTAGGCTCATTCGCTATCCAAATCGCCAAGGCTGCTGGTACATACGTTTACACAACCTGCGGCGGCTACGATGCCGATTTTGTGAAGTCCATCGGTGCAGACAAAGTGATCGACTATCGAAACAGAGACTTTGTTGAGATCATCAACAGTGAAACGGGCGGCGAAGGAGTTGATGTTAGTTTCGATACTGTTGGCGGCGAAGTTCTAGCGGAAAGCCTGAAAGTAACCAAGCTTGATGGCCGTGCTATTACCATAACTGGCATAGAGGGAAACCTCAACACTGCTATTGGCAAAAATATTACAGTTCACTTTGTCCACTTAGATGATCCCCGCCCTAAGCTAGAGGTGCTTAGAACCCTGATTGAACAAGGTCAAATTAAGCCCGTTGTAGGAATGACCTTGCCACTTAATCAGGTTGCAGAAGCGCATCAAAGGCTTGAACAAGGAGGTGAGGGTTTGCACGGCAAAATCGTTTTAGAGGTTGCATAAGTCAACCTTTGATTACCTTTTCTTAATCAGACAATTCAGATCATGGCCGGTTAATTGCCCATAATACAGTTATTGGTTTCTGCTAATGCTAGTAGTTAATAGTTCATATATCTTCTGGTAATTAGCAACTAGCTTCCTACAGATAATGTGGGTATTCAACCGAACTTGATATCAACCATTTGCTAAATTTTAGGGGACTATTAGGATGACGTCTATCTCCCATTGCTTTCAATCTTTACGTGCTCGCAACCAGTGCGCCTTGATTCCCTTTATTACTGCTGGAGATCCTGACTTGCAGACAACAGCAGAGGCTTTACAAATCTTAGATCGCAATGGTGCTGATCTGATTGAATTAGGTGTTCCCTACTCAGATCCACTGGCAGATGGGCCAGTAATTCAAGCAGCAGCAACTCGTGCCCTGCAACAGGGAACCCAATTGGATCGAGTTCTAGATATGGTTCGAAGTGTCAGCCCCAGCTTGCGATCGCCTCTCATCCTATTTACTTACTACAACCCAATTTTGAACCGTGGCATTAAGCAGTTTCTAGAGCAAATTGCCAATTCAGGGGTACAAGGATTAGTAGTCCCCGATTTGCCATTTGAAGAGGCGGCAAAGCTGCTACAGCTTGCCAGCATATTTGAAATCGAGGTCATTTTACTTGCCGCTCCCACCAGTTCGAAAGAACGCATTGAAGAGATTGCTCGCCAGTCGCAGGGATTTATTTACCTAGTCAGTGTCACTGGCGTTACAGGAATGAGATCTCAGGTACACGGACGTGTTAAGGATTTACTAGTGGATCTGCGAGGTGTGACCAACAAGCCAATCGGCGTTGGCTTTGGTATCTCTCAACCAGAACAAGCTCGTCAAGTGATGGAGTGGGGTGCAGATGCCGTAATTGTCGGCAGCGCGTTTGTGAAACGTTTGGCATCCGGCACTCCAACACAAGGGCTGCAAGCTGTTGCAGAACTCTGTCGAGATTTGAAAGAAGCGATCGCACCTACAGAAGTCAAGCAGGCATTGTCTAATTCACTGGTTACTCGAAAATAGAATGAATTAGCCTGGAAATCTGGCTCAGCCCAAAGAACCTATTTCATAATCAGCAAGACGATCCAAAATAATAGAGGAAATTAACAGTGACAAGCACAAAAGACATCTATACGACTCCAGCTCCATCCACTACCCAGCAACCCGACACCCTCGGTCGATTTGGACGGTTCGGCGGTAAATACGTACCTGAAACTTTGATGCCTGCGCTGAGTGAGCTTGAAACAGCTTTTAAGCGATATTGCGCAGATCCTAGCTTCCAAGGTGAATTGCAAAATCTCATGCGGGACTACGTAGGACGACCAAGCCCCCTATACTTGGCCGAACGCATGACTACCCACTACGCCAGACCGGATGGTACAGGACCGCAAATTTACCTCAAACGTGAGGATTTAAATCATACGGGCGCACACAAAATTAACAACGCTTTAGCTCAGGTGCTGTTAGCAAAGCGAATGGGCAAGCAGCGCATTATTGCTGAGACGGGAGCAGGTCAGCATGGTGTCGCCACAGCAACTGTTTGTGCGCGTTTTGGTCTGAACTGCGTCATCTACATGGGTGTCCATGACATGGAGAGGCAATCTCTCAACGTGTTTCGGATGAGACTGATGGGAGCAGAGGTTCGTCCAGTAGAAGCAGGAACAGGAACGCTAAAGGATGCCACATCCGAAGCGATTCGGGACTGGGTGACTAATGTGGAAACGACCCACTACATCCTTGGTTCGGTTGCCGGACCCCACCCCTATCCGATGATTGTGCGCGACTTCCATGCAATAATTGGGCAGGAAACTCGCGTTCAGTGCCAGGAGAAATGGGGAGGGCTACCGGATATTCTCCTCGCTTGTGTAGGCGGTGGTTCTAATGCGATCGGACTCTTCCACGAGTTTGTTGATGAACCAACAGTGCGGCTGATTGGCGTTGAAGCAGCTGGTGAAGGCGTAGATACCCCCAAGCACGCAGCAACTCTGACGCGAGGGAGAATCGGTGTTTTGCACGGTGCAATGAGCTACTTACTGCAAGATGAAGATGGTCAGGTAATTGAGGCTCATTCTATTAGCGCCGGACTGGACTATCCCGGCGTTGGCCCTGAGCATAGCTATTTGAAGGATCTTGGCCGCGCCGAGTACTATAGTGTCACTGATGCGCAGGCTTTAGAGGCATTCAAGCGACTCTCTCAACTAGAGGGGATCATTCCAGCTCTAGAAACTGCCCACGCGATCGCCTATCTAGAAACTCTCTGCCCCCAACTCAGTGGTAGTCCACGCATTGTACTCAATTGCTCTGGACGTGGGGATAAAGATGTGCAAACAGTTGCCAAGCTTTTGTACCCTGCTTAAATTCTAGGACATCGGTTCAGGACTTAAAACCAGGGCTTAAAAACCTGGTTTCTTTCAGTGGAGTCTGACGTAATCTCGACTTTTCCACAGGCAGAAACTGGGTTTTTGGGATTACTGAACTGATGCTCCAATGCGGGTATTTTATCTGAACGTGTTTACTTTCCAAAACCAGTTATTTGAAGCATAAATATGAATTATTTTAAATCGCTATAGTTGTTTTGCACTAACTGCATAAGTTGCTTACTGCTCATTGAGATAGAGCTTCAGCGCCGTTTTAAATAATTGCAGCACAACACAATGGGACTGCATAACACTACTTACTGACTCTCTCTCAATCTAATGTACACAACTGACATAAAGGGAACCTTCTACCATGGACAATTTCGTACCACCTAACGCAAACACATACTGTCAGAATACAGTTTCAATTGATCAACAGCCTGGTCAAGCTATCTGGACTGAAGAAATTAACCATACTTGTAGCACCTATGGGAGTATTTTCTTGCTCCTCCTATTCATTAGTTATATATTCGGACGTTGGCATGGAAAGCAACGCGAACAGCAGAGAGTGACTCGGTTCCAACAAATTCAAACTTTAGAGAGGATTTGGAAGATGTCAGCCGAGCGGGAGCCTTAAAATGCCGTTTGTCTTAAGAGCGTGTTTGTTTGAAAAACCTCATTACCCAAAAACACAATTAAGATTTTTGGATATTTATAGGCTGAGTTTTGTACTATGTCTACTGTTGTCTGTGAAAGCTGTTACTATGATATACTTAATACTAAGTATATTCCGTTCTCAACCTCAGGTTAACCATGCTTCATTCGCGCATCGCAAGGCTAATTCCAATAGCATTAACTCTATTAAGTGTTGAACTGAATGTCAAAAGTGCTACCGCAGCCACTTATGATTTCAGTGTTACTTACAACACAACAGTCACAATTAGTCCCTTCAACTCAGAGTTCCCAGATATCGTCAGGGCAACTATCACAGGTGACACTACTGATGCTCCTTACGGTTTGAATTTATTTACTAGTAATACTTACGGTCAAACAAACACCGACCCCATTACATCCATCACCAAAACTACCTTTAATTCAGATCCAACCGCGTTTGGCTTACAGGGCCAACAACTGACTCCCGACAGGTATTTCGGCGGTGCTAATGAGTTACTTGGCAAAGCTAGTGACAGCGCTGTAATTGACCCAGGGAAAGGCACAATTGCCGGTGGTGGTACCATAACCATCTATGATGGAACGGGCATATTCCAAGATGCTATAGGCCAAATAACTTTTACCGAGGCTGACAAACTTGGCCCAGATCCAACAGCACCCTCCAAGGGGCAGGCTTTACTACACTTCTCCCTAAAGACTCCCGAGCAAGTTCCGGAACCAACAGCTACCCCAGAGCTAATTGGCATAGCTACGATTGCAGCTACTTTCCTGCTGCGTAGACAGCGTCGTAGAGCTACTGTTGGCTAACAAAAACTGCTGCCCTGAAATAAATAAAGTTGGTTAGAATTGAAGGATGGCTAATCTGATATCTTGCACCAGCGTTGTCAGCCCGCCAATTAAATCGCTGGCTCATAGCTAAAGTCCTCTTAAAAAGGACTGAGGAAAGATTTAATATCATGTCCGGTTGAATACCCTTAAT
>CAZZWA010000175.1:0-11416 GCA_964657555.1 uncultured Microcoleus sp.
CAAATTTAAAGCAAAAGCTTGCTGTATGATTTTAATGTTTTTCCTCTTCAGCACTTGTTCTGTCAGGATGCTGACAACTGCTCGACCCGTAGTATCAGCAGCATGGAGAACACGGGGACGAGAGTGAGCTGCCTCCAGAGTCAAAGCTAACTGAGAGCCTCGCCGATCAAATATCACCCCCATATCCACCAGTGAGCGCACACAGCTCGGCGCTTGTTCCACCAGAAACTGTACTGCTTCCAGGTCACAAAGCCCAGCACCAGCTCGTATGGTATCCTCTACATGCAGCACTAGTGAGTCAGCCGGGTCAATTGCTGCGGCCATGCCGCCTTGTGCCCAGTCGCTAGCAGACAGGGGTAGAGAGTCTTTGGTAATCAGGCCAACCTGTAAGGAATCTGGCAGGCAAAGCGCCGCATAAAGCCCAGCCGCACCCGCACCGACTACTAAGACATCAAAATGGCTGGGGATATCTAGCTGGGGCAAAGAATCGCCGTCTATCTGATTCATTTCCACCAAATAATAAATAACCCACTCCTATAGGAGTAGGAGTGGGTGTTCAGACTACTACCAGCAATCGATGTTAGTAGTTGCCGTTATTATAACGGTCGTCTCCCTCCACAAAGGCAGCATCCACTTTAGTCACCGTGAAATTATTCAGGTGAGCTTGTAGCCGTTCTTTTTGGATTTCGGTCAGTCCTGGAAGATCTAGGACATCTTCCACCTTTCCATAAGGAGCATTGGCAATGATTTTGCCAGCCAGAGTGGGGTAAAACCCTGGATATTGGCGAAATGCTCTGACGTTGGTGTTGTTCAAATCGATTTTGTCACCGACCTCAGCCCGCTTATCGTCTGCCGCATTCCGCAGGGGTTCCTCTACAGCCAAGATTGCTGATGAGTTCAGGTTAAAACCACTCCAACTAGCAGCCATCGCGTTCTGTTGTCCTAATCCCATGCAGCTTAGCAACAGACACAAAACTGCCAGAAGACGAACTAATCGTTTCATAAACTTAAATCTTCCTTCCACAGCATGATTGAGGCTACCATGTCCTCATGTATCATTTTAATTTTGTTTGCTATTTTCTCATCTTATTGCTTCTGTGTAGCTACTAAACTCTTAACTCTGTGATCGTCACTCGCTTAGCGACGTCTACAAAAATCTTAATAAAGCGCTAAAGACCGACCGGAAAACAGGGGTTTATGTCAAGATAGATGATCGCTACTCAAGGTAGTTTACAGGAAATCGATTATGTCTCTCAGATTAGGCGACACGGTACCCAACTTCACTCAGGCTTCTACTGACGGTGAAATCAACTTCTATGACTGGGCTGGCGATCGCTGGGTGGTACTGTTCTCCCACCCCGCCGACTTCACTCCCGTTTGCACCACTGAATTGGGCGAAGTTGCCCGTCTTAAACCAGAATTTGACAAGCGCAATGTCAAAGTACTGGCTCTCAGCGTCGATGATGAAAATTCCCACAAAGGCTGGGTGGGTGACATCGAAGAAACTCAGAGTGTAAAACTCAACTACCCCATTTTGGCAGATCGGGATAAAAAGGTTTCCGACCTTTACGACATGATCCATCCCAACGCCAGCAATACTGTAACGGTTCGTACTGTATTCATCATTGACCCTCAGAAGAAACTGCGTCTGAGTTTCACTTATCCACCCAGCACCGGACGCAACTTCGATGAAATCTTGCGGGTGATTGATTCCCTGCAACTGACAGACAATTACAGTGTTGCCACCCCAGCCAACTGGAAAGATGGTGAGGATGTGGTGATTGTCCCCTCCCTTAAAGATCCGGAAGTGTTGAAAGAGAAGTTCCCTAAGGGATACCAGGAAGTCAAACCCTACCTACGGATAACTCCCCAACCAAATAAGTAGTTTTGAGTTAGGGTGGGTTGAGCTAGGAATGAAGCCCTCTACTACTCAGTCAATCAAAAGTTGATGGGTTTAGGGCAACGCAAAGATTGGGAGACGCGGTGACACAGAGAGTTTTTCTGCAAAATTCCTGCGTCTCTCCATCTATTTTCAGAATAAGCGATCGCGCTTTGGTTAATCGTTGTGACAGGCGATCGCATTACCATTAAAATTGTCAACTGCTGCACCCAATGAATGGAAGTTGCCTCAGCATCAGAGACTTGAGGAAATAATTATGCTGTCATCCCCTTTAGTTGTAAGAATTCCTCTATCAATACCAATGACAGACGAGCAGTTTTTTGAGCTGTGTCAAGTTAATCATCTATCGTCCTGGTTTGTCAGAGGAATGTCTGGAGAATCCCTCCCTAGTTAGTGGCGATCCAGTACTGCCTGGGTTTGTTTTGAACATGAGTAAAGTCTGGTAGGAGTAGATGTAGGCAGGCGTTAGTCTTCTACTGCCATAGCCAGAATTTTTATAAAAGATACCTTAAATAAATTCAAAATGGATATCAAAAATGGTTTTGTGGGAACAGTGGGCAACACACCCCTAATCCGGTTAAACAGCTTCAGCGAACAGACAGGTTGCGAAATTCTCGGAAAAGCAGAATTTCTTAATCCAGGTGGCTCAGTGAAAGACCGAGCAGCACTTTATATCATCCAAGATGCTGAAAAAAAAGGTTTGCTCAAACCTGGTGGCACAGTGGTCGAGGGAACAGCAGGAAATACCGGCATTGGTCTGGCTCATATTTGCAACGCCAAAGGCTACAAATGCTTGATTGTCATTCCAGATACCCAGTCTCAAGAGAAGATAGACGCCTTGAGAACACTGGGAGCAGAAGTCCGTGCCGTTCCAGCCGTACCCTACAAAGACCCAAACAACTATGTGAAGCTCTCCGGTAGACTGGCAGCTGAGATGGAAAATGCCATCTGGGCCAATCAATTCGATAATTTGGCCAATCGGCAATCTCATTATGAGACCACAGGGCCGGAAATCTGGGAGCAAACCAACGGCAAAATTGATGGGTGGGTGGCTGCTACCGGCACTGGCGGTACATTCGCTGGTGTATCGCTGTACCTGAAAGAGAAAAATCCTGCTGTTAAATCTGTTGTGGCAGATCCACTTGGCAGCGGACTTTACAGTTATGTCAAGACTGGTGAAATTAAAATTGAGGGCAACTCAATCACAGAAGGGATCGGCAATAGCCGCGTGACGGCGAATCTGGAAGGTGTCCCCATTGATGATGCTATTCAGATTGACGATGCCGAGTGTATCCGGGTAATTTACCAACTGCTGAGAAAAGACGGACTGTTTATGGGCGGTTCTGTAGGCATTAACGTCGGGGCAGCTGTGTCTCTGGCTAAACAACTGGGACCTGGTCATACCATTGTGACGGTACTTTGTGATAGTGGGGCTCGGTATCAGTCGCGGCTGTTTAATCACGAATGGTTGGCCAGTAAAAAACTCTCGCCAGATTAACGATCAGCAGTCACTAGTGGTCTGTCAAGTGGGTTTTGAGTAGTGGCACGCCTAGAGTATCCTTGAGAATGCGATCGGCGCTACCCTTTGGGAACGCCAAAGGCGAACGCAGCAGCGCTTCGCGAGCGCAAAAACTATGGAGAGCCGAACTCCGAGCCAATCTAAGGGTCAAGTTAAAATTGAAGGATAGAGACGCTGGAGCTGGATGCGAGCATCTTCAGTGGTAAAGCGCCAGTCAACTTGAGTGGCTTTGGCATTGCCTTCGGCTGCCCACGCAGCTACTTCCTGTTGAAGGCGCTCTTGAGCGGGGATGCGTTGGTGGAGACACTCAGGAGTGACGAGTGACAACTCCATCTGTGCCATGTTCAGCCAACTGCCATGCTTAGGAGTATCATGAAACTCCCAGCGATCGAGAATCCGTTTCACAACTAGCTTGACAGACCACTAGTCGGGTGTATTTAAGCTGTTGTGCATTTAAATCTCATATTCTTCATTGAGGAAACAAAGCGTCAAACCCTCACCGCGTCTCCCTTTACCCGCGTCCCCGTGTCTGCCTCAACAAGCAATTTAAAAGCGTGACAGCTTATCAGCCTTGTTAAGGAAATCTACAATCTCTTGCAATTCCGTCTTGGCTTCATCCACTCCAGCAACATCAATAAACTTGACGCTTGTGCTGCCTTCCGAGTAGATGCGAGCCTTGCTCTTGCCCATTTTCAGAGCAGATAGACTACCTCTAATGCGATTGAGTAAGAAGCCCCAAATGCTGAAGAGAATCAGCAACGGTACAACCCACCCCAGTATAATCCCCATCCAGCTATTGTAGTTGGACTCTCTTGCGGCAAACTTCACGTTATGCCTTTACATCCTTTGGAAAGCGCAGTAAGAATTACAGCAATTTTCGTCTTAGTGCCAGGTAAAAGTTTTAAGTTTTAATAATTCTCTTTTTTGGATCTGACTCGCCACAGCTTTTCTAAAGTATCAATCTGCTGGTATCGAATAATAGCATGATACTGCCTATATAAAACAACTCCTAAAACAATAAGGATAGGGCAGATAATTACTAGTAGACATATAAAAGTGTTACCAGTAATATCAGCCGGGTTTACTGAATTTTGCTGAGTAGGATGGAGCGCTTGCTCCTTCTGTGAAGTGTGAACTATCATTGGTTTTAGTTTCAAATCATGTCATACTGCATTACCTGCCCTTAAAGCTTAAATGCCTATGGTAATTTTATTAAGAATCCCACGCAGCACTTGAAGCAGCAATATCGCTAACATTGGGGAAATGTCAAGAGTCCCGCCCAGCGGCGGGATAATTGAGCGAAATATTTTGAGATAGGGGTCTGTCAACTGACTCAAAATCGAAAATGGTGGGGCTAACCAGTTGACTTTTGGAAACCAGGTCAGAAGAACCCGGATAATCAGCAAATACATATAAATTGTGATAAAAGTCACTAGCGTTTTAGCCAGCAGTGCGACTGAGTTACTCATGAAAGTGGGTTGTTCCTGCTCAATTCAAATGGCAATAGAAAATTTAATTTAAGTAGGTGCGTACAAACAAGCATCGATTAATGTTTGCTAATAGCTAATATTATAACTATCAATAGCTATTAGCTGGTTTCATTTAATAGCCTCTATCTACTTAACAATTAGAGTTTCCGTCTATAGGTTTATTCGCCTCAATTTGTTCTTGCTCCCAAGTGTCGCGTGGTAGGTCAGCAATGGTGCTAATCTGCTCCCATCGCACTGCTCGAATATCTCTATGGCTGAAAAACACGCGGTACTGGAAGCAACTGAAAGAGCCTGTCATAGTACCTTTATCATTTGGGTATACGGTAATTTCAGTACCCTTTGGAATATCTCGCCATCGGTTTGCTCTATAGCGGCTTTCTGTTGGTGCTTTTGTCATATGCAAGATGCTTTAAAAAGCGAGCAGACAAAGTTGCTGTGAAGCTAACAAACACAGTAATTGCTTTGTCTGAACTCTTAACAGTGAAAATCTTTTTTTATTGTAAATCAAATTAGATTGAGAAAGCGTTTATAGCAAAAAATGTACTTATAGATGTAGATGTTTTCTTCGCAAGAAAGCTTTCAAAATATACCCAGAAATATATTGATAAATTATCGAGACAATGAAGTTGGCTTTATATGATTGCTAACTAAGGAATATTGATGAGGCAGGTTTAAGTTTCTCTGTCTCTTCTAGAAGGGAAAACAGATACATCAAATAGAGGTACGTATATTAGCGAACGAGAAAGGTTCCTAAACTATATCAGTAAATATATTTATTCATCGTAAGGATAGTGATATGTTATCCACATTCGGATTGAAACTGAACAAAAAGCCAATGACCATAACTTGCAAGTTATGAGGAATTTTCAAGTCGCAGATTATGTGCTTAATAAAAAAAACTCAGCACATTGGCAAAGTGATTGGTTACAAGCATCAAGAGCCAAATGGCAATCTAGAGGAATAAGCGATATTGTCCCTGGTGGTTGGCTATGTTTGAACAATCCCAATCCTCAGTGTCGCGGTTAAGTTACTAATTTCCAATAACCGAATAACAGTTGCAGATAGGAAGAAGAGTAAAAACTAAGTAGATGGAGAGAAATAAACGTAACTGATGGAAATTTAAGGATGGCTAATTGCTAATTGCCTGACTACGATTAGCCATTTTTCAATATAAATCAACGTTTATTTGTGCCCATCTATTTAAGGCAAAAACTTAGCAGCTTTATCAACCTACTGATTGTTTTTAGATCTATTTAAGGTTATCCTAAAATTACATCTGTATTGTGTGTTTTGTCTAGGGATTAGGTTTTTACTGATGCTTTCTCTGTATCTTTGTAATGCAGCTTAGCGATGGTAATTTCCTACCCTAGCTTTTCTTAATTATCAATTGAGGAGTGTGATGAAACAGCTTAATTTGCCTAGTGCGAGAATTACAGTGGTTTTCATTTGGATATACTACACCTATCTACCCTTCCCGCGAGTTGGGGGATCAGACTGTACTGCCCCAAGATGAAAATTACTGTAAGTTAACTATTTAATAGAGTAAATATATGACTGGATATCTAGGGAATAAAGAGCTAAAAATCACAGAAAATTGCTTTAACAATTTTAGATTTTGGCAGTTAGGTTACACCCTATATTGACTCTAGAGCATCGGTCAAGTATTCATATTTCGGTGGTGCTAGACAGGGGGAGCAGGGTCGGCAGGGTTGGTGGAAAGTCACGGATTTTCCGTAGACACATAGAATACTTAATTTGTCAATCTCGGTTACTTGACCGACTTCCTAGGAGTAAAAAAGTCACTTTTTTGCAGCAATGATATGCAAGTCAATATCTTCGAGCGATCGCATCAGTTGGTCAATAAATGACCCTCTCAGCAGAATCTTCCATCGCGACTGGCGAGTCTTACCCAGAACAATCTGGGTAATGTGATAAGTCTTGGCAACTTCAGCCACTGCCTCAGGAATCTTCTGACTAACTACACGCAAAAATTCACCACCGAACTCTTGACAGAGTTTCTCACAAATCTCAATATGAACTGTTTCAGCTTTTGAGAGGAAGCGGTCGGGATTGTTCACAAAAACAGCATAGAGTGGAGCATTCATGTGACTGGCGAGCCGCGCTCCCCGTCGCAGTAGCCGCATACTTGTCGGTTCGGCAGACACACAAACTAAGACACGCTCGTGAACAGAACATAACTGATAAGTTGAAGTAGCGGCGTTTCCATTCTGGTGGCTCGCTTTGCGAATCGCACCCTCCTCTACATTGTCTGCTACCTCTCTGAGTGCTAGTTCCCGCAAAGCAATTAAGTTACGACGTTGGAAAAAGTTTTGCAGGGACTGTTCTACTTTTTCTGGTGGGTAAATTTTCCCCTCTAGCAACCGCTCTTCTAAAGTTTCTGGAGTTACATCAACGACTACGACTTCGTCGGCTTCGTCTAGCAGGCGATCGGGAATGCGTTCCCGCACTACTATGCCTGTAATCTTAGCGACTAAGTCGTTGAGACTTTCTAGATGTTGAATATTGACCGTGGAAAATATATCAATACCTGCTGTCAAAATGACTTCCACATCTTGGTAGCGCTTTTCTCGTTGCGAACCTGGAACATTGGTGTGAGCCAGCTCATCCACCAAGACTAGCTGCGGCTGGCGAGCTACAATGGCTTCCGTATCCATTTCTGTGAGTTTCAAAGCTCCAGCAGCCACTTCTTTTCTGGGCAATACCTCTAGTCCCTCAGCTTTTCGCACCGTCTCCTTGCGCCCGTGTGTCTCTAGTACGCCCACAACGACATCAATACCTTCCTGTTTCAGTTGTTGGGCTTCCTCCAACATCCGATAAGTTTTACCTACTCCCGCAGCCATGCCAATAAAGATTTTGTGCTTGCCTCGTCGTGCAATGCGATTATAGTATCTGTCCAGGGAGGGCGTGGATTGGTTAAGCATCTGCCAAAAATTTTAATATTTTATGAATACCCTGAGCATTTAGTATACGTTCAGCCTAATGAATTTTATCCTCCGTACCATTGACAATGACTAAATAATCACCGCGTGACGCCAGATCCCTATGTTATTTAACTACTCTTTTTCTTCCAGATGACTCGGCTCGATATAGTGATTAACCCCCTCGCTTAAATGCGGCAGTTCAGGGTAAGTGGAAGGCTGTTTCCATCTCAGCCCAATGGCAAGGCAAGTCAATATTGCTACCCACAGGGCTGCCAAAACTCGCCAAGAGCTTTTTCTTGACTTTGAAGCAGCTCTTTTTGTAGTCACCTGATGTGTTGTATCGGGAACATGAATATGGCAGACAACTGGTGGGTGAGGGTACAGAAAAGGCGCAACAGCCCAAACGGATTTTGAATGTTCAAGGATATTGCGCAGGCGATACCAAGACTGAGTCTGCGGGTCAAATAGAGTTGCCGAAATGACGGGTGTGACTGGCAAGGATGATTTGGTGTACTTTGGGGGCAGGAATCGCTGGGGTATTTCAGGGAAACTGATCCCAAAGTACGGTGACTCAAAGTCTTCTTCATCGGCTACAAGAGCAGTGGGTCGTGACTCCAACACAACTTGTGTTGGTGCATTTAGGTCTTTGAGAACTTCTTTGGCTGATTGATAGCGTCGCCGCATAGCATTTTGCAGCAACTTCTCAAGAATTTGAGCCAGAGATTCACTGACTGGGAAGTTAAGGTAATCTCGCCAGACCCAGGTATCTTCAATGCTGTCATAGAGGTCAAATGGAGACGTCTGAGTCAGTAAATGGATGCAGGTCACTCCCAGGCTGTAGAGATCGCTGGCAAATACTGCTTTGCCTCTAATTTGTTCGGGAGCAGCATATTCAGCGCTACCGATCGCCGTTCCCGTTTTTGCTAAAACTTTGCCAGTGGCGGCTTTAGCTCCACCAAAGTCAACTAAAACCAGTTGACCTCCTCTTACATCTCCTGGGTAAGAGGGGGTTGGGGAGGTGCGGCGAATAATGTTTGCAGGCTTGATGTCCCGATGGACTACCTGCTGGTCGTGGACAAACTGCAACACGGGCAGCAGATCGCACAGCAACTGCCGAATCTGCGTCTCATTGAAAGTACCGGCTAGGGCTAGTTCCTCCTCTAGGTTTTGTCCATCAATAAACTCCTGCACGAGATACTGCTGTCCGTCCTGTTTGAAGTAGGCCAGCAGTTCTGGGATTTGGGGATGTTCGCCCAGTCTTGTTAGTTGCAGAGCTTCCTGGTACGGTAGCTGCTCTGCTTTCGACTGATTATTTTGGCTTTGAGCTTGAGAAAAGAATTGCTTAATCGCGCACAGGGGCTGGGAGGGTTGAGACTCATCCACGGCTAGAAAGGTTCTGCCAAAGCCACCTTGCCCTATAAGTTTGAGAGCACGGTAGCGGTTTTGCCAAAGCAACTTTGACCCGCAATTGAGACAGTAGCTCACATCTTGAGGATTCTGTAGATGCAAGCAAGTAGAATGGAGACAGTAACTCATAAAATGAGGAATTTGAACTCGTCCTGTAACTGCTTGACAAGCTTGAATTCTAAAGATGTCAACAAAAGTTTGACAACATCTTCCACTATTTCTCCCAAAACTTTAGTTTGCTGGAAACGCAATGGTAATCCTGTTTCTGGCTTACTAGTAAAGTAGGCGATTCTCAGGTCAGCTAGGAGTTGACTGTGGCTTAAGATTGCTTCAGGTTGTGGAGCTACAGGGTTTGCAGAAAATAATTCATCCATAGGTGGGTTTCCTTGAAACGCTCTAGTAGGACTAAATGGCCCTGACAGACTCCACCACACTGGAAAGCTGAACTTCTATGAGGACAATATAGCAAGACTCACTGACAGAACTAAGTAGCGAAGGCAACAATACCTCATCTATTTACTAGATTTGCAGTTGACCGATTCAATTTTGGATTTTAGATTTTTTGAGTACAGATTGCTCCTGTTAAAGGGATTCTCAATCTAAAATTGAATGACTGTAATCCATTCCCAGTTAACAGTTAATGGTCAACAAGAATTAATTGTTAACTGGGTTTTAAAGCATCTAAAGCCAGGTTCAGTTTGAGCACATTGACTCCCGGCTCACCAAAAATGCTCAAAAATCTACCATCAGTATTTTTGGCAATGAGTGACTTGACTTGATCAGATGGTAGCAATCGCACTTTTGCGACCCTTTCTACTTGTGCCTCGGCTGCCTCAGGACTGATATGGGGGTCAAGACCAGAACCAGAGGTGTAAACGAGATCGGCTGTCGGCTTCACCCCAGCCTTTTGCAGTTTGTCTATATCCCCCTTAATCCGTTTGAGGAGATCGTGTTGATCGTCTAGTTTGACACTATCATCTTGTTTGAACAAATCTTTTGTACTGCTGGGAGCGAGGTTACTGGCACCTGATACCCCAACCGTAATATTCGTTTGGTTATTTTGAGCGGCAGTCAGCTTATCTTGCTCTTCCTTCGTTTTATTTGGCTTGTCTTGCAGCTTCAGATCTGCATTCATCTGCTTCTGCTCGTCGGGAGTGAGGCTGCTGTATTCAATCGTACTGGGACGACCCCAGAAGTACTTATCAGACGAGAAAGATTGACCGATTAAAGCTGAACCTACAACTTTTCCTTGCGCATCCTTGAGCAAGCTGCCCTGCGCCTGGTATGGGAAAGCAAAACCCACAAGCAGCATCACCCCAGGATAGATCACTGCCGTCAGTACCCAGAGAACGACAGTCATCCGAATTGCTCTGCTGATTTCTCGCACAATAGACATTAGAAGCGCTCCGGTTGAAAGACAACAACAAACAAGTAAACCGTCAGACCCACCGTCACCAGACCCAAAAGCCCGATCGCCCAAGACTGAAGCTTGGAAATTCCTGCATCAGTAGCAGCATAGACAGCTGGGGCAATTATTAGATTCAAGCACAACAGCAAAAACAGTTGTAGCGGCAGAGGTCGGCGGCGCAGATGCGCGATCGCCAAATCAATCCCCTCTGCCACCTCAGAGGACAAAATGTTACCTAAAAAATCAACTCGTTTCATAAAACTCTCCATTTATTGCTAACTGCCAGAATATCTTCTTTACCATTAGCTATTAGCCATCTGCCATTAGCAACTAAGCCAAATGCACCGCTGTAATTAACAAGTCAATGATCTTAATGGCAATAAATGGTGCAATCACACCGCCCACTCCATAAATCAGGATGTTTCGTTGCAACAGTTGATTAGCTGACAGTGGTCTAAACTTCACACCCGTCAGCGCTAGAGGAATCAAGGCGGGAATAATTAAAGCGTTGTAAATCAGCGCTGACAGCACCGCAGAATTAGCACTTGCTAATCCCATAATATTGAGCTTGCCAATCCCGGCAGCAGCAAACATGGCGGGGATGATGGCAAAGTATTTAGAAATATCGTTGGCAATCGAAAAGGTGGTCAGTGCCCCACGAGTAATCAGCAACTGTTTGCCGATGGTAACGATATCAATCAGCTTTGTGGGGTCAGAGTCCAAATCCACCATGTTGGCTGCTTCTTTAGC
>CAZZWA010000176.1:0-11388 GCA_964657555.1 uncultured Microcoleus sp.
CATAAATAACGGACAACGAACAACCGACTAAGAACTTTCCGCTATTTTGTGACTCCAACTTGCCTCATGAGATAGGCTACACCAAAATCCCCGTTGGGATGCTTAGCCAAAACTTCAGCCAATTCAAACACGCGTCCTGCCAGTTCTGGTCCCAGTTTCTCAATCGTCGCCTGCCGTTGTTTTTGTGATTGTTGCTGCTTTTCCACCCGCGTTTGCCATTCGCTGGAAAACAATTGCTCAATTGTCGTGTGCAATCCCAGCTTGAATAGCACGTCCCACTCACCGTAATCGCACCAAATCCCTTCACAATTCAGACAGCGCTCCACATAAAACGGCGTTTTCAGCTTGACCTTAGCACGGGATAGATAGCGACTACACTCTGGACACAAAGCTGCTTTGGTATCGAAGGGAGACTGCACAAAATCCACAGCCAGGGTTTGAGAGAGAAAGTCTTGGTCTATTTGGGAAAGTGGCGATTGACCAGCTTGCCAAGCTCTATATTCATCAGCAGGAATCCAGGTACCCTTGCACTCAGAGCAATACTTGACAGCTAAATTGCCAGTCAATGTGCCGTCAAGTAGGGATATATTCTTACACTTCGGACACTTCACCAGTTTATCTTCCTTTGCCTGTCCAATTTTCTTATATAATCTAATCCTTATGGAGGATAGCATCGCATAAGCCAATTAAAGCGGTGATCCGATCGCGCAGGGAAATCGCCCTCGCTTTAGCAGTTGTTGACTGACGAGAAGCTTGTAAAAACATGATATCCATTTCCAACAAACGCAGGAGTCTGTGAACTTCTGTCTGGAAAGACTGCCACCTCGACGCCTCTGATGGAGCAATGTCGTTGTCTGTCAAACTAGCTATTTGATGCTGAAAAATTTGTTGACATGCTTGGAAGTTCTCTTTGAGCAACACTCCATCTAGATTTTCAGCACCTAATACTGTATGCAGCTTTAAGAGTGCCTGTTTGAAGTCTTGATATTGCTGTTGTGGTTGCGGCTCAAACATTAAGGATGTCCTTTGGTATACAATACATGTAAAGAATTTTGTCAATGTAAGAGAGGCAATTGATCGGCCACAGCTTGCTGTAGGCTCAGAGATTCAAGTCACCCTGAATTTCTCTCACCAGTAACGGCTCTCATACGTGAATATTCTTAAACATCGATTCCTTTAAAGGATGAAGTCAGAAGGACTAGGTTAGCCGCCATCCTTCTAGATTCGCTTACCAACATCATTGCTCTACACAAGATTTTGCTGACCTTGCATATTTTTAATCCTTATGCTCGACACGATGAAAGCAACGGCTCCAACTTCCACAATTGATTGTGTTATTCCTGACTGGCTACAAGCATGCTTGATAGAAACTGGCCAGTTGCCCCTAAATCAGGGTCAACAGACGACTGACATCCCCCGAGGAGCCACTATTCTCGATCAAGGGTTGGAACAACGAATAGCTGACAGGCAGCTCATTTGTCGCGCCTTTGAATTCGCCTACAAGCTGCATCAGGGTCAGTATCGAAAATCGGGAGAACCCTACATTTGCCATCCAGTTGCGGTTGCTGGTCTATTGCGGGATCTTGGTGGCAGTAGTGCCATGATAGCAGCTGGGTTTCTACACGATATTGTTGAAGATACTGACGTGACTGCTGAAGAGATCGAACAGCAGTTTGGTGCCGAGGTTCGGCAGTTAGTGGAAGGTGTCACGAAGCTTTCTAAGTTTTCCCAGAACTTTTCTAGCAAGACAGAACGGCAAGCAGAGAACTTCCGCCGCATGTTCCTGGCAATGGCTCAGGATATCCGAGTGATTGTGGTGAAACTGGCAGATAGGCTGCATAATATGCGGACGCTAGAGCATTTGCCTGACGAAAAACGTCGGCGGATTGCTCTAGAAACGCGAGAAATATTTGCGCCGCTTGCCAACCGCTTGGGGATCGGACGTTTTAAATGGGAACTGGAGGATTTGGCCTTCAAGTATCTCGAACCCGAAGCCTACCGGAAGACACAAGAGTTAGTGGCCGAGAAGCGGGTAGACCGGGAAGCGAGTTTGAATAAGGTCGCCCAACTGCTGGAGCAACGCCTCAAAAAGTTGGGAATTCGCTACACCGAAGTCAGTGGTCGGCCTAAGCACCTCTGGAGCATCTTTCAGAAGATGCAGCGGCAGGGGAAAGAGTTTCGAGAAATATACGATATCTCCGCCGTGCGGATCATTGTGGAGACAAATGATGATTGCTACCGGGCATTGGCAGTCGTTCACAATGCTTTCCGACCGATTCCAGGCCGATTTAAGGACTACATTGGTCTGCCCAAACCAAATCGCTATCAGTCTTTACATACTGTCGTTTTCGGCAACACTGGTGCGCCGTTGGAGGTGCAAATCCGCACATTGGATATGCATCACAACGCCGAGTATGGGATCGCAGCTCACTGGAAATATAAAGAAACTGGTGGCTCGAACAAAACCCAGTTCTCCTCGGAGGAAGAGAAATTTATCTGGTTGCGGCAGATGCTGCGACAAGTGCTGGAATGGCAGGATAACGTCAAGGATGCCCAAGAATACTTAGCAGGGATCAAAGATAATCTCTTTGATGAAGAAGTTTATGTTTTCACCCCTAAGGGAGACGTGATCTCTCTCAATAACGGGGCGACGCCAGTCGATTTTGCCTACCGCATCCATACAGAAATCGGCAATCACTGTGCGGGTGCCAGAGTTAATGGAAGAATAGTCACTCTAGATACACACTTGAAAAACGGGGATATTGTGGAAATCATCACCAGAGAAAATAGCCATCCCAGCTTGGACTGGCTGAATTTTGTGGTGACGACAGGCGCGCAGAATCGGATTCGGCAGTGGTACAAGCGCTCAAACCGGAAACAAAACGTGACTCGTGGTCGGGAACTGTTGGAGAAAGAACTGGGCAAAAATGGCTTTGAAGCCCTACTGAAGTCGGAGCCGATGCAGGCAGTGGCAGAGCGATGCAATTACCACAGCGTCGAAGACTTACTAGCAGCCTTGGGTTATGGTGAAGTTACACTGAATCAGGTGGTGAATCGCCTCCGGGATCTGATCAAAGCACAACAACCGATCGCATCAGAGCCAACTGAAGTGCTAGCGAATATGCTTTCGTCGGCACGTTCTGTCCCATCTAGCAGCATCAGTAAATTCCCAATCGCTGGGGTAGAAGGATTGCTGCATCATCGAGCAGGTTGCTGTGGCCCCATTCCCGGTGAGGCGATTATTGGTATAGTAACGCGAGAGCGAGGTATTTCGATTCATCGGCAAGGTTGTCAGAATGTAGCTAACGTCTTGGGCGATCGCCTCGTTCCAGTCAGCTGGACTCCTCTTGATGAGAGCGGTCGTCCTCAGACTTACCCAATCAGCATTCAAATAGAAGTGATTGACCGGGTGGGCGTGTTTAATGACATACTCTCACGTTTAAAGGATGACCACATTAATGTGCGGGGTGCAAGTGTGAAAACGTCTACAGGACGGCCAGCTGTGATTGACTTGTGCCTTGATATCCGCGAATACGAACAGCTCGAACGCAGCTTCGCACAGATCAAAAAAATCAGCGATGTTCTCAATCTGCGACGCATTGGTCAAGTTGAGGAGTGCTGGAGTTAGTCAAGGCATTTTGCGCCTGAATTTGGGATTTTGCTTTCCGCAGATGGACGCAGATAAACGCGGATCATGCATCTGCATTGGCGATTCTGGATTGCCCCCACGCCATTTGCGGGATGGTATTTTCAGATTTGCAATTGTTGTTAGTGTTGCGGCGCGTCAATGCTTGTCAAAGTTCCCCTTAATCAGGGGATCAGCAATGCCTAACCTCAAACGCAAAGCTTATGTATACACAGTAGCTTAGTCAAGCGGGTTGGGGATAAAACCTTGCATCCAAATCGCCAAACGGTATTATTGCAGCTAAATCAGTCTTTGCATACAAGAATGATGCTAACGGAATTGATATGACTAAGAACAATAGACCAATGACTAATGAATAAGAACATGAAACGTTCTGCCTGCCTGATTTTTAATCCAGTTGCTGGTCAAAGCGACCCAGACCAAGATTTAGCTACAATTCGGAAACACTTGGAGCCAGAAATCGAACTGGATATCCGCCTAACAACCCCAGAACTTAATGCGGAGCACTTGGCCAAAGCAGCGATCAATCGAGGTGCTAGCGCCATTCTTGCCTCGGGAGGTGACGGCACCCTTTCAGCGGCAGCCGGTGCTCTCGTAGGAACTGAAATTCCTCTCGGGATCATTTCACGAGGTACAGCTAACGCCTTTGCCTCTGCTTTGGAGCTTCCAGACACTATAGAAGCTGCCTGCCAGACAATTTTGCGGGGGGCAACACGATCAGTTGATGCTGCTAGGTGCAACGGCTTGCCGATGGTTTTACTTGCTGGAATTGGTTTCGAGGCCGAAGCAGTAGAGCGGGCGGATCGGGATGCGAAGAACCGCTTAGGAATGCTGGCTTACTTTATAGCAGGAATCCAAGAGTTGAGACAGTTGCAAAAGTTTGAAGCTGAGATTGAAACCGAGGATAAGCTAATCAAAGTTGAGGCAGCATCTGTCACAATTGCCAATGCCGCACCGCCTACTTCAATTTTAGCTCAAGGGCCAGCTGGCCTGATTGTTGATGACGGCTTGCTGGATTTAACCATCGTCGCGCCAGTCAATATGGCTGGTGCGATCGCCGCTTCCTACCACTTACTTCAAACCGCGTTAACCGGCAATGCTACCGAGCGAGACGACATCGGCTATTTGCGAGCAAAAAAAATTCATGTCAAAACCAATCCGCCGCAGAAAGTTGTCTTGGACGGGGAAATCATCGGTACAACTCCTTTAGAAGTTGAGTGTATTCCTAGAGGGTTAACACTCTTTGTTCCCATGGTTGAAGAACCACAGCCCTTAGAGAAACTAGAAGGACTTCCTCATCTCACGATTGAGCCGAAACTGACATCGGAGAGTCAAGATGATTAATTGTATAATATCAGGAGCAGCCTAGAGTTTAAGCGCTCAGCCATTTCCAATCTTGTTAGGTAGTAGGTAAAGTTATTTTTTGAGTTTTGAATTCCGGAAGCTCAAAAATTAAAGTCTAACTCTTCTACTACCTTTAATCTTACATTGATATATTTATGGAGAATATTTATACATCTTAAGGTCATTGAAGAATGAGCAAAGGCTAACCGCACAAAGGCTTTGTCTGTCTTCAGTTTTATTCCTCCGTTAAAGATATAGTAAAGTGCTTTATTTTGTCATTATTGTTCAATCCACCTGAATTTAAGACCTCGATCTGGGAATGATAGATATATGTACTCTCTCCTAGTGGGTAAGTTCTAAATTGGTATCAGTGGGTGCCCCTAGAAAAGGTAGCAAGCTGTTGATAGGTTCGACTAGCGCGCAAATTACCGCCGCAAAGCTGAGGAAAAGAGGGAGTCCTGGAAGGGACAATCAACCTTCATTGGGCAGCGCTCTTCCCCCAGCTCTGATTCCGCAAATGATGCATTTGCCAAATAGACAACAGCTTAAATTCAGAAGCTGAACCAGCTGCTCGTACTCTCAACAGAGGGTAGCCAATCAGCAAGACTGTCAAAGCAAGAGTTCCTAGTGTTTGTCTGCTCTAGTTGATCTTAATTATGAAATCACTACGTCCTATCCTGCGCTCTCTGGCTAGAATCTGCTTGTGGTTTCTTCAGGCATATCTACAGAGAAAACCTTTCAACAGAGTGACGCCTAGAGCGAAACCAGCACCCTTACCTGATAACGAGGCCCAGAGACTTGACGCACTCTATCGCTATAATATTCTCGATACTCCTCCTGAAGAAGCATTTGACGCTCTGACTGCTTTGGCAGCGTATATTTGTGGCACTCCGATTGCTTTAATCAGCCTGATCGATACTCATCGGCAGTGGTTTAAATCAAAAATCGGCCTAGAAGTTGCTGAAACGCCTAGAGAACTTGCCTTCTGCTCCCACGCCATTCTGCAACCCGATGTCCCACTAATTGTGCCAAATGCGCTAAAAGATCAGCGGTTTGCTGGCAACCCTCTAGTCGTGTCTAACCCCAACATCAGGTTTTATGCAGGTGTTCCTTTGGTCACACCTGATGGTTTGCCTCTGGGCACCCTGTGTGTAATTGACACGATTCCACGCAGTTTAAGCCCAAAACAGCTTGAGGCGCTGGGAATCATCAGCCACCAGGTGATTAATCAGATGGAGTTACGGATTAATGTAGGTAAGTTAGAACGCACAGTTGCTAGGTACAAGCGGACACAGGAGGCGCTACAGCAAGCAGAACAGAAATATCGCAGCATCTTTGAGAACGCTACTGAGGGCATATACCAGCTGGCACCTGATGGGCGCTACCTTAGCGCTAATCCTACCCTTGCACGTATCTATGGCTACTCCTCACCTGAGGAATTGCTCGCAAATCTTACAGATGCAACACGGCAGCTTTACCTAGAGCCTGAAACCTATACTCAATTCATAGCAGAAATAACAGAGCATAATACAGTTTTGGAGTTAGAGTCTCAAATCTATCACCGGGATGGCAGGGTAATCTGGATTTCCCAAAAAGCTCGTGCCGTCCGCGACAAAGATGGGGCATTGCTTTACTACGAAGGTACAGTTGAAGACATCAGTGACGCACGCCTAGTACAAGAGCGTCTATGGCTTTTGGAGTCAGCTGTCGTCAATGCCAACGACGCCTTTCTGATTACCGACGCCGAGCCCATTGACAGTCCACTAGGCCCAAAGATTGTCTATGTCAATGAGGCTTTCACCAGGATGACGGGCTATAGT
The DNA here is from genome assembly GCA_964657555.1 of uncultured Microcoleus sp. Lineage (GTDB taxonomy): Bacteria > Cyanobacteriota > Cyanobacteriia > Cyanobacteriales > FACHB-T130 > CAZZWA01. The sequence goes on from CAZZWA010000176.1 coordinate 6,811, forward strand.
GCCGAAGAAGTGATCGGCAAGACACCACGCTTTTTGCAAGGACCCAAAACAGACCGCTCCCGTCTAGATCAAATTCGTGCAGCACTAGAGAAATGGGAATCAATTAGGATCGAGGTGATTAACTACCGCAAAGACGGCTCCGAGTTTTGGGTCGAATTGAATATTGTGCCTATTGCCAATGAAACGGGTTGGTTCACTCATTGGGTTTCTGTGCAGCGAGACATTAGTGATCGCCAAGCGGCTGAGCAGACGCTACAGGAGACAATGACGCTTCAGCGAGCAATTTTTGATAGCGCTAATTACACCATCATTGCCACGACTGAAGATGGTACGATATGCACATTTAATGCAGCTGCTCAAGCGTTATTGGGATATACCGCTTCTGAGGTGGTTGGGAAAACAACACCCGCGATCTTCCACGATCAAGACGAATTAGTGCGGCGATCGCAAGAGCTGTCTGCCAACTTTGGATTTTCGATTGCGGATTTTGGATTGGAGAGTGACGCGGGGGATGACTGTATCTTCCTCCCACGTCGCCTAGATTTTGGTGAAAACCTAGAATCTTTGGCTACAGACCAAGAACCAGGGAGCATCGAAACTAACAAGCAATCCGAGGTTCTAAAATCCTCTAGCGTAGCGGCGCAAAGCGCTATCCAAAATCCAAAATTGTTCGAGGCAATTGTCGCTCTAGCGCGTCGTGGGGAACCCGATGAGCGCGAATGGTCTTATATTCGCAAAGATGGCAGCCGTTTCCCCGTCCTAGTATCAGTCACGCCTTTAGTGAATACAGACGGCCTCGTTACAGGGTTTCTCCAAATTGGCAACGACATCACTGAGCGCAAGCGAGGCGAACGGCATCTGAATGTACAATACGCTGTAACGCGAGTCTTGGCAGAATCTGCTCAGCTCACTGATACTACGCAAAGAATCCTGCAAGCTATCTGTGAAAGCCTGGGATGGGACTTAGCCGAATTCTGGAGCGTCGATCAGCACTCCAATCTGCTGCACTGCGTTGAAACTTGGCATCAAGCGACCCGGCAAATCTCAGAGTTTAAGGTAATCGCAAAGACCGTCTCTTCTTGTGGTATCGGACTGCCTGGAAGGGTTTGGGCTACTAGCACACCTGTCTGGATTGCTGATGTTGCCAGCGATCCTAACTTTTTGCCAGCAGATGTGGCGGCTCAAGAGGGGCTGCACGGGGCATTTGGTTTCCCCATTCGTGCAGAGGGTGAAATCCTCGGTGTCCTCACCTTCTTCAGCCGGAATGTCCAGCAACCAGACGACGATTTGCTCCATTTGATGGATGGTATTGGCTCTCAAATTGGTCAATTCATTAACCGCAAGCAGGTAGAGCAAGATCTGCTGGAGAGCGAGGCATCAATTCGAGCATTGTATAAAGTCACTTCAGCTCAGAAACTCAACTTTGGCGAACGCCTGCAAGGATTGCTAGCCATGGGACGCCAGAGGTTTGATTTGGATATTGGCATTTTGGCTCAAATCGAGGGCAATTGCTATAAAGTCGTTGCTGCTCAATCTGCTGATAATTGTGTGCAAACAGGAGATGTTTTTGAGTTAGAGCAAACTTATTGTTACGAAACCTTAAAAACTAGAAAGACCATTAGCCTTGAGCATGCCGAGTTTTCTGAGTGGCGCAACCATCCTGCCTATGCTACTGGCTTGCGTTCGCGGGGTTCGCCCCTCCAAGCCTACATTGGCACGTCCGTAGTAGTATCAGGGAAGGTTTACGGTACGCTCAATTTCTCCAGTTCTATCCCTCATCTGACTCGACGATTCAAGGCTGTGGACAAAGAACTTTTGCAGTTAATGGCTCAGTGGGTGGGAGATGAGATTGAACGCTCTCAGTCCCAAGAGGCCTTGCAACGGCAATATTCCAGAGCCCTACTGCTCAAACGAATTACCCAGGAAATTCGCTCCCAGTTAGAAAGCCAACAAATTTTTCAAATTACTGCAACTCAAGTCGGACGAGCTTTTGGCGTCAATCGTTGTGTGATTCATTCATGTGTAGTCACACCTACGGGGCTCCAAATTCCGTTTATGGCTGAGTATTTAGAACCGGGCTATAAATCGCTTTTGGATCAAGAAATTCCCGTTGCTGGCAACCTCCATGCTGAACAGATGATGGCCCAAGATGAGGCGATCTCTTCCCCAAACGTCTACGCCGATCCACTGCTTCAGGCGGCAGCACCCATCTGTTATTATGCCGAACTGAAATCGATGCTAGCAGTTCGCACATCATATCAGGGAGAAGCAAACGGTGCCATTGGTCTACATCAGTGCGATGCCTACCGACAGTGGACGGATGATGAGATTGAGCTGCTAGAAGCTGTGGCAGCTCAAGTCGGGATTGCCGTCGCTCAAGCCCGACTTTTAGAGCAAGAAACTCTTCAGCGCGAACAACTGAGCGGGCAAAATTTCGCCATGGAAAAAGCTAAACAAGATGCAGAAAGTGCTAATCGTGCTAAGAGCGAATTCTTAGCCACGATGAGCCATGAAATCCGGACGCCCATGAATGCGGTGATTGGCATGACTGGTTTGTTGCTCGACACGCAACTAACACCCCAACAGCAAGACTTTGTAGAGACTATTCGCTCTAGTGGCGATGCTTTACTCACAATCATTAATGACATCCTTGACTTTTCTAAAATTGAGTCAGGCAAGCTGGAGCTGGAAAAGCAGCCCTTTACTCTACAAGATTGTGTTGAGGAATCTCTCGATCTGCTGGCTCACAAAGCGGCAGAAAAAAATCTGAAATTAGCTTACCTAATAGACAAAGAAACCCCAAGCACAATTGTGGGAGATGTGACACGGCTACGCCAGATTTTGGTTAATTTGCTGAGTAATGCGGTTAAATTTACTGAATATGGGGAAGTTGTGGTATCTATCACTGCTCAGAAGCTGTCATTGCAAACTGTTGATAATTCATTGCTCATAGTTCATAGCAGCGAACAATCAACAATGAATCAACAATATGAGATCCAATTCTCCGTCACAGATACTGGCATTGGTATTCCACCCGAACGCATGGACAGGCTCTTTAGAGCATTCAGTCAGGTAGATTCTTCCACTACCCGCCATTATGGCGGCACAGGATTGGGCTTAGCGATCAGCAAACGGCTGAGCGAAATGATGGGAGGTTCAATGTGGGTTGAAAGTCAAGTTGGTCAAGGCTCCACTTTTTACTTTACCCTCGTTGCGCCATCTGTTTCTAGTTCATCACTGGTGAATAGTTCCCATGTCGAGCTAGCTCTTAAGCGGCTGCTAATTGTAGATGATAACGCCACAAATCGGCGAATTTTAACTCTACAAGCTCAGTCTTGGGGGATGATCGCTAGGACGGCGACGGGAGGAAATGAGGCATTGAGCTGGATTGAGCGAGGGGAACGCTTTGACATTGCAATTCTAGACATGCAAATGCCCCAAATGGATGGCCTCACTTTAGCAGCAGAAATTCACAAACATCCAGAGTGTCAGAAGTTGCCCTTATTGATATTGACATCCATAGCTGACCCGCCTTCAGAGGTGCAGACAGCAAAAGTAGATTTTGCAGCTTTCCTAACTAAGCCGATTAAACAGTCTCACCTTTACAATGTGTTGAGCGGTATCTTGAGCGAACAACCTACTATGCAGGTACAGCCTCCCGGTTCCGAGAAATCGCAAATTGACCTCAGTCTAGCTCAAAGGCTCCCATTGCGTATTCTGCTAGCAGAAGATAACGTCGTGAACCAAAAGGTGGCGATCCATCTGTTACGGCGGCTGGGTTATCGTGTTGATGTTGCTGGAAATGGTTTGGAAGTGCTAGCAGCCTTGCGCCGCCAGCCCTATGATGTTGTGCTGATGGATGTGCAAATGCCAGAAATGGATGGTTTGACAGCCACACGCCACATTTGCCAGGAGTGGTCTTATGCAGAACGCCCCTGGATTCTTGCTATGACTGCTAACGCCATGAAGGGAGACAGGGAGGCGTGCTTAAGTGCAGGGATGGATGACTACATCAGTAAGCCGATCCAGTTAGAAGCACTGGTCGAGGCGCTTAGTAAGTGTCAGCCACTCCCTAGGATTACCTCTTCTACATCTCCTCCTAACCAAGGAAACATGATAGCTATTGACAAGAACGCATTGCAGGCAATTTGCGACATGGCAGGTGATGATGCTTCATCTTTTCTGGTAGAGGTCATAGATAGTTTCCTGCAAGATGCACCAGTTCTGTTGCAGGCTATTCACACATCTGTGACCAACAGCGATTCCTTGGGGTTAAGACAGGCGGCTCACACTCTAAAGTCAACCAGTGCGACGCTAGGTGCGACAACTCTCTCAATGCTATGCAAACAGCTAGAAACAATGGCCAGTAAAGGAACCATGGCAGCCACGTCTGCTCTCAGCCCTGAGTTGGAGGCAGAATATGAACGTGTTAGGGCAGCCTTGCAAGAAGAACGCCAGCGATATCTCTGCTGAAAGCCAGGAACCTTAGGCCTAAAGACAGGGACTTGATTCATTTTCTAACCCAAGTAGGTGACCGACTGCGTCGGCAGCTAGAAAAGAAGAGAGGAGATCTGCCTT
>CAZZWA010000177.1:0-2204 GCA_964657555.1 uncultured Microcoleus sp.
GCGAAAGAATGGGTCAAACATCTGACGGTGTAACTCCTTCGTTATTCCCAACCGCCTGCCCTTGCTCCGGATAGCTAGTGCAGACGCTATGCTGCATGAGGGCCGCTTTCAATTATCCAACGAATCTGCAAGGCAGAATATTCTTCGGTTCTTGAATCTATAGAAATTAGTTAGACAATTTTATCTATTCTGTGACAATATCGGAGCTGGAGACTATGCTAGCCGCTCGTCTGAATTTTCCAAAAAATCTAGCTATTGCTTCAGTAATAAACTTCCTATTAAATTAATTACAACTGGTAAAAGAGCAACTATTCAGCTAATATAGACCCAATTTCTCTTAGATTGTAATCTGATGCTTAAGTCTTAATCGAGTTAGCTTGCAGTTCTAAAATTTCTCTAAATCCTCAGATTTTGATAGACAAATTTTAATATCCGTAAGAATAATAGATGATATCTTGTCCGGCTAATCACTTCGTTTATAGTCTGTCGTTTTTTGCTAATGGCTAATGCAGTAGAGGCTTTAAACAATTAGCAATTAGCTATTAGCAGCTCAACGCGATCTCGGTAAGTATTCAAGCGGACATGATGTGACTTATATTATTTTAGATTTTTGATTTTGAAACCTTTACCAGACAGTACTTTCAGAAAAACAAACTTTGCACATACAACACAATATGGTAACATGGTCGGCGCTACAAACGTGTGCTTTTACACAAGAGCCAAGGTTGAGTGCACAAAAGACGCCTTACTGCACTTAACCTCGGCTTTGGTCGTAGTAACTAGTAGACTTTGGCGGGAATATGCCTACCGTTTCTCTTGCTAAGTGCCCGACGGTGAGTGCATTGTACAACGTAATGGTTGATCAACTTACGCCGTCTTCTACTTAGTTAACGGCTCAAAGCGCGTAAGAACCGTTGTAAACCAGTCAGTACCCCTGCCTTTTTAGGTTGTGGAGTGTCGCCAGTACCTGTGGCACCTGTAGCTTCAGCAATGATTTGGTCAAGTTCATCTCCTACTGGTCTTTTCGGCACTTCGGCAATTAGCTTGTAACCGTCGCCACTTTCCAGCCAGACTTGCCAGGAGGCAGGGTAGCAGCGCAGCACAGCAGCACCGTCAAGGGCTCTGAGATAGTAGCAGGATTCAAGAGTGCTGAGAAAGCGATCGCGCAAAGCTCGTCCGGCATAGCCAATGCCAACAGTGCCAGCATCTTCCAGCCGGGGGTTGAGAAGAACGATTGGGCGATCGCCTATTGCTTCGCATAGCTTTTCTACTTGCGCTACTTCCACTGACGTAGGAGCAACCAGCAATAAAACCTGGTCTTCCGGCTGAATTTTCTGGTCTATGGGCCTTCTGCCAATCCCAATGTCTTCAATTTTAAATGATACCTCCCCCCAGTCACGACGAGCAAGGGCGGCAGCGCCAGCATCGGGAAATAAAACTTTGAGGCTAGAACCTAAATCTTCAAAAGCTGAAATGAATTGCTGAGCTATCGATTGAGATTTGAGGGCAATTTCTGGAAACACTAACTCGACCTGTATCCTGGTGTAACCATCGGCAAGCGCGGCTTTGGTTGCTTCTCTGGATTGGGCGATCGCCTCTTCTAGGGTCTTAGGAAGTTCTGCCATTAATCTTATATTTCTTAATGCAATAATACCATTCCTCGTGTTCCGCAGTCGGGACATACAGTTCCAGTTATCTTCAACTCATTAGGGAGTCGAATTGAATGGTTACAGGAAGGAAGCTGTAAAGACCGACTTGAAGAACCGTAGGCATCAGATGAAATTAGACTTTAGCTAATGCTGGTTCTGGCTTCAGCCGTTCCAAAACTTGCTTGAGCACCATTGCTGCCCAGTCTACATCAGCTTCAGTGGTGTCTCGCCCTAAGGTGAGGCGAATAGCGGCTGTAGCCGTGGGAACATCATAACCCATTGCCAGCAACACCAAGCTAGGATTTAGCTTACCACTATTACAGGCAGAACCAGAACTAATAGCAATCCCGGCCTGGTTCATCTGCCGCACCAACGTTCTGCCTGTTACCTCCCCTGGAGTGACGCAGAAACTCACATGATGGGGCAAGCGAGAGTGGCGATCGCCTGTAGGCACTAGACTGGGACTATCAGCTAGCTTATTAAAGAGGCGATCGCGCAGTCGAATCAACCGGGGTGTTTCCGTTGCCATGTCTTGCGCTGCTAATTCGGCTGCCA
>CAZZWA010000177.1:2304-11360 GCA_964657555.1 uncultured Microcoleus sp.
TCCCAACCCCACCGCTCCAATAATAGCACTGGCTCTGTGACAGCTGAATGCTCAACACTGGAAATAATTATATGCTGCGGTGTGGCGTAGCGTCTGGCAACACCCATAATGGCTAGGTTATCTGCCTCGGTACCGCCGGAGGTAAAGATGATGGAATCAGAGTTGGGTGCATTCAGCAGATTGGCAACTTGAATTCTGGCTTGTTCCACGACGGTTGCCGCTCGTTGTCCCCAATCGTGCAAACTGGAAGGGTTCCCCCATTGTTGCGTGAGGATGAATTGCATGGCCCTGATTGCTTCTGGTCGCGGCGGCGTTGTGGCGCTATAGTCCAGATAGATTTGCATAAGTTTAGATCTGACGGTTCATCGTTTATTGTCAATGGTTCATAGCCGACAATGAACCATACATGAATAAACAGAGCATGTAGATATTCACAAGGAACTTAATTTTACACGTAACGTCTCTACTTTATGACCGTCCAGAGTAAAGTCGCAACTTTGCGTGCTATCCCATTGCTTAACTACCAGGTTTGCGGACATTATAGTCCTCGTGAGACAACACTTCTTCAGGCACCAGTATACTACCGCAATCGCGGCAAATCATTCGGTAGTCGCGGGTGATGGGAATACTGATCACTAAGCGGTTGTGGCGGAGGCGCTTTCCACCAAATTCCCTGTAATTCCTTTGCTCCTGCAAAGCAGCAATGACATTGCGAGCTTTGAGCACCACATGATTGGGCAAAGCTCTCAAGTCAATAGGATCTTGAGAAAACGTGTCATCCCACTTCCTTTTGTGCTCTTTTTTTTGCTCTTGGAGTGTGCGTTCTTCAGCACAACGATGGCACGTTTGACCATACCCCCTGTGACCGCACGGAAACATCTTCTTTCTTCTAGACATAAAACCGTGATGCAGGTCTAGACCTACACCAACCCTAATGCAGACCCTGATTACATTTCCTGTCCTGATCCCGTCGTCCAGGTGGTTGGCCATAACGCGGAGTTTGTCCGCTTGCAGATCATGTTACCTTAAGAAGTCGCGAGAATTCTCTATCCACGCTGTGGCCTTAAAGCATCGGTTTATTCATAATTTGCAATTAATACCCCATACCTAAAAGCAGGGGATTGAAATCAGCTTGTTTGGTGTGTCAAGCGGGAGTCTCGCTGCATCTTTGCCAGAGTAGAGTAGGGTACTAACTGGTCGGTACCCTACAACACACTCTTACCAACTAGCTTGAGGCCCTGCCCAGATATGGTTAACTAGTTGGCCGAACACCTTCGGTTGATCCTCAGTTGCTGCCACTGTTTGACCATTGAGATCTACAGCCCATAGAGGCGGCTGCTCGTCACCTAACTCGCCAGCGCGAAACAGAACTTGGTCAGGATTGGTGCGACTCCAACCTAACAACACAGCATTGTTGTACAGATTCCGATCAGGAGTGAGTGTGCTGGTGCGATTCAGCCGCCGATCCCAAACAACTGCATAGTCCGAGGCATCCGACGTGTTAAACAAACCTTCAAATTGCCGAGCTAGAATGCGATCGCCGTTCTGAGACCAGGATATAGGAATTAAAATTGCGATCGTTCCCAGCATATCTGCTGCTTCGTTACCAGCCAATGGGTTGTCAGCTAGGGGAGAAGAAGCCGTAATCGTCCGCAAATCCCCTGTCTTCAAATTTTCTAAAAACATGACGCTGGTAACGCGGCTTCGGTAAAGTTCTGGATGTACTTGCATCTGAATCCGGCTATAGGCAGCATATTGACCATCCGGAGAGACTAGGGATGGGCTGCGATAGTATCGTACCCCAGAGCCACCTTTAGCGGTGATTTCGGCATGGGTTGTCAACACCCAATTCCAGGGTATGGGATGGGGACTATCTAGGGGATCGATCTGCACCGATGGTTGATTCATGTCGGGGGCAGCGTTAGGCACTTCCGTTGAGATCTGAGGAGATGGCGTGGTAGGGGAGATTTCTCCTGGAGAAACTATAACAGTTTCAGCCAGGGCACCTAGGCTTGAAGCCATCAGCAGCACAGCCACTAAAATCAGGGAATACGGTTTTGTGCATAACCATAGACAGCAGGGTAGGCGGTTTAACATTGATTGGGGGGGTTAGCTCTTGAAAACGGCGTTTCTTGTGTGAGGAGCAACGCCTAAAGAACAAAACAGCGTTCTTTAAGTTATGTATAACAGTTAAGAATCCATGATTCAGCAATATTACTAAATTTGTTTATAACTCTACATGTAGCCTGAAATTATTGCATTTTAGCGTACATAGTAGGATGAGCAAGTGCTAGGTTGTTTTTATAACTTCTATATTATCTGGATAAATTCAGGAAAACGGATGATTAAATCCGCATCATTCATTGTTAGCTCTTCTCCAAGCCAATCGACCGCTCAGCGTCCGTGGTTAATCGTTCTGCTCAATCGACTGCTGCTGCTGGGGATCGGGAGTGGCTTGGCATGGGTTTTGGGTACTGTAGTAGCCATATTCTATCCCGACCAGAATCCAGAGATCCCCCTAGCCGTCAAAATGCTGGAACAACACAAAACTGGGACAAAAGCTACTTTACCAGGGCTTAACCCCTCGTCCTTAACTGCCAACCCTCCTAACATCTCTCTCTCTGATCGGGGGGAATCGCAGAAGATTACGGCGCAAAGACAGCAGATGATGGCCCAAGTGCAACAAGTGCAAGGGGATATGCAGGTGCTGCGCGATCGCATAAAAGCTCTGGAAACTACCCTTGGCAGTCCTCATCCCACAGAACCGCTAGAAACGCGATTGCAAGCGATCGCCCAGCAAATCCAAGCGGCACCACAAACAGGTACGCAACCCTTAAGCGATAGCAATCGCCCATCTGCTGATTTTCAGCCTCAGAGCCCAGCAGAAGTGTTAAAAGTAACTCTACCCAGCGATGTCTTGTTTGATGGCGGCCAAAGCATTCTCAGCTCAGGAGCTGACTTAATTTTAGAAAAAGTGATCAGCGACCTGCGCCGCTACCAGAATGCTACAATCAGCGTTGCCGTCCACACCGATAATACAAGTCAAGCTGATGACAATAGAGAGCTGTCATTTCAACGTGCTAGGGCGGTGGAGCAGTATTTATCCTATACCTTAGGCAAACAGTACCGTATATTGGTCATTGGCTACGGTGCAAGTCGTCCTCTAGTGGTAAATGACACTGATGCCAATCGCCAACGCAACCGTCGGGTGGAAATCATTGTCAATCGTGAGTGACATTGGTCAGTCGTCAGTTGTTAATGACAACTGAAAAAAAGCAATTAAATGGACTTGATATGAGATGAAAGTAATTTTTTTCGGCACTCCCCAATTTGCCGTGCCCACATTAGAACAGTTATTGGCGCATCCAGAATTTGAAGTCTTAGCTGTTGTCACCCAGCCAGATAAGCGTCGGGGGCGGGGGAACCAGCTGATTCCCTCTCCAGTAAAAACGGTAGCAGTATCCCATCAGTTGCCTGTCTGGCAACCTCAACGGGTTAAAAAAGACGCCGAAACCCTGACTCATCTGCGACAGGCTCAGGCAGATGTGTTTGTGGTTGTGGCTTACGGGCAGATTCTGTCTCAAGAGATTTTAGACATGCCCCACCTGGGTTGCATCAACGTACACGGATCGATTCTGCCCAAGTACCGGGGTGCTGCTCCCATCCAGTGGTGCATCTATCATGGGGAGGCGGAGACTGGCATCACTACTATGTTGATGGATGCAGGCATGGATACGGGGGCGATGCTCCTGAAAGCTTATACCCCCATTAAGCTGTTGGACAACGCTCACCTTCTAGCACAGACTCTTGCAGGTTTGGGGGCAGATTTATTGGTAGAAACCCTCCCGAAACTGGGACGGCAGGAAATTCAGCCCATCCCTCAAGATTCATCCCAGGCAACCTACGCGCCGCTGATTAAGAAGCAGGATTACTGTCTGGATTGGTCAAAACCAGCGATCGCTCTGCATAACCAAATTAGGGCATTTTTCCCTGACTGTGTCGCCACATTTCGGGGCAATGCTCTCAAAATCAGCGCAACTGTCCCTCTTGGTACTGCTTATTGGGCTCAGCTGCTACCGGAGTTAGCCTCTCTAGAGAAGGATTGGCCTTCCTTGTCTTCCCTTTCAGGACATCCAGGAGAGGTGGTTAGCATAGCCAAGGGCATTGGCCCCGTTGTGCAAACCAGCGATGGACTGTTGCTATTGCACTCAGTGCAGCTGGCAGGCAAGCGCTCTCAGTCTGGTGCCGATTTTGCCAATGGTACCCACCTAGCAGTGGGAGAAGTTTTGGCAAATGGTCAATAACTCTAGGGGAACTCTTGGATTGCCCCTACGATACCTTTTTTTCATAGAAGCGGCAGCGATCGCACGGCCCTTGTGGGTTAACCGCACAGCGAATTAGTTCTGAATGAGCGTTGAACCGACAGTTAGCATCTCCTAGCACCCAACGTCCTTCCACAAAACTTTTCTCCGCAGGCTGTTGGGCAGATTGTACGAACAGGGCAATTTTGTGCAATCGGTAGCGGCCTGATTTGAGATGATAGCGGTGGCGACGCTCTAAAACTGCGTATGTTTGACCTTCTATGTCGAGATAATTACCGGGTTGGGGTGTCCAATCTAGTTCGATGTTGCCGAGGATCTGACGCGGATGTGTCAGAATCACCTCCGTTGGCAGAGAATTTTGCTCCATAATTCACTAAATTGTGTTAATTACTACACTTGGATGGTATCGTACCAAGCTCCAAAGCTTCGCGGTGTTTAGATGATACTTAAGATTTGGTTAACAGTCCTACGTATGTGAGAGACGACTGTAATCAAGCAACAATTCGCAACTCTTTTAAGCTCTTCCATGGAGAAAGCGTGCGTAAATGTAAGCAATTGTTTCAAATATAATTGATTTGACTCCTGCACTAGAAGTCCACCAGTGTTTCGGCTCATAACCACATGGTGCTAAGGTAATTACGCCAACTTTAATTTTGGGAGCCAGAACTTGCTTGAAAAGCAGCCAATTTCTCCGAGAATGGACATCAAAGGTATAAAGATTAATTGACTCTACCTTCAAATCTGACTTCTCTATCCACTCGCGCAAGGCCACAGCCGAGGCATAGGTACGGTTTTTGAGAACTTTTGGTGTCGGAACAGCTACTACTTTATTCGGAGCTAAACCTAAGGTGATCAAAGTCGCTGCCCCCAGTTCGGCAAAATTCGTGTATTGGCGGGGCAGATAGTGTATTTCTGGCAGGGGTGGTCCTATTGTAATCAATTTTTGATAACTACCTTTTTCAAACTCGCAAAGCACTTCCTTCATGCCAAAATCTGACATCCAGCCTTCGACCACTAAAATATCCGCTTTAACTGGATGATTGAGAGCTAGAAAGGGATATATGTGAGTTAGTAAAAACAGTATTAAAACAGTTACAGATATGAAGATGACTAGCCATCCCTGAACTGTTGGCAGCCAAATTTCTTGCTTGTAAATTAAATTCATGATGGGAATTCAGGCGTTCTCATAGGTCATTATAAGTTTTAGTCCAGATCGCAAAGGCGCAATAGAGCGACTGGAATGTATAGAGAAAACCGATATCCCACCCCGACTGATGCTGAAGTTGAGGCGATGTTAGAGGAACGTTTTGTGGAAATATATCTTTAATCAGGGTATTGTTGGGCACTTTGACTAAAACTTATAGTTCAACTGCACCCCTACTACATCTACATGGCTATTAAATTTCCCTTTCAATGTGCCATCTGTAACACTTGACTGATTAATAGAGTTATCGCCAGAAAAGACATGGGTATAGCCAACGTCAAGACTAAGCATACGGGAAGGTCGGTAGCTAGCACCGACTCCTAATAAGGTGCGATCGCCACCTGGGATGCGGGCGGTAGTAAATTTATCCCTAACAGAACTGGGATCGTAGGTCACGCCAGTCCGCACGGTCAAAGTACGATTCACGGTATAGTTAGCCCCAAGTCCCAAGCGATAGGTATCTTGCCAGTGCTCCGGCTGGACTTTATCTGGCTGTTGGTTGTCAAACTTAACTCGCAGTTCTTGAAAGCGGCTCCAGTGCGTCCAGGTAACATCGCCTACGAGTGCTAGGTTGGGGCTAAGCTGTTGGGATGCAGCAATTGACAGTGAATCAGGCAGTTTCAGCACGGCTAGGGCTCCTGTGTTTGTGAACTGCTCCTTTGCCGTGAGTAATTTGGCACTATTAGGCACTGTGAACTCAGCATTTCCTCGGAGGTTCTGAGTAATTGCCGAACGGTAGGCTACACCGACTCGCGTGGTTTTCGTTGGTTCGTACATTAAGCCCAGGTTATAGCCTACACTCCAGTCATTCCCAGTGATTTTGACGAAACCATCTGCCTTTTGAGGTTGGCTAGGTAAGCCCGAACTACGACCAATTGTACCAAAGTCAATCGCGTTAGTGAGTAATGCGCTGGCATACTGTACATCTACACCTGCACCCACAGAAAAGTTATTAGTGAGTTTGAGCGCTACAGTGGGATTGATATTAATGGTGGTGAGTTTAGACTCGATTGCCTGGTAACGTCCAACCCAGTCGCTATCGTATTTAGTTGCTAGCCCAAAAGGGGCATTGATGCCAAGACCTATTTTCAGGCGATTGGAAAGGCTGAGGGCAGTGTAGAGGTTTGGTATCACAATATCAACACCTGCATTCCCTCCATTCCCGCCTAATAATGGGGCACCTGTTCTCACTATAGAACCTTGGTTTTGAAACCTGACTCCAGGGAAAATTGCATATCCAGCCCCAACTACAGAATTGCCAGGGAGACGAGTTAACCCAGCAGGATTAAAGAAGATGGTACTAGCATCTTCTAGGGCAGCTGCACTTCCAGCAAAGGCATTTCCCAAACCCGTTACACTCTGTTCATTCAAAGCAAATCCACCAGCAAACGCTAAGCCTGCTGTACAGCAGGCTTCCAGTACTGCAAGTATTAACAATGGCAACCAACTTAGTGCCTGATTTAACCGTAAACGAAAATTAGACACTAATGAGAGGCTATACATTAAAAAATTAAGCTCTTCAAAAGGAGAACCCCAGCATTGGGTATCTTTAAACCTACAGCAACTAAAATATGCCTGATTGTTACAATTAACACTAAATTTCCACTGTTTTGTATCTTATTCGCGACCCTTAGTCATCTAAGCTCATATCAGCTCTAAAACTCATCCGAGAGTGCTGCAATCCTGATTTCCCATCAAAAATATCCGGAGAGCAAGTCCAACTTACGGAATCTAGGCTTCAGGGATTCACCATAATTTGTAATTACCAATTCGTAATTGAGAGCTAGATGCCTTGCTCTCACCCCGAACCCCTACTGATAAGGGGAATGTTCTGATGTATCCTCTTGTATTCTTCTATACAGCCAGAACTGCGGGGAAACTTGTATCACTGTATTACAATTACGCTTTTTAATTAATATATGTTGCATTTTCTTGACTCAATTGCTAACCTCTGATTAACAAGGATTGCTTGAGTAATTATACTCAAGAGCCAGCAAGTAGTGATGAACTCTTGCAGGTTCAGTCTACTGATGGTTCATGAGTCGTCCCCGTCAGGATAGTCAAGGCCATTTACTCTCATCTTTCACTAGCTCTTTCCAGCCTTGAGGCTGACGTTATGACTAAACAGCAACCATCAGAACTTTCAGATTTTCTCGCCCGCCTCAGAAACGGGATTTGGTTTCTAGGTCTCCCTTCTTGGCTGTTTGGAATAGCCGACAGAAGTTTCGCTTCCTGGTCTGATGGCTATTTATCAGCTGGGGATCTGATCCAAGTATTTACAGCCACCTTCTTCTTCGTGAGTTGGCTGTTTTTGAAGCCCACCAAAAAGTTTTAACACCAAAAACAAGGAATAATCCATGATTAAGCAAATGTGCTGGCTACCAACTCTAGAAAGTAAGGAAGACAAGGTTTTGCATTTAAGAACTATGCCTAACCAGCCATGGCAACCCTATAAAGCTTTTCCGACCTATGCTGTACCAGATCACAATGTTCCTGGTGGTTCCAAAGGGTGGGCAACATACCAAAAACTCAGGCAACAAGGCTGGATCTTAATTCCCTCTGACCAGGCCCAGTCGCAGTTATCATTACAGGATTCAAAAAGTGCATAAACACGCAACCGGCAACAGCTGGTTGTGTTGCAGAAACTTTTTGAGGGCAATGGGCGATCGCTGTCATAAAGTCGTGGAACTCAGCCTGCTTGAGTTTGTACCTGTTTAGTTGCAGGTAAACTTGTAAGCACTTCCAGATGTGCGGCAAGAACGTCTGATCCCACTTGGAGGTAAGTGATCGATGGAGAGGAAGTCTTTGGTAGAACCAAGGACGTCAATAGTAAGTGGGAGCAGCTTTTAGTCAGCAGAAGGTTCACTCCCATATCCTCCCCACTACCGCGAAAGTCTACCCGTAACTCAACAATAGGAACTTCTTGCTGAATAGTGAGGTTGAGGGAGGGGCGACCGCGCAGGTCATCCTCAAAGGAGTCTATTATTGAGCTCGGGATAGGTTCGAGAGGCGTAATGTAGATTTTGGCAAAAAGGTCTATTTTCTGGGACTGATCCGCCACAGCTTCTCTAGGTACTCAATCTGCTGGAGCCTTACTTTAACGCGATAAGCACGATAGTACCTCTTATAAAAATATGTTCCTAAGATAAGACAGATAGGAATGGTAAGGAGGAGAATCCCCGCAGCCGTAACAGTGTTATTGGCAGTATCTGCCTGACTCTGCGAATTTGGCTGAACAGGCTGAGGCGTCTGCGAAGAATGAGAATAGGAGTGTTGCATATTTTCCATCTTCTGGAGGTATTGTGCTTACTTATACATTTATTCAAGGCTGCTCACCTATATTCCGAAAGAAACAGGTAAATTGAGAGCGTTTAGATAAATAGTGTCAAGTATCTAAAGATGTACTTTTACTGGTAAGCCCATCCTTACTATAGAATCCTAGGCGTCTTCCTGTCAGTGAAAAAAAGCCGCTGAGTATCAGGAGACAACTCAGCGGTGAAGTAGTTATATTAAGAGGCCGCAGCCTCTAA
>CAZZWA010000178.1:0-11256 GCA_964657555.1 uncultured Microcoleus sp.
AGGTTACAAGACCCTTGATTTTCGGTGAGTCTGCACCGGCGGACTTTGTTTGTCTAGCCCCAGAATTCTATTCTGAAGGCTGGGCGCAAGACGTGAGGATAGTTCTGCTTATTTGTCTTTGTGGATTGTGTCTTCAGCTACTGCTTGTGAAGGAATCTCAATGGTGAACTTCGTTCCCTGTTCTGGGACAGACTCACAATTGAGTTGCCCACCGTGACGTTCTACCACAATTTGGTAGCTAATGGATAGCCCCAAGCCAGTGCCACTGCCCACAGGCTTCGTTGTAAAGAACGGATCGAATATCCTATTACATACATCTTCTGACATACCAGGGCCGTTATCAGCAATTTGAATTTTTACAGAATTGTGGTCTGTCACTTCTGTACGAATTGTAATGGTTGGGGTCTTTTCTAATTCCCCTTTTTTCCTGACTTCATCTAAAGCATCGCAAGCATTACTGAGAATATTCATTAATACTTGATTCACCTGACTGGCGTAACAGGTAATTTGTGGCAGTTGACTATACTCTTTAATGACTTCAATGCCGGGACGTCCTCCTTCCCGCCTGAGACGAGGCTGCAATAGCATTAATGTACTGTCTATCCCAGAATGGATATCTACTGGCTTCATGGAAGCTTCATCAAGGCGGGCAAAATTCCGCAAGCTGAGAACAATATCGCGGATGCGATCAGCCCCCACTTTCATGGAATTCAAAAGCTTTTGCATATCTTCAACCAGGAAATACAAGTCGATTTCTAACAACATTTCCTGTATTTTCGGTGTCGGATTGGGGTACTCTTGCTGATAGACGTGAATTAGAGAAAGTAGATCTTGAATATATTCACGGGCGTGTGCAAGATTGCCATAGATAAAACTTATCGGATTATTAATTTCGTGAGCGACTCCCGCTACCATCTGTCCTAAACTAGACATTTTTTCTGTTTGGATCATCTGAGCTTGCGTGCGTTGGAGTTCTTGCAGAGTTTGTGAGAGTCGCACATTTTTTTCTTTCAATTCCTGGGTTCTGGCAGTCACTTGCTGTTCCATTGAAGCATACAGCAGAGCATTTTCCAGGGATATACCCATTTGAGAAGATAGCACCTTTAAGACTGCTAGCCGATCGCCGGTAAAGGCACCAATAGTTAAATTATTTTCTAAGTAAAGGATACCAATAAGTTTGCCTTGATTGATAATGGGAGTACATAGAAGAGATTTCAGTTGCCGTTTAGTAATATAAGGGTCAGTAGTAAATCTTCCCTCATCGGCGGCATGACTTAAAACGACAGGATTTCGAGTTCGCTCTACATAATTAATTACTGTGACTGGCAAATTTTGGTTAGACTCGGCTAAGGTAGCTTGCTGTACCACCACCTCGGCTTTCGCTAGGGATGCTTCAGCAGCAATCAGCAAATTTCCGTCTCTTGGCAAGATCAGGAAGCCAGATTGCGCTCCAGCATTTTCAATTGATATTTTCATTAGTGAAGCTAGTAACTTATCCAGGACAATTTCACTAGAAATTGCCAGGGATGCTTTCATTACCGTAGCTACATCCAGCAATCCCAAATTACTACCAGTAGAAGTGTGAATATCTATATTTCTGTCTGTAGCGCGATTTGCCTCTGATGTTTTGGTAAGTAACTGGGGATAGATTTCCTCTAAATCTTTAAATTTTCGGGTAGCACCCCAGCGCTGGTAGCCATAGTAAGCCTCACGCATATGGACTTCAGCATACTTCTGTTTGCCTTTACTTAACCAGAATTTAGCTGTTAGTTCATTGGCTAATGCTTCATTCTGAATAAATTCATTTTCTCTGGCTGATGCAATAGCCTGGTCGTATAACTCTATTGCCTCTTCTACTTTCCCAGAGATCCGGGCTATTTCTGCAGCTACTAAAAGATACTTGTGTAAAAAGTTTTCTGGACAGTTATCTGCCCAAATTTTCATCTGCTCTTGATTTGCTTCTAACTTATCTAGATAATCTTTCTGTATATCTGATGCTGTTTCTGAATAAAGAGCTGCTAAGATGAGCGAGTAGTAAAAATTATGTTCGGTAACTAGAAACTTTCCTGTAATAAAATGGAGCTGCGTTTGCCCAGACAAAGCACAATTGAGTGCTTCTGATAGATTGCCATATAAATACAGAACCTGAGATTTTAAAATCTGATAGGAACACAGCGAATGAAAGTTTTGATGTTGCTGGCAATTTTCCAAATATTCAAATTCGCTAATTTCTTCATTCTCAAAAGAAAATTTTTCTTGAGTCAATTGACTCAAGTTTAATAAGGTTAACTGAATGCCCAAAATACTATCAGTTACCATCTGATTTTTAGTTTTCTGGCTAAATTGCAAGTAACTGGGAGCTTCTGCCAGGACTTGGGCAATATTTTTACCTTGCAAGAATGAATTAGTTAATTTATTAATCAGGATATAGCCTGCATATTGTAAATCTCCGGAATCTAAACTTGCTTGATACCCTTCAGTATTAATATGTATTGATTCTTTGATATGCTTAAACCAATAATTTAAAGCATTAGCAAATACGTTAGAAATTTTCCCTTTTAGCTCTAAATTATCCCAACTATCGCTTAATTTCAACGCCAATAAACCAAACTCATATGCAGATTTATAATCTCCAAATACAGTATTAAGGAGAATGCCATAATTAGCATAAAAAACAGATGATTCTGGAGTACCGCCGTATTTTAGAGAAATATTGACTGATTTGAGGATGCTGACCATCCAGAGATCTGAATTAATAAGATAAACTGATGACAATAAATTGTTAAACAATTTTAAAGCAATTTTTTTCTCCAATCTCGTCATTTTGGGTTCAGCTATCAACGAAGCGATTTCTTTGTTTCCAAGATTTTCTTTTACTTCAGCAAATTCCGCAGCGATCGCTGCTTGTAAGTCTGCTGATGGCAAATTAATACCCAGCAGGGTAAGTGCATTTTTCCCTGCTATGATTGCCTCCTCGTACTTAGCACGTAAGGTATATTGCACGAGCAGCAAATTGTAAATTTCTGCTTTCTCTAAAGCTGATTTTGCACCTTTCAATGTGAGGTTAACAAATTCTTCCGACTGCTCAAAATTACCGTTTAAATACTCAACTCCTGACCGCTCTTTATGCAAATCAAAAGCTAATTCATAGTGCGATTCCCAAATATTTGCAGGTAATTCCTCCATGCCTGCTGTCAAATATTGTCTAGCCGCGACATACGCAGTTGCATCTTTAGCTTTTCGAGCTGCATCTAAATTTAATTGAGCCAATTCAAGCCGTTCTTGCTCGTCTGCGATCAATGACCTACCAACGTTCAGATGATCGACCAACTCAAAGATTCTTTCTATCCGATATTGAGCAGGGGTACATGCCAGTAACATCCGCCCAATCATCAGATGAACTGCTTTTTTTTGCGAGTCATCAATCAGGGAATACGCTGCCTGCTGCACTCGGTCATGGAGAAACTTATAATTAAGAATTAATAAGGGTGCTCTGATCAAATCGACTGATGCAGTTTCTGAATCAGAACTTGGCTGAATCAGTCCTGACTCAATTGCTGGCAAGAGATCTTGAAAGGTTTTAACAGATTCTTTTTCATGAATGAGAGAGATGGTATTTAAATCGAATTGGTTGCCCAGACAAGCTGCTAGGGATACAACCTGCTGCGTTGACTCTGGCAGTTTCTTCAACTTCCCAATCATCAACTCCACCACATTGCCAGTGATGCCGAGTTCTTCGATGTTGGAAATATCCCATTGCCACTCTCCCATACTTCCAGCATGAGGAGATGTGAAAGTGAGGAGGTTTTCTTGATACAGGGTTTTCAAAAATTCATTTACAAAGAATGGATTCCCCCCAGTTTTATTTACTATGAGAGATGCTAACGGTTTGACTTTAGCTCTATCACTATGCAATGTCTGTGCAGTTAATTGGGTGATCTGCTCAAGGTTCAAGGGAGCTAAGGTAATCTGATTGATAATGGCTTTTTGATGACGTAGCGCGTCAAGAGTCATCATTAACGGATGGGTAGGGCTGACTTCATTATCGCGATACGCCCCAATCAGAAATAAATATGGCTCCTCTGAGTCTGTCATCATCAGTTCCATTAGCTTAAGAGTGGCAGAATCAGCCCATTGCAAATCATCAAGAAAGAGGACTAAAGGATGCTCCTTTTGACAAAATACTCGGATGAAGTTTTGAAATACTAGATTAAAGCGGTTTTGAGACTCGGTAGGCCCTAACTCAGCTACAGGAGCCTGAGGGCCAACAATCAGTTCGACTTCGGGAATGACATCAATAATAATTTGCCCATTAGGGCCAAAAGCAGCTAATAGTTTTTCTCGCCATAACTCTAGCCTATTTTCACTTTCGGTTAACAGTTGCCGCACCAATTCCGAAAAAGCACTAACTAGAGCAGAGTAAGGAATAGTCCGTTGAAATTGATCGAATTTACCCCAGATAAAATAACCCCGTTTGCGGGTAATTGGTTTATAAATTTCCTGTACTAGAGCTGACTTGCCTATACCCGAATAGCCCAGCACTAGCATCATCTCAGTATTACCCTGACTCACCCGCTCAAATGCTGCCATTAATGTTTCAATCTCTTGCTCCCTGCCATAAAGCTTTTGAGGAATTTGAAACTTATCAGAAATATCTTGATTACCAAGGGGAAAGTCTGAAATATAACCGCTAGCTTGTAACTGAGTCAGACATGACTTTAAATCGGCTACTATCCCCCAAGCACTTTGGTAGCGCTCTTCTGCCGTTTTTGCTAACAACTTCATGACAATGTTAGAAATGGCAACGGGAATCTCTGGATTAATCTGGTATGGTGGTACTGGCTGTTTAGCAATATGATAATGAACCAGCTCCATGACATCGGTTGTCGCAAAAGGTAACTGCTGAGTCAAAAGTTCATAAAAGGTGATCCCAAGAGAGTAAAAGTCAGTTCGGTAATCTAATACCCGGTTCATTCTACCAGTCTGTTCTGGCGACATATAAGCAAGAGTCCCTTCTAAAACCGCAGGATTTTTAATCGTAGGATTTTCACGGTTCAATACGGTAGCAATGCTAAAGTCGATGAGTTTGACTTGCCCTGTGACTGGGTTAACAACAATATTAGATGGATTAATATCTTTGTGAATAACATTGGCAGCGTGAATTTCTCCCAAGCTTTCAGCAATTCTGATCGCCAGATTAAGAAATCCTAACAGCGTAAACTTTTGAGAACCCATTAGTATTCTTAAAGATTCCCCGCCAAAGTCTTCTAGTATCATGACTAGAGTGTTATGATACTTCTGCAAGCTGTAGGTTCTAACAACGCCTGATAAATTCAAGTTGCGAGTGATTTCATGTTCCTGCTGATATCTGATGAGTTCTTCTATAGTAGGATAGTCAGCTTTTAGGAGTTTGAGGATAACAGGTAGATTATCCTGCTCTTGCCGTCCCCGATAGACGATGGACTTGCCACCTTCATAGATTTTGGCGAGAATTTGGTAGCCAGGAAGGTCGATCATAGGTGAGTTCTCCTGTTGTTTGGGTTCATTGAGCAACTTACAAGAGGTGCATTCTGAGCATAACGGAGTGAAGGGTTAGCGGCTGCGCTCCGGTGGCACCCTTGTGAACCACGGCAAAAAGCTGCGTAAGTCCTTTATAGCCTGCATTTTACAGATTGCAGCTATGCGATCAGGTTTTTTTCCACTATCTCCTAGTGTTGCCTTAAACTTACAACTCTTACCATCACAGTTGCTTTGCAAACTCTACCCAAACTAACTCGCTAAGACAGGCATTGTATATTTGAAAATTAGCCTCAAGCAGGGATAGGAAAACAGTTTCATTCGCTGGACGTACCCTCAAAGGAATCTCACAGATCGATGAAGTCGCTTTGCTATGTTTTGCTTTTGGCTTAGTCATTTTATAAGGACGTTTTTTCATACTGATTATACATTAGATGTGTAGTCTCTATGTGTAGCGAATTATATAAATAATGATTCGCTTTGCTCAATTAATATTACGTGGAGGTGTGAGCTTTCCTCCCTGTGTCTAAGGCGTTGTGTGTTGCATAGCACGAGGCTTTCCCGATTGTCGGTGAAATTTCCTTGGTCTAGTCCCAGCCAAAAGCAAGACATCCTGTTCCACCATGTTTCCTATGCCAAACGATACTCTCTTTATGCGCACTCGTTGGTGGCTGATGATACCACTAAGACTGCTGACTCTGATCTTGCCTCACTTCATGGCGTTGATCTATAGAATCCAGCCAGCGTTCTGTCTTTGGTTTCTCCTTCAGGAGTGGCGATCGCCTTAACTCTCTGGCTTGGGATGATTGGAATTGCCTTCACGGAAGTGAGTGCAGTTTTGATGAGTCCAACTTTGCACTAAGAGCTTTGAAAAGCCATACTCACAAGGGGATAGGGCTCTCAATGCGACATTACCTGGTATACAGACATCAAAATTTCTCAACTTCCCTTAATCAGGCGGGATTGAGTTTCCGCTTCTCTAATTGCAGTTCAAAGCGATCGCCAGGTTTAGGCTCAATTACTTGGGTAAAGAGATTGTGCTCTCGCAGCAGCGAACAAAATTCCTCAGCCGTTCCCAAGGTGCGCAGCACAGACAGCAGCAATCCCTGGAAATCTACATCACCACCAGCTGCCGTAGGTAGTATATATTGTGGTTGCAGCAATTGAACTACCTCTAGAGCACTCTTCCTGCCCTTAATAATTGACCCTACCAAAGGTAGCGCCAAATCGACTATTGGAGTAATCACTACATCTACAGGCGCAGCTGCCTTGAGAGCTGGGGAATGATACCCATGAGGTTCATAATAAATAGTGGTGCCATTATCTAACTCTTTGATGAGATAGCCGTTCTCCACCACCTGCGGCCCAATTGGGGAACCTGGCATAGCCTTAATTTGTAATTGATTGGCTAGGGTAAAAGTCTCACCATGAGCAAGTGCTGTGATCTCGGTGTAACCTAACTCCCGCACTACCTTGGCGGCACTAGGAGAACCCACCACGGGAATATTACGGTTAAACTGTTTGAGAGTGGGCGGGTGAGTGTGGTCTTCTAAACCCTGAGATAATAGAATCAGATCAATATTTTCTGGGAGCGAACGAGGGGTGCGTCGCTCTCCTTTGAAAAGCCAGGTGAGGTTGCCAAATACCAACGACCCAACCAACCAGGGATCGATAATTATCCGTTTCTCTGCGATTTCAATCAACCAGGTGTTGCTGTCTAGCCAGGTCAGATACATAGCATTGGTTAAGGTAACGCCTAATTCTATTTTAGGCATTTGTTACATTCCTTAACCATATTTCTCAGACTTCATCTGCTGAGTATTGGCAGTTCCTTCTCTACCACCACCATCATCAAACCCACAGTTTCTGACAACTGCCCGCTGCTTGCGGTGAAAGGGAAGTTCTGGATCTTGAGAAGTCACAGCTATCCTGATGACGCAGTTTTACCGGGAATGATCTAAACCAGGAGTGCTTAATGCAGAAGCTCTACGGTGTTTTCAGCTTAGTCTGTGGCGCGAGGAGCGCTTCACGCATAGCCATTAGGGAGCGTCAGCTTTAGCATCTACTCTACTGGAGTCCCTTCATGCTGGTGGGGAACTAGCGGTAAAGATTTTCCATCTCGGATTAGTAGATTACTGGAAAAGCACGTAGGCTAAACTCAAGCAAGCTTTATGCACATGATCACTCCAGGGAACATCTCAGTTTTGCCAGTAAACCGGGCAAAAAAATCCGTAAAGCTGCAACTTTATTCGGTAGCTATAAGACATCTTTACCACAGTCAGATGCAAGCTTGCTGAGGCGATAATAAAAGCTAAACATTACACGAAAATTTTGTCCAGTGACCATCCCTTATTTCATTAGCAGGCGTTTTTATGTTGGTATCCAAAAAGTCTTTTTTCTCTGACACAATGTTTTCCTTAGCCCTAGCTTTAGGAGTTGTGAGTATGACTCATCTCCCGACGCTAGCTGAGTCACAGCCTGCTGTCTCCGGCAAGGTTTCACTTGGTCTTGAGGAAGCGAGTCTGACATTTGAGCCAATGATCGCAAAGTTACCAAGTCCCACTAGCGCTGTCGAGGCAGGAGGGAGGATATTTGAGCCACCAGATGATGGTTCAAATCCCACCACTGCTGGGGGTGGGACGAGGGGAGGCTCCTGCATATCAAGGGATAAATCGATTATCCCCTTGATGCCCACAAATAACTCAATATTGACGGTTTCAGAATATCCCACATTCTATGCTTACGTTCCTGAATCTAGTGCAAAGACAGCCCGGTTTGTCCTGCGGGAGCAAGGTCAGGATGATGATGCGGTATACGAGACAACTTTTAACATTCCCAATACACCGGGGATTGTGAGTGTGGAGCTTCCTGAAACTGCACTGCCACCTCTAAAGATTGGCAAGATATACCACTGGTACCTTGTACTAGTGTGCGATCCTGAAGACAGTAGTAGAAATGCGATCGCCGATGGGTGGATAGAACGCATTGAACCCAGCGCCACTCTGGCAAGGCAGCTAGAAAAAACTTCCTTACGCGATCGCCCACGGGTGTATGGAAAAGCTGGTATTTGGCAAGATACCCTGGCAACTCTGGCACAGCTACATCGTTCTAGTCCTACCGATCCCACAATTACTGCTGACTGGGAAAAACTCTTAAGTGAGGCGGGACTGAGTGAAGTAGCTAAACATCCTCTGGTTAACTGCTGCATAGCCCAGAATTAACACTTGCTTGCGGATCAGCTGTATGTTATTCAAGCTCAGACAAATGATTTGGCAATGGCGCGGCGTATTAATTGCCGCGCCTTGTGTTACAAGCTTGGTGATTATTCTCCGTGTGGCAGGATTGTTACAGACTTTTGAGTGGGCAGCACTAGATCAATTTTTTTGCCTGCGAGGACGGGAGCCAGTCCAAAAGCGCATTGTCATTGTCCAAATCAATGAATCAGATATTAGAAAGTACCATTGGCCTATATCTGATGATTTGCTGAGCCAATTACTAGAGAAGATCAAAACCCAAAAACCTAGAGTGATTGGCCTTGATTTGTACCGAGATTTGCCGGTACCTCCCGGACATCAAGCTTTGGTTAGGGTGTTTGAATCTACACCGAACTTGATTGGTATCCAGAAAGTATTAGAGGATGCCAATAGCTCCGCAGTAGATCCACCGCCAGCACTCTCAACGCGCAAACAGGTTGGCGCAAATGACCTAGTGTTGGATGGAGATGGCAAGGTTCGTCGCTCCTTTATATCGCTGAAGACAAAGGATAAAAAAATGTTATTTGGTTTCGGCATGCAGTTAGCTTTAATCGATCTGCAAGCCGAAGGCGTGAATCCTCAATCAGACAAAGAAAATAAGCAGAAAGTACATTGGGGTAAAGCGGTGTTTCTTCCCTTTAAAGGCGATGATGGCGGCTATGTGCGAGCAGCATATGGAGGAGGGTACCAAATATTAATCAACTTTCAGGGGCCTGCTAGGAGCTTTCCCACAATCTCTATGACTGATGTGCTGGAGAACCGGATACCGCCAGACTTGATACGCGACGCACCCTCTGGGCATCCCCTTCAGGATCGTATTGTCTTGATTGGTACGACTGCCGAGAGCCTTAAGGATATCTACTACACTCCCTACAGCAGCAATATACTTGGTATCCCCGAACGCATGTCTGGGGTGGAAATTCACGCTAATTTAATTAGCCAGATATTAAATGCAACTCTCTTGGGACGACCTCAGATCAAGACTTGGCCTAAATCTTTGGAGTGGCTGTGGATTTTCGGTTGGTCTTTGGTGGGTGCGACGTTGACATGGGCACAGCGATACACCGGAGGGACTAGAGAGCGAGAGTTAATGATTGCAGCTAGCATTCTCTTGCCGGGAGGCGTTTTGATTGGCAGCAGTTACTTAGCCTTCGTCTTAGGAGGCTGGTGGATTCCTGTAATTCCTGCAATCTTATCAGGGGCAGGGTCTGGTATGGCAATCGTCTCTTACACTGCCCGTACCGCAGGAGAGATTCGCAAAACCTTTGGTCGTTACCTCACCGCTGAAGTCGTATCTAATTTGCTGGAGACTCCTGAAGGATTGAAGTTGGGAGGTCAAAGGAAGAAGGTCACTATAATGATGACTGATTTGAGGGGGTTCTCAGCTGTATCAGAACGATTGCCTCCAGAAACTGTTGTCACCTTTCTCAACGTCTATCTAGGGGCGATGGCAGATGTGATTACTCAGTATAACGGTACTATTGATGAATTCATTGGCGATGCAATCTTAGTCATTTTTGGAGCCCCGCAAGCAAGAGAGGACGACGCCCAAAGATCTGTAGCTTGTGCAGTGGCTATGCAGTTGGCTATGGATGCAGTTAATGAACAAATTAAACAGTTCGATATGCCCAAACTAGAAATGGGCATTGGAATTAACACTGGGGAAGTCGTGGTCGGGAATATTGGCTCAGCAAAACGCGCCAAGTATGGTGTTGTTGGCAACCACGTTAATCTAACTGGACGTATCGAGTCTTATACGGTAGGTGGGCAAATTCTGATCTCGGAATACACTTTAAGAGAGGCAGGAGATGTTTTCAGGATTGATGGGGAAATTCAGGTAGCAGCTAAGGGTATTAAACAGCCAGTTACCCTCTATGATGTTACAGGCGTATACGGCAGCTATAACATATTCTTACCTAAAAAAGAAGACAATTTGATTTCTCTCAAGGAAGCAATTTCTATCGAGTATACCGTTTTAGATGGCAAGCATGTTGTCGGAGCTATGTTATTGGGAAGTTTAGTGAAAGTCTCGGAAACAGGTGGGGAATTAGTCAGTGAACATTCACTGGCTCCTTTAAGCAATATTAAAATCAACTTATTAACTGGAACTAATAAAGACGAGAGTAGAGGTGACCTTTACGCTAAAGTGATGAGGAAATCAGACAATAGCAATACAGGGTTTTCCCTTCGTTTTACTGCTGTACCACCAGATGTAGCAGCGATGTTATCAGAGTTGGTGCTCTCAGAAAAAGAGAAGAGTGATAAGTAGATGGGCAGAAATCAACGTAACTGTTGGGGGCTGAAGGATAGTTAATCGCTAATTGCCGATAACATGAGTATTTATGCTAGAGACTTGATTAAGTATAAATACGTAAGCTGTACTTTGGTCTGGAGAAAGCTTCAGTAGTTGCGCTGAGGAAAAAATCAGCAGATTCAAGAACAATATTAAATAGTAGAGCACCTTCCTATAGTGACCCTGATGACC
>CAZZWA010000179.1:0-2420 GCA_964657555.1 uncultured Microcoleus sp.
GCTGTTGTAGATGTAAGAACTGGAAGGATTGGTGTAGATGATGCTGGGGCTAGTATAGACGACGTTAGGAGGGCAGTCATAAGTGACACTGGGATACAGGGGCTGACCAATCTGGATGTCGATACCTCCTGCCTGAGCCGGTGGAACAGATGTGGTTAGCAGGGCTCCCAGCGTTAGCGGTGCTATGACTGAAGTAAGGCCAACCCAATTTTTACGACTCAACGGATTTAGTTTCTTGAGCATGGTTTTCACCTCTAAAAAATGCCTGGACTTCCTAGAAAAAACTTACTTGACAAATAAATACTTGTATGCAGGAGGCTATACTTCAACAAAATATAGCGTAGCTAGAGCATATAATAACCAGGTTCTCATAGTCATTCTGGTGCAATCTGTAACTAGAGAGCGCCGCTCTAGCCCAGATAGCTACATACTCGCTAACGCACTGCCCTTAGATGCTTCACCTAGAAGGGTAGATTCTGGCTAAGTTCTACATTGAGTCGGCACACAGCCAGCAGCCTAAAGGTGATGGGTGTGTCACACTCCCTAGTAGGTGGGGAAGAGAGTCGCCCCCGCCGCCTGGTTCCTGGTAATGAACTATGTAGCTTGCTTGTACGAAGCGGTACGCCCGATAGCTCATCCCCTGGCGACTAGGGAGAAGGCTTCATTGTTAACGGAGATACACTCTTGATTCCAGGATAAACTGCTCAGCTAAAATTTGAAGAGCCTAATAGCTTTGACGCCTAAGGCTGAAAAAAGTTCACTCAGGTTCTATCTACAAGGTGACCGAAAACACGGAAAAGTTGCAAATCGAGTACCAGGCCGGTAAAGCCGCGTTTGAGCGCGGTCATTATCGGCAAGCAGTGCAGCATTTAGAGGCAGCAAGCGCTCTAGCAGTTCGGAACTCCCGCTTGGGAGGTACAGTACAAATGTGGCTGGTGACGGCTTATGAGGCAGCAGGGCAGACGACAGAAGCGATCGCTCTATGCAAACAGCTAGAGCATCATCCCGATTTAGAAACCCGCAAGCAAGGCAAACGTTTGCGTTACATCATGGAAGCTCCCCAGTTAACTAGGCGTCCAGAATGGCTGACTCAGATTCCAGATTTAGGGGCATTGCCAGAGGGAGAGGCAAAATATCGTCAAGGCAGTAGTGTCACCAAGACGAAAAGTTCCTCTCAAAAGCGACCAGAACCGGAACCAGTTGATCTGAGTTTAGTGAATACTAAAGATAATCGATTTATCTGGGTTGCCCTAATAGTGATTTGTCTGATCCTGGGTAGCTTGGTGTGGTGGAATTTCTGGTCTGTGAGGTAGAGAAAGGCTTTAATAGGGAGGCAATGCCCTATTATGCAACAGGAGAGACGATAGGAGAGAGCCGAATTGAAACTAGCTATTTTGAGAAGGAGTAAGAGCCAGATTCATTTAATGCAGCTCATCAGCCGTGTCTTTGTAAAAGCGCGTGTTTTATGGGTGATGCTGCTGGCGGCGCTGCTGCTTTCTGGCTGTGTTCAGTATGATGTAGGAGTTAACTTTGACGGACTGCACCACGGCGAGATTGTACAGCATGTCAAGCTAGGGGAGCAACTGACGAGTTTTAGCGGCTCAACCACTCAAGAATGGTTAAACAGCATTGAGCGTCGGGTACGGCAGTTGCAAGGTAAAGTTAAGCGAGTCTCCCCACAGGAAATTATTGTCCAGATTCCATTTACCAATGGTGCAGAACTAGAAGAGAAGTTTAACAAGTTTTTTAACCCAACTGTTAACAAGGGTTCTCAGCCAGCAAGTAGTGACGTGGTAGGTTTACCAGAGATCGAGTCTCACCTCAGCGTCAAACAGAACAACTTTCTCTTCTGGGTGCGCAATCGCTTGATCTATGACTTAGATTTGCGATCGCTTGGGGTAATCTCTTCTAAGGGCGATCTAATAGTCAGTACTGGCCCACTTGTCGATTTAGAATTCGCCTTGAAGACGCCAGGGGGTGCTCGGAGTGTGACAGACGCTGCCAATTCAATCAGACCAGTTGTATCCGAAACAGGGCATCAGTTGGTTTGGCAGGTTCAGCCTGGTGAGTTGAACCACATAGAGGCTGTGTTCTGGCTTTCTAGTCCCATTGCTTTCGGTACTCTCTTCATTGTTCTATTTGTCTGGGTGGGTATCTTCTTGAAAGAGAGGATGTTTCCCGAAGGATTGATTAGGCAGAAAGTGCCAGCACTGCCACAGGGTTAAGCGATCGCCATGAGAAATCCTAACGACGAGCAACTTTCATCCCATGTGCGTAAGGATCGTGAGCTGAAAGCCGCTGCCTGTTAGTCTCGTTATTAGAAGTTTCTGACCAGTTCCCGAAGGCGATGGGGAGATTCTAACTGGTCAGTTATTTGGAAAAACTCGACTGTATGGTGAGCAAATGCTCCTGAACCATGA